>NZ_JAAAPK010000008.1:0-335211 GCF_009909105.1 Corallococcus exiguus
CCGTCAGGAACGCCCGCACCTGCTCTGCGTCAATGGCCACCTTGCGCCTCATGGTGGATGCACTCTTTGCCCGACTGCCACCTCCGCCGCACTCAGTTACCGAGCGAGCGCATGCTGATCAACTCGCTAAATGAGGGGATCCTTCAGGTACGGGCCAGCACAGGCTGGCGGTCACGCGATGATGGTCGGCGGCCCCGGATGGTTGGGGTCATGCGCCGGTGGGTCCTGGATGCCCGGCTCCACCTCCGGGTCCTGTAGGGGCGGAGGGGGTTCCCGGCGTTTGGGCTCGCCCGGAGGTGGATCCTTCTCCGGCACGGGCGGCCGGGGCGGATCAATCTCAGGCGTGGGCTTCGGTTCCGGCTCCTTCACCGGCTTCGTGGGCGGATTCGTCTGTGGATTCGTCGGCATGTGCTTCCACACTGCGCATGCCGCTCCCCCAGGGAACCACCGCGTCCGCCCCGATGGGCGCAGGTGCGTGGTTTTCGACAGGTGCGGGGGGCTCCTCGCGACGGGCGTGGGCCCAGACCTCCACCACCGGCTCGATGCGCGGGGTGAGCTGGAGCATGGAGCTGGGGAAGCACCGCGCCGGCAACCGGGCGAAGAGCTGTCGCGCGTCCTCCGCCTCCCGTGGACTGCCCACGGCCACGTGCGGCCGGACGATGAGGTCGGTGAAGTGGGCGGCCTCTTCAGGGCTCCCGCTCACCAGCCGGGCCGTGGCGGAGCTCTGGTAGAAGAGCACGCCCACGCCCGCCTCCCGGGCCGCGTCCAGGAACGCGTGCAGCGTGCGACCCTCTACCGCGCCCACGAGCAGTGCCTCCGGGTCCCACCGTCCGTCCACGGGCCCGTCTTGCTGGCTGCACAGCGGGCGGCCAATCGGAACGGGGGGCGCATGGTCGCTCGTCAGCACCGCGCCCCGGTCCCCCTGCCAGTAGAGGCGCGTTTCGTACTCGGTGATGGAAGCGGAGGTCATCGGGCATCTCCTCGGCGAAGGGGGGCATGCACCATGCGCCTTCAACAGCCATGCTCGGGCAATGCTTCACATCCCGCCAGACCCTGCCCCGCGGGGCGAGTCCCCCCAGGTGGGCCGGTGATCGCGGGGCCACACGCAGACTGACCCGGGATGCGGAGCGCTTACAACAGCCCTTTCGGACGATTCCGACTCCGCTGCCGTTGCTCCACATCACGCGCCTCAATGCCTGACATGGGGGGCGGCATGAATGCGATGCGACGCGGTGGGGGAGCGGGTCCGTTGACTGTATGGCTTTACGAGGGCTTCCAGGGCCGTACGGCCTGAGGGGAGCGCGCTCTCCCCAAGGGACACGCCCTACGCCTGGAGGCCCGCCCGTGGACGGTGGGCCGCCCTCCAGTCGCATGGCCGCCCTGGGGGCGGAGCCCCTTCTTGAGCATGTCCATGCACGAACGACCTGAGGCACTGATGGCCGAGGCCTATGCGAGTCAGCTCATCCAGGCACCCGCGGACGTGGTCTGGGACCGCGTGGGAGGCTTTGACAGCCTTCCCCGCTGGCACCCGGGCGTCGTCACCAGCGAGCGGGTGACGCGCCCCGACTCCGGCCCCTTGCGCCGGCTCACCACGCGCGACGGCGAGGTGTACCTGGAGGCGCGGTTGGCCTACGACGCGCATGCGCGCAGCTACGCGTACGAGATGGTGGAGGGCGCGCTGCCCGTGCGCGACTTCGTGGCGAAGCTGCGGGTGACGCCGGTGACGGCGACCGGGCAGACCTTCGTGGAGTGGCACGCGACCTTCAGGCTGGCGCCGGGTCACGAGGGCGAGGCGGCGGCGCTGAGCCAGTGGATCCGCGAGGAGTTCTTCGCACGGGGCCTGCGGGGACTGGCGCACACCTTCCTGCCGCCTCCGCCCCGGGTGTCGGCGCCGGAGCTGGAGTGGCGGCGCTGAGCGGCGGCGTTCACAGCCGCTGGAGGAAGCGCAGCAGATCCTTCTTCTGAGCGGGGCTGAGGGACTCCGGCGGCCCGCCCGGGAACTCGGGCGGGTGCACCGGCAGCGCGCCCACGGAAGGGATGCCCGGGAGGATGAAGCGGCTGTAGGTGTCCACCGTCTCCGCGAGCGTGGCGTGGCTGTTGTCGTGGAAGTACGGCGCGGTGCGGGCAATGCCGCGCAGGGACGGCACGTCGAAGGACTCGAACTCCGCGGGGTCTCCGCTGATCAACGCGCGTCCGGGGTCGGTGGAGTACCACTGGGCCGCGAGCGCGGGGCCCACGATGGGCGCGCCGTTCTCATCCAGCGCGGGGTTGATGTCATCCGGGTCGCCGCTCGCGGTGACGGGGATGGGGGGCAGGTCCGTGACGGCGTGCTGGCGCGTGCCGTCCGTGTAGAAGCGGAAGCGGTACTGGGGGAAGTCGACGGACGTGTTGTAGAGGGGCACGACGCCGCGCTGACCCAGGTAGGTCATGTATGCGTAGCCGGCGTTGAGGAACTCGCTGTGCGGGCGGGGTACGCGCACGGGTTCGGCCGTGCCGCCGGGCGTGACGGTGTACTGGATGTTGCCGTCGGGCTTGAGCGCGTAGAAGAGCGCGTCGTGCGTGGCGCGGTTCACGACGCGGTTGCGCGTGCGGTCGCCGTGGCAGGCCTCGCAGGCCAGGTTGTAGACGTCGCGGCCGCGCCGCTCGGACGCGTCGAGCAGGAGCAGGGCGTCCGGATCCGGGATGGCGCTCAAGGGCCAGCCGCGCTCCAGCAACTCCGAAACGAAGCGGGCGCGAGGGGAGCTGAACACGCCGCGCTCGAACGCGGCGATGCGCTGGAGCACGGCCGGAGCCACCGTGCCGCCCTGGCTGTGGCTGGTGACGGCGCTCTGGGCCTGGGTGACCAGGTCGGTTTCGCGGCCGTCGAACTGGAAGGGGCCGGAGAAGCCGGTGTCGGCGATGCTCGGCACGCCGCGCCAGACGGACACCTTGCGGTCCGGGGCGGTGATGACGTTCCCCTGAACGTCGATGACGTCCATGTTCGCGGGGAGGGGGAGCACCACGCGCACCAGGCCCTTCTTCAGGTGCTCGTAGGTGGGCACGGGGGCGGCCGGGTCATCCGCGTCGATGCGGTTGAACAGCGGATCCGCGGGGCTCCGGGCCCAGAGCGCCTCCACGTGCGCGGGCTTGAGCGCGGTGTCGTCCGCGAACACGTGGCACGTCGCGCAGGAGCGCCCGTTGGTGCCGGGCAGGGCCTCCTGGAAGTGCTTCCTGCCGGCGGCCGCCTGGGCCACGGACGCCAACTCCGCCTGGGACGTCGCGGGCCCGGCGGTGGCTTCCACGTTGGCCGCGGTGTCGGTGCAGCCCGCGAGTCCGGCGAGCGCGAAGGCGCCCAGGGTGCTCGCGATGAGTCGATGACCTGCCATGTGTTCCCCTCCCGGTTGCTGCGATGGGAGGGGAACACCGCGCGCCCCGTTTTGTGTCACCGCGAAGGCGCGCGGGGGGGAATGCCGTCAGTCCTTCCGGAGCCAATTTGGCCGGTGCTCGAACGTCCGCGGCTGGAGCTCCCGGAGCAGATGCTTGAAGACGTCCTCCCAGGCGGTGAAGGCCCGGAAGAAGACGCACGTCAGGCAGAAGACGAAGGGCGTGCGCACAGCCGTGCGGATCAACATCAGCTTCGTGGGGGAGCTATCCGCGGGGATGTGCTCCGTCACCCGAAACGCGACCCACAAGAGGCCAACGAGAACCGGGACAAGCAGGGTGGCGACGAAAGCGTCAACGAGAGGCGCGCGAAAGCGGAGGTCGGTAGGGAGAGGCATGCGGCTCACACGCAGGTTGGAGTGAAGGCAGGCACCGGGCGGCACGACTGACCGCCCCGTGCGGTTTGACTGTCAAAGCGGGGGTGAAGCTCAGGACTTGCGGCGGCGGGCGCGCGCCATCAGGCCCGCGAGCAGCGCGCCCACCCACATGGCCGGAGCAGGGGACGTGGCGCCGCATCCCAGTCCGCCGCCGAGCATCTCGTCGTAGGGCGTGCCGCCAATCACTCCGGGGTCGTTCGGATTCTGACCACCGCCGGTGCCCGGGCCCGGGTCCGTGGTGCCGCCGCCATCGGTGTTGCCGCCGTTGCCGGTGCCGCCGTCGGAGTTGCCGCCGGTGCCGCCGTCGGAGTTGCCGCCGGTGCCGCCGTCAGTGCCCGTGCCGCCGTCAGTGCCACCGCCGGCAGGGGTCATCTCCCACGTGTAGGTCGCCGCGGCGCCGACGTTGCCGGCTGCGTCCACCGCGCGGACCTGGAGGGTGTGCGTCCCGGGAGCCAGGTTCTCCAGCGTGATGTTCGCCAGGCAGTCCTGGAACTCCAGCCCGTCCACGCTGCACTGGAACGTGGCCAGCACCTCATTCGCCTCGAAGCCGAAGGAGGCCACGGTTCCGGCCAGCACCGGCGGCGGCGACGTCACCACTGAAGCCACCGGCGCCACCGTGTCCACCCTCCAGGTGTGCACGGCCGGCGTCAGGTCCGGCACCCCGTTGGGCGCGACGGCGAACACGCTGAACACGTGCACGCCATCCGCCAGGCCCTGATACGCCGCCGGGTCGGTGCAGGGCGTCGCGAACAGCGCGTCCAGGTTGCACCGGAAGGTGGCGCCCGCGTGCTCCGACGTGAAGGCGAAGTTGGCGCTGCTGCTCGGGCTGAACAGCGGCGGGCCCGCCACGATGCGCGTGTCCGCACCCGTGGTGTCCAGCGTGAAGGAGACGGTCACGGGCAGGCTGGAGTTGCCCGCCGCGTCCGTGGCCGACGCCGTCAGGAAGTGCACCCCGTCCACCAGCGTGCCCGGCACCGCGACCGTCCACTGGCCCGCGACATCCACCTCCGCCGTGCCCACCAGGACGCCGTCGATCATCAGGCGCACCACCGACCCGGGCTCACCCCGGCCGCTCACCTCCGAAGGCGAGACGGCCACCGTCGCGCCCGGCGTCACCGACGTCACCCGCGGAATCGCCGGCGCCACCGTGTCCACCGTCCAGGAGTAGGTCGTGGCCTCCGTCTCCTGGTTGCCCGCGGCGTCCCGGGCGCGAACCGCCAGCGTGTGCGGCCCGTCCGCCAGCAGGAGCGTCAGGTACGGCGAAGCGCACGGCAGGGCCAGGCCGCTGTCCAGCGCGCAGGTGAACGTGGAGTTCGGCTCCGAGGACTTGAAGGCGAACGTCGAAATCAGGGCGTTGGTGAAGGCCGGCGGCGTGGACGTGAAGGTCGTCTTCGGCGGCGTGAGGTCGATCGTCCACGAGTAGGCCGCCGGCGTGGGGTCCGTCAGCAGCCCGAGCAGGTCCTTGGAGCGCACCAGGAACTGGTGCGGGCCCTCGGCCAGGTTCGTGAAGTCGCGAGGCGTGCCACACGCCACGAAGTGGTCGTTGTCCAGCGCGCACTGGTACGACACCAGCAGCGCCGACGAGCCGAACGTGAAGCGCGCCGTCGTCTGTACGGTGGAGAGCGCCGGGCCGCTGAAGATGACCGTCTCCGGCCCCAGGGCCAGGATGCTGAACTGCACGCTCGCCGCGGGGCCCGTCTGGCCCGCGAGGTTGGTGCTCACCGCCACCAGCGAGTGCACCCCGTTGGACAGGAACTCCAGCAGGGACGGCGTGTAGCTCCAACGGCCATTCAGATCCGCCGTCACCGTCGCGGCGATCTTCCCATCCAGGGTCAGCGTCACCTTCGCGCCGACCTCCGCGGTGCCGCTGTAGAACGGCAGCGCGGTGGACAGCAGCACCCCCAGCGTAGGGGTCAGGATGACGGGCGCCGCGGGGGGCACGTCAGGAAGCGCCGCGGCCAGCTGGCCCGGAGACACGGCGGTGGTGAGAGGCGACGCTTCGGCGGTCGCACGCGTATTCAGGCAAAGCGCGGCCAGGGCCCCCACGAGGAGGCGATAGGAAGAGGTAGTCATTGAGTTTCCGGGAAAGAAGGATGCTGTGAAAGAGTTGTGAAAGGGATTGGGCCGCGGCTCAGTCGCGCGAGACGTGGCCGGAGGTGGGCTCCGACTCGATGTGGAACTCCACGCGGCGATTGAGCTCACGGCCGGACGAGGTGTCATTGGACGCGACGGGAGCGTCCGGGCCACGGCCGGCGGCCATCAGCCGGTCCGCCGGGACACCGCGCATCGCCAGGCACTGGACGACCGCGGAGGCGCGTTGCTGGGACAGCGTCCGGTTGGTCTCCGGACGGCCGCGCGAATCCGTGTGGCCCTCCACCAGGATGTGTTTCAGCTCCGGGTGGCTGATGAGCACCTTCGCCACCTGGTCCAGCAGGTTGAACGAACGCGGCAGCACGCGCGCCTTGCCAGAGGCGAAGTAGACCTTCTCGCGGATCTCCAGCCGGTCCTGGGTGATGACCACCAGCTGCTTCTGCTTCGCCGGGCAGCCCTGGTTCGACGCGGGACCGGCCACCATCGGGCAGTTGTCCACTACGTCCGCCACGGCGTCGCCGTCGTTGTCCGCCTCCGGGCAGCCATCATCGTCTAGGAAGCCGTCGCGGTCCTCGGGGTCCACCGGGCAGTGGTCCTTGGCGTTGGCCACGCCGTCGTTGTCGTCATCCAGGTCCGGGCACTGCTCCAGCGAATGGCTCTGGTTCGGGGCGCACACGTCCACCACCGCCACCGGCGGGGCCACCGGAGCCGGCTCCGGAGCTTCGGTGACCACCACCGGGGCGGGTGCGGGCGTGGGGGGAAGGGCTTCCGCGATGCGGGGACGCATCACCGGCTGGACCGCCTGGAGCGCGGACACCGACAGGCCGGCCATCACGCGGAAGGCGGGCGTGCCCGGCGCGGTGCCCAGGCCGGGGCCGCCCAGCGCGAACACCTCCATCCGGGAGCCCAGCGCGTAGCGGCCGCCCGCCAGCAGCTCCATGGGCATGGGGCTGTCCGTCAGGGGGACCGCGGAGCGCAGGCCCAGCTCACCGCGCAGCTTGTGGCCCGTGGTGGCCACGGTGGCCGCCCAGGGCAGCTCCGAGCCGACCGCGTTCGAACCCACCGCCGTGCGGTTGCGCAGCCGGACGCCCGCCTCCAGGCCCAGCACCACCAGACCCACCGTGCGGCCTGCGGACACGCGCGGCGTCACGTCCCAGCCGCCGCTGCCCTGGAGCGCGTCCTTGTTGCCCACGGGCAGGCCCACCGCCAGCTCCGCCGCCAGTGACACCGGCGCGGACGCTTCATCCAGGAGCCCCAGCCGGCCCTGCAACACCGGCGTCCCCAGGCCCCACGACGAGGGGGACGTCATGCCCACGTTGGAGAACCCGCGCGTGCCCTGGTGGGCCATGAGGGGGAGGATGGCGCCCACCTCGAACCGCTTGCTCACCGTATAGGTGCCCGCCAGCTGCACTTGCGTACGCGACCCGACGAGCGAGTCCATCCGCTCTCCATCGCGGTAGAGCGTGAGCGGCGAGCGCTCGTAGTGCGCCGCCAGGGCCAGGCGCAGCTCACCGGGCTCGCGCAGGCTGCCTGCCGCCGTGCCGAGCGCGGCGCGCGACGTGGGGTTGAGGCTCAGCCGCTCCAGGTCGAAAGCAGGGGCGGTGGTCGAGGCGGCGCTGGCCAGGGAGGGCAGCAGGGCCAGGGTGGACAACAAACGAAGGCGGGTCGGCAGGAGCATTGAGGTTCGGAACATCTGGCTCTCGTGATGTGGCGGGTCGGGCTGGCGACAGGGGGAACGAAAGCTGGACGGGCGAGATGCGGATTTGTGAGGGATTGATTTCTGGAGATTTGTTGGGACCGCCAGGGCAGCTCTTGAGCCTGGTTTTGCCGCTTGTCGCGGAGGCAATCGCAAGCAGTGAAACAGCCGCATTGCTGGAGTGTGACTGGATTCGGGGGCTCGCGGAGCACCTGGCGGGGCGCCTTGTCTGGATTCAAGAACCAGGATCTGGAAACTGGACAGCCTGCCGGCCCAAGAGGGAGGCGGCACGCTGTCCTGCCGCCACCACCTGTGCCGGATGGTCCTTGAAAGGTTCGACTCGGACGTTCTGCCGCCGTCCTGGCTCGGAACGGTGTGAATCCGCCTTCGCTCAGGGCACGCTTGCGCCCACACCAGGAGCGAAGGGGACCATGGACATCATCCGCAACGACAAGCAGGGCGCGAAGGTGAAGCTGGAGCGCACCCCCACGGGACCGCCGAAGAAGACGGACAAGGAGGTGGCCAAGACGGAGTTCGACGTGCTGGGCGAGGAGCTGTTCGATCTTCAGGACCTGCTGTGGGGCGCGAAGATGAACTCCGTCCTCATCGTCCTGCAGGGGCGCGACACCGCCGGCAAGGACGGCACCATCAAGCACGTGGTGGGCAGCCTCAATCCGCGCGGGGTGAGCGTCATCTCCTTTGGGGTGCCCAGCACGGAGGAGCGGGAGCACGACTTCCTCTGGCGCGTGCACTGCAAGACCCCGCGCCTGGGCGAGTTCTCCATCTTCAACCGCTCCCACTATGAAGATGTGCTCGTGGCGCGGGTGAACAACCTGGTGCCCAAGGAACTCTGGAAGGTGCGCTACCAGCACATCCGCGACTTCGAGACCCTGCTCACGGAGCACGGCACCATCGTCCTCAAGTTCTTCCTCCACATCAGCCAGGAGGAGCAGGAGAAGCGGCTGCTGGCGCGCGAGGAGGAGCCGCGCAAGGCGTGGAAGATCGCCGCGGGCGACTGGGAGGACCGCAAGCACTGGGCGGACTACACGCGCGCCTATGAGGATGTCTTCGCCCTCACGTCCACCGAGCAGGCGCCCTGGCACCTGGTGCCCTCGGACGCCAAGTGGTACCGCAACCTGGTGGTGGCCCGCGCCGTGGCGGAGGCCCTGCGCCCCTACCGTGAAACCTGGCAGGCCCGGCTGGACGAGGTGGGCAAGCAGAAGAAAGCGGAGCTTCGCGCCTGGCGTAAGAAGCGCTGACCCGGCCGTGACATGGGGATGGGACAACGCTCGCGGTCATCCGTCCCGGTGTGTCGCCGGGCGGGCACCGCCGGAGCCCTGTCCCCATGGAACGAACCGCGTCGCCATCGAGCAAGGACCTCATTGCCCGCACGCGTCCCTACGCGGCCCAGGACACCGCGCGCTCCCTCTGGGCGCTCGGCTCCACCTACGCCGCGCTCGTGGGCGCGGTGGTGCTGGCGGTGGCCGCGCCCTGGTGGCCCCTGCGCATCGTGGGCGGCCTCATTGAAGCGCTGGTGCTCATCCGCTGCTTCATCCTCTTCCACGACGCGATGCACGGGGCGCTCCTGCCGAAGTCCCGGTGGGCCAAGGCGCTCTTCCAGGTGCAGGGGCTGCTCACGCTCACCCCGTCGCGCATCTGGAATGACACGCACAACCATCACCACGCCAACACCGCCCGTATCGCGGCGGATTCGGCGGGCACCTTCGCCACCTGGACCACGGAGCAATGGCGCAAGGCCACCGGCGCACAGCGCCTGGGCTACGTGGTGGAGCGCCACCCGGTGACGCAGCTGTTCGGCTACTTCACCGCGTTCCTCTACAGCCTGTGCCTCCAGCCGTTCGTGAAGAACCCGAAGCGCTACTGGACGTCCGGGCTGGCGCTGGGCGTGCACGTGGCCCTGTCCGCGGCTGTCTGGCATGGGTTTGGCCTGGGCGTCTATCTCACGGCCTTCCTGGGGCCGCTGTTCGCCGCGTACGCGCTGGGCACGTACCTGTTCTACGCGCAGCACAACTTCGACGAGGTGGCCATCCTGCCGGAGGCGTCGTGGAGCCATGCGGACGCGGCGCTGGAGGCCAGCAGCTACATGCGCTTCGGGCCGGTGATGGAGTGGTTCACGGGCAACATCGGCTACCACCACGTCCACCACCTCAACCCGCGCATCCCGTTCTACCGGCTGCCGGAGGCGATGGCGTCCATCCCGGAGCTCCAGGGGCCGCACGTCACCACGCTCACGCTGAAGGACATCGTGGGGTGCCTGCGGCTGAACCTGTGGGATCCGTCGCTGAAGCGGATGGTGCGCTACCGCGACGTGCAGGTGGCACCGGGCGCCTGAGGATCCTCGGCCCGGCGGGTCCGTTCGGGACCCGCCCGAGGAACCCACCGGGCCGGGGTCTCAAGGCTTCAGCAGCGCGTGCAGGGCGTTGGCGTGGGCCTCCTCTTCGTCGAGGAGTTCCTCCAGCAGCCGCCGCGTGGTGGGGTCGCGTTCCGCGAAGTAGGGGATGAGGTCGCGGTACGACGCGATGGCGACGCGCTCCGCTTCCAGGTTCTCGCGCAGCAGCTCCACCAGCGTCCGCCCTTCGTCGTCCTGGGTGTCACCACTGGACATGAGCCCTCCAAGGTTGAAATCCGGCCGGCCGCCCAGCTGCTGGATGCGCTCGACGAGCCTGAGCGCGTGGTCCTGTTCGTCGCGAGCGTGCAGGCCGAACGCGGCCTTCATCGCCTCGTGACACGCGCCTCCCGCCAACAGGGCGTGGCGCGTGTAGCGCCGCACGCAGACGACCTTGGTCGCCAGTGCGGCGTTGAGCAGCGTGATGCGGACCCCCAGCTCCCCCGGGTCGGTCTCGGACGGCTGCGAATGCGTGTCGGCCATGGCATTGCCCCCGGGCGGCTGCGTGTCCGGAAGCTGGGGGGCCCGGGCGGCGCCGTCCATCCCATCTGCCCCCGCGTGCCGGGAGCGCCGCGCCTGTCCGTCCCGCCCCGGGGCCCGTTGTATCTGGCAAGGGCCTTTCGCGGACGCCTGCTTCCACGCAGGGCGCGGGCAGGGACGTTGTCCGCGAACATCCCTTGCGGCCTCCAGGGCGGAGGAGGGGCTTCGGGGTTAGTCTTCGCCCATGAGCTCGAGCCCATCCAGCCGGCCGTCCGTCGTCGTGGCGGAGCTGGGGCCCACGAACACCGGGAAGACGTTTCGCGCCATCGAACGGATGCTCGAGCACGACTCCGGCATCATCGGGTTGCCGCTCCGCCTGCTCGCCCGTGAGGTCTACGACCGGGTAACCGCGAAGGTGGGCGAGGGCCGGGTCGCGCTGATGACGGGCGAGGAGAAGCGCATCCCGCCCCGGCCCGACTATTGGATCTGCACCGTGGAGGCGATGCCGACCGACCGGGAGGTGGACTTCCTCGCGGTGGATGAAATCCAGCTCGCCGCGCACCGGGAGCGCGGGCACGTCTTCACGGACCGGCTGCTGCACGCGCGCGGCCGCAAGGAGACCTGGTTCCTGGGCGCGGACACCATGCGGCCCATGGTGCAGGCGCTGATTCCCCATGCGTCCACGAAGCGCGCCATGCGCCTGTCGCAGCTGCGCTATGCCGGGCGCCGCTCGCTGAAGAGCCTGCCTCCGCGCTCGGCGGTGGTCGCGTTCTCCGCGGACCGCGTCTATGAGCTGGCCGAAGCGCTGCGCCGTCTGCGGGGCGGGGTGGCGGTGGTGCTGGGCGCGCTGTCACCGCGGACGCGCAACGCGCAGGTGGCCATGTATCAATCCGGCGAGGTCCAGTACCTCGTGGCCACGGATGCCATTGGCATGGGGTTGAACCTGGACCTCAACCACGTGGCCTTCGCGACGCTCTCCAAGTACGACGGCGCCGAACAGCGTGACCTGTATCCGGACGAACTGGCGCAGATCGCCGGCCGCGCGGGGCGCCACCTCAACGACGGGAGCTTCGGCGCGCTGAACACGCTGCCGGAGCTGCCGCCGCGCATCGTCTCCGCCATCGAAACCCACCGCTTCCCGGCCGTGCGCAGCCTCGTCTGGCGCAATTCCTCGCTCGACTTCGCAAGCCCGGAGGCGCTGCTGGATTCATTGTCGCGGGCGCCTCGCGACAGCGCCTTCGTCCGGGTGGAGCGCGCGGACGACTTCGATGCGCTCAAGGGCCTGTCGGCGGTGCCGGCCATCCGCGAGCTCACCACCGACAAGGCGTCCGTGGAGCTCTTGTGGCAGGTCTGCCAGGTGCCGGACTTCCGCAAGGGCCTCTTCGGGCAGCACGTCGCGCTGCTGCGCGAGACGTTCCTCCAGCTGACAGCCGGGGACGGGAAGCTGGATCCGACGTGGCTGGGCCGGCAGGTGTCACCGCTGGACGATGCCTCCGGGGACATCCACACGCTGATGGACCGGCTCGCGGCCATCCGCATCTGGACGTACATCAGCCATCGTCCGGGCTGGCTGAATGACGCGGAAGACTGGCAGGAGCGCACGCGCCGCATCGAGGACGCGCTGGGAGACGCCCTGCATGAGCGGCTGGTGGAGCGCTTCGTGCAACGGGCCGCGAGGAGGAGCGCGCGCCGCTTCGTGAGGGCCAGCACGCAGCCGCAGGCCGGTGCTTCGGACAATCCCTTCGCGAAGCTGGGGCTCCTGTTGACGGAGGTTCCGGGCGCGGAAGGCGCGTTGATGACGGAGGAGCAGTTCGTCCAGCGCGTGGTGGACGCGACGCACGACGCCTTTGAAGTGGACGCGACGGGGCGAATCTCCTTCGAGGCGCAGCCGCTGGCCCGGCTGGTGCGGGGGCGCGACCGGCGCTCGCCGCAGCTGGCGTTGGCGGAGCCGGAGGTGTGGACGGGAGGCGCGCGTCAGCGATTGGAGCGCCGGTTGGTGGCGTTGGCGAGGGACCTGGTCACGGAGGCCATGGGAGGCTTTCCCGCGGAGTCCTTCACGAGCGCGAGCCGCTCACCGGCGACGCGAGCCGTGGCCTACCAGCTGGCGGAAGGGCTGGGCGTCATCTCCCAGGGCGAAGCGCGCGAACAGTGGCGGCTCCTGGACGAGGAGTCGCGCGAGCGGCTGAAGACGCAGGGCGTCCACGAGGGCCAGCGGTTCCTCTATGTCACCCAGGCCCTGTCACCCCAGGCTCTGGAGCGGCGGGCCATGTTGACGGCGCTGTTCCAGCAGGCGCCGTGTCCGCAGGGCATTCCCCAGGAGCCGGCGCTGAACGGTTCCGCGCTGGCCGGCCGGAGCGCGCGGGCCTTCGGCTACGAGGTCATCGGGCCGGTGGCGCTGCGCATCGACATCGTCGAGCGGCTGGGAGAGGGATTGCGGAACCCGCAGGGCGCGAAGCAGGTGCAGGCGCTCATGCAACAACTGCGATTGGAGGGCGGCGTCCGCGCGCAGGTGCTGCGGGCGTTGGGCGGACAGCCTCAGGGTGCTGCATCGAAGAAGCGGCGGCGCAGGCGGGGACGGAAACCGTCGGCGACGGCGCCGGATACGAGTGGTGTTCGCGGTCGTGAGACGGCAGGCTCGGGCCGGCTCAACGACCGCCCATGAAAGCATTCCTCTTCTTCGCTGGAAGCGTCCTCGCGCTCTACGTCGGAATGCTCGTCGTGGTGCTTGCGAACTCCCAGGGACCCTATCTCGACGCGTTCTTCGTGATGGGGTTCGGCTACATCGCCGTCGTCGGTGGGGTGGTCGCCGCAGGGGTGATCGCGCTGGGCGGAGCGCTGATGCTCCTCTGGCAGCACTTCATCGCGAAGAACCCGAAGGTATCCGGGGCGGGCGTCGTGTTCGCCTGCATCATCCTGGCGGTCGCGGCCGGCTTGGTCGTGAAGAAGGTCCTGGAGCCCTCCTTCGCGGAGGAGCTGGCGGCCCAGCGGGCCATCGCGCTGCGCTACGCCATCGAGCACCACGACGTGCAGGTGTTCACGTGGGCGGTCCTGGATCGGCTCCAGGACAGGAACGCGGCCGAGGCCGAGCGCTTCATCGCCGCGAGTCCCTTCACGGAGGAGGAGGTCATCCAGTATCAGCTCGCGACCTATACTGGAATGGACCCCAGGCAGTGCCTCTTCCTGGCGCGGCTGGGCGGGCGTCACGAGGACTTCCTCGCGAAGCTGCCGTATCGCTTGCGCGTTCGATACCGGAGCTATGAACGCTTCTGCGTCGGTGACCTGATGGGGCTGGATCAGAGCGGAGAAGCCTTCTTCTACGCGTTTCGGTCGTTCCACGATTTGGGGGCCACGCCGGAGCAGCAGGCCCCAGAGAGCACCGCCCCGGTGTTCAAGGCCGCGAGCGAGCTCAGCGCAGACATCCGCTCCCGCGTTTCCCCGATGTTCCTCCTGTTGACCCTCCCGTACCTGGAGGTGTTCCGGACCGCCGGGCAAATGGGGCTCAACGACAAGGACAAGGCGCTGAGGCGGTCATCCCTGGTCCTGCTCCGGCAGCAGGGCATGGAGCTCAACGCCGAGGAGAAACAGGACGCGGAGCTCCAGGCCGCGCTGCGCGCCGCGAACCTGGCCGAACTGCTGGAGTGAGGGGCCGTCCAGGGAGCAGGCCGGCGGCCTGGGAGGAGGGGAGGCGACGAATCCACGCGGGGCCTGCCCGGATTCGCCTATACGCTGGCCTTCGTCTCCCTCCCAGTCCGGTGGTCGTCCCATGAGCAGTGGTCGTGCCCTCTCACCAGTCCTCCTCGTCGGTGCCGGAACGGGCGAAGCCACGTGCGGCATCCTCTACCTGGCGAGCTACCTGCGGCGCGGCGGGATTGAAGCCTTCGTGCGCCTGTGGGACGGGGACGAAAGCGCAGGGGACGTGACGCAGTCCTTCGAGCGCCTCATCGCCCGTGTTCGCCCGAAGCTCATCGGCATCAGCCTCAAGTGGTTCCACCACGTGGACCGCGCGCTGCTCATCGCCCGGACCATCCGGAAGATCGACCCGTCCATCCGCATCGTCGTGGGAGGCAACTCCGCGTCGTACTGGTGGAAGGAGTTGAGCGGCTACGACTGCATCGACCACGTCATCCTGGGCGATGGGGAAGTCCCCCTGCTGGCGCTCTGCAACGGAGAGGAAGCCCCGCCCAACTGCGTGACGCGGACGCCGGACGGCCGTCCCCGCCGGTTGCCGCTGGCGTACGTGCAGCGCTCGACCAACACGCAGGACGTCTACTACTCGCACTTCAACGAGATCTTCCTCAGCCAGATGGACGCACACTCCTTCTCCGGCTGGGTCGCGCCTGGGAAGGGCTGCGGCGAGAACTGCCTCTATTGCGGCGGGGCGCGAGGCAACCAGAAGGCGGACTTCGGACGCGCGAAGCCGTTCCTGCGCGCCGAGGAGAACGTGCGCAAGGATCACCAGGAGATCGCCAGCCGGACGTGGCAGATGCGCTACGACTTCGCGGGCAGCACTGCGGAGTTCCTGGGGAGCACCTGGGCGGGCGTGGACCTGTCGCGCCACTGCTGCACGTACTTCCTCTGGGGCGTGCCGCGCGTGGAGCTGGTCTCGGCGTTGGCGGAGACCTTCCAGCGCATCTACATGGTCATCGACATCGGCTGCTTCTCCGAACAGCAGAGGCTGGAGCAGATGTCCAAGGGCCTGCTCAAGCCTTGCGCGAAGGACCGCGAGCTGCTGGAGGTCATCGAGTCCGCCCGCCGCCATCCGAACGTGGAGATTGAAATCTCTGGCATCGGGGGCCTTCCGTTCACGAGCCGGGAGCGGCTGGCGGAGGAGCTGCGGCTGGTGGAACGCATCATCGGCCTGGACTGCGTGGTGGGCTACCAGCGGCTGGAGGCGCAGCCCGGGGCGCTCGTCACGGAGCACCCCGCGCGCTTCGACATGGTGACGGAGGCGAAGACGTTCGCGGAGTTCCTCGGCTACTTCGAGCGCCGCGAGCCCGGCGACGTGTCCGTGCCGATGATCCGCTTCAAGGACAAGGAGCTGGAAGCGGCGGTGCAGCGCAATTCGGACCGGGTGGACGCGCTGGCCTGGAAGCACCGGGACGCGAGGAAGCACGTCGACCTCCACGGGCGCACGCGGCTCAAGAACACCGCGTCCTCGGTGGAGCGCTTCACGCTGGGGGACTGGCTGGGCAGCCACCGGGCCCCCGCGAAGATGGCGAAGGAGCCGGTGACGGTCCTGCGCTCGGTGGACGGAATCACGTTGAGCTGCGCGCCGTCCGTCAACCCGCGAAGGTTCACCGACCCCACGCTGACCCAGGGCGATGACGGCGCCATCCTCCTCGCCGCCCTGGCCGCCTTCGAAAAGCCCACCACCGTCTCCAGCGCGGTGACGCACCTGGGTGCCAAGGAGAGGCTGGATCCGCACTCCGCCCGAGAGGTCATCGACCATCTGGTGGACGGACGCTTCCTCCAGCCGGCATAGGCGCAGCGCCTTCAGGGCTCGTGGCCGATGCACGCGGTGGATGACCCGTGGGCGGAGTCATCGGCCTCGCGAGCGGCACCTCCTGTCCGGTGACCCGTGCAACCTCCTCCGGCTCCGGCCCCCGGTTCCAGTACCCCTCGCGGGCCACCACGTGCTCGCCCACGGGCTGCGTCTGCCGCATCAGGTTCTGGACCTGCGCTTCCGGAAGGAGATGCGACTCCACGTCGGGCTGCACGAAGTTGTTCGCGCTCACGAACCTCCAGCTCAACCCGGTGCTGAAGCCCGGCGGCGAGAGGGGCTGCCAGCCAACGAAGCCATTCCCCCAACGCCAGTCCACCCAGGCAGGAGCCCACTCACTGTCGGGCCACCACAGCCAGCCCTCCTCCGGCGTGGTGAACCACCGGCCATAGTGGAACGGCGCCCAGCCCCAGTTCCAATCGCTCTCGAAGGTCCATCCCCAGTCGCTGGAAACCCACCGGCCGGCGGTGGAATACGGGGTGAAGCCCACGCCCACCTCGTTCGGGTCCGGCCGCCAGACCCAGCCGACGTCCGGCAGGTCCATCCAGGTGCCGTAGGGCGCCAGTACCTCCCGGAACTGGGACATGGGGTTGTCCAGCGGCGTCGAGCTCGACGTCACCTGCGGCCCGAATTCATCCGGGCCCATCGCACAGCCTCCGCCTGCCAGGATGGCAAGGACAGTGGCGCCGCCGGTCCGAAGCCAGCGCACCCGGGGATGCCAGGGGCCCATGTCCGGTTCCTTTCGTGGGGGTCTCTGCCCTGCAAGGTGAGGACGCCTTCACGCAACTTCACGAGCCGTGCACGTGCAGGAGGCGTATGAACGCCTGAACGGAGGCTCCAATGGCAAACGCCAAGGCCATGCTCGGAAGCATGCTGGGCCGGTTTCTCTTCACCGAAGCGAAGGTGACCCAGGTGCGCGAAGTCTCGCGCGCCTTTCGACAGATTGACTGTGAAGGGCCCGCGCTGCGGGGGCAGGGATGGAGCCCCGGCGACAAGGTGCAGGTGTTCCTGCCAGGGCTGGGCATGCGCACGTACACGCCGCTGTCGTGGGACGAAGCGCGAGGGGCCACGGCCTTCCTGGTGTACCTGCACGGCGACAGCCCGGGAGCGAAGTGGGGCCGCGATGTGCGCACCGGGGACACGGTGCAGTTCTTCGGCCCCCGGCGCTCGGTGGCGCTGGAGTCCGGCGACGCGCCGGTGGTGCTCTTCGGTGACGAGACGTCCTTCGCGGTGGCGCACGCGTTCCGCACCGGAGCGAAGCGCGACGTCACCCCCATCTTCGAGGTGACACGCCGCGAGGACTGCGCGCCCGCGCTGCGCGAGCTGGGCTTCGAGGGCCAGGACGTGGAGCGCACGGCAGGCGACGCGCACCTGACGCAAGTCCACGAACGGCTGCGCGAAGTCCTGCGCACGAAGCCCGGCGCGACGCTGGTGATGACAGGCCGGGCGCAGTCCATCCAGGCCCTGCGCTCGCGGCTGCGCGGCGACGGCGAACGCGCCACGTCGAAGGTGAAGGCCTACTGGGCGGTGGGCAAGACGGGGCTCGACTGATTCAGGCCGGAGCGAACTGGAGGCCGCGCAGGAAGTCGTCGCGGCCCCGGGTCACGCCCGCGGGACGGCGCTTGGACTTCTGCCGCAGGAAGCGCGAGGCGTCCTGGCGGCGGTAGCAGGTGAGGAGCCGGTCCTCGTCATTGAGGATGAGGATCCACCCCCGCGCCTGCCGCGCCAATGACGAGTCACGCAGCGCGACCGGCAGGTCTCGCTCGTGCACGGTGAGGTGGGTGGCACCACACGCCCGGGCGGGGGTGCCGAACTCGAGGATGAACGCGATGACCTCCTCGCGCAGCCTCCAACGGGCACACTGCTCGACGAAGAGGCGGGTGAGGGAGAACAGGGACGACGCGGGGCTCTGGCGCATGGCGGGCTATCTCCTTGCGTTCTTCCCAATACACATGGCGTTCCAACACCCCGCGCATGCGATTCCGCGCACTTGCGCGGCACCCCCAGCGGCCCCGAAAGACATTCCGTCAATCCCGCCCGCGGCCCGTGTCACCCAGGCACGAAGCCTTCACGAAGGCTGCCGTCCCTCACGGTGCGTGATGACACCGCCCACTCGCAGGGTTGGCCGCGTTCTGAAGAAAACCTTCACAGGCCATGCGGCATTTTGACAGGCTCGTGGAGGGCGGGACCGGGGCAGCATGGCCCGTCCGGCCTCGCGACGCTGCGTGTGAGGCCGGACGACCTCTGGCCGAAGGGATGGACGGGGCACGATGAATCTTCGCTCGAAGGCACTGGGAGCCGTGCTGGGCGCGGGGGCGGCGGCGCTGTCGCTGTCGCTCCTGATCAGCGCGGGATGTGGAGGCCGCGCGGCGCATCCGTCCGTGGTGCCGCCGCCCGCGAATCCACAGGCGCTCCGGCCGCCGGAGGCCTTCGCGGGCATTGGCGACAAGAAGGAGCGCTCGCAAGCGCTGTTCCTGGAGGCGAGCCGGGTCATGCTGCATCCCCGCTGCGTCAACTGCCACCCCGTGGGCGACAGTCCGCTGCAGGGCGAAGAGGGCAAGGTGCACGACCCGCCGGTGGTCCGGGGCTCCGAGGACCAGGGCGTGCCCGGCCTGGAGTGCACCTCCTGCCATCAGGACCGCAACGCGCAGCTGGCGCGGATCCCCGGCGCGCCCAAGTGGCACGTGGCGCCCAAGGTGATGGCGTGGGAGGGGCGCACGCCGCGCGCGCTGTGCGAACAGTTGAAGGACCCGGCGCGCAACGGCGGCAAGAGTCTGGCGGAATTGATTGAGCACTCGGCGCATGACGAGCTGGTGGGCTGGGGCTGGAAGCCCGGGGCGGACCGGGTTCCGGCGCCGGGGACGCAGGCGGAGTTCGGGGCCCTGGTGGCCGCGTGGGTGAAGGACGGCGCGGAGTGCCCGCGCGAGGAGAGCCGACCGTGAGCATCCGTCTGCGAGTGAATGGGACCGAGCACGTGCTGGACGTGGATCCGGAGATGCCGTTGCTCTGGGCGCTGCGCGACGTGCTGACGTTGACGGGCACGAAGTACGGCTGCGGCCAGGCGCTCTGCGGCGCGTGCGTGGTGCACATCGACGGCGCGGCGGTGCGCTCGTGCGTGACGCCGGTGCGCCGCGCGGACGGCCGCGAGGTGATGACCATCGAGGGCCTGTCGCCAGATGGCTCGCATCCGTTGCAGAAGGCGTGGGTGGACCTGGCGGTGCCGCAGTGTGGCTTCTGTCAGGCGGGGCAGATCATGACGGCGGCGGCGCTGCTGGCGAAGAAGCCGAAGCCCACCGACGCGGAGATCGATCAATCGCTGGCGGGCAACCTCTGCCGCTGCGGGACATATACGCGCATCCGCACCGCCGTGAAGAAGGCGGCGGGACTGCCGACGGAGTGAGGGCCGCCACCATGCAAGACACTCGCATCCGTCTGTCGCGCCGTTCCGTGCTCGAAGGAATGGGACTCGTGGCCGCGGGCCTGGGGCTGGAGGTGTTCCTGCCCGCGAGGGCCCACGCCGCGCCCATGCCCACGTCGCTGCCGGAAGTGCCCACGGGGGGACTCAGGGCCAACGTCTTCGTGCACGTGGCGCCGGACGGCGTGGTGACCATCGTCTGTCACCGCTCGGAGATGGGGCAGGGCGTGCGCAGCTCGCTGCCGGTGCTCATCGCGGACGAGCTGGGCGCGGACATGGCCCACGTGAAGGTGGTCCAGGGCGACGGCGACGAGGCCTACGGAGACCAGAACACGGACGGCTCCAGCAGCGTGCGGAAGATCTTCGACGACCTGCGCTACGCGGGCGCGACGGCGCGCACGATGCTGGTGGCGGTGGCGGCGAAGCGCTGGAAGGTGGCGCCCACGGAGTGCGAGGCGCGCGACCACGCCGTCTTCCACAAGGGCTCGCAGCGGACGCTGAAGTTCGGTGAGCTGGCCGGTGACGCGGCGAAGCTGAAGGTGCCCAAGAAGGACGCGGTGACGCTCCGTCCGCGCAGCGAGCTCAAGCACCTGGGCAAGGAGCTGCCGCTGCTGGACGGGCCGGACATCGTGACGGGCCGGGCGGTGTTCGGCGCGGACGTCGTGTTGCCGGGGATGCGCACGGCGGTCATCGCGCGTCCGCCCGTGGCGGGAGGCAAGGTGGCCCGCTACGACGCGACGAAGACGCTGGCGGTGCCGGGCGTGCGGCAGGTGGTGGAGCTGCCGGCGGCGACGAAGCCCTTCCTGTTCCAGCCGCTGGGAGGCCTGGCGGTGGTGGCGGACAACACCTGGGCGGCGATGAAGGGCCGCGCGGCGCTGGACGTGACGTGGGAGGGCGGGGACAACGCCGTCTACGACTCGGAGGCGTACCGCGAGCAGCTGCTGGAGGTGATTGGCAAGCCGGGCAAGGTGGTGCGCAACGTCGGCGACGCGCCAGGAGCGCTAGCGAAGGCGGCGAAGCGGGTGCAGGCCACGTACAACACGCCGCACCTGGCGCACGCGCCCATGGAGCCGCCCGCGGCGGTTGCGAAGGTGGAGAACGGCACCTGCGAGGTGTGGGCCACGACGCAGAACCCGCAGGCCGCGCGCAGCGAGGTGGCGAAGGCGCTGGGCCTCGACCCGTCGAAGGTGATCATCCACGTGACGCTGTTGGGTGGCGGGTTCGGCCGCAAGTCGAAGCCGGACTACGTGGTGGAGGCTGCGCTGGTGGCGAAGGCGGTGGGCGCGCCGGTGCGCCTGCAGTGGACGCGCGAGGACGACGTGCGCCACGACTACTACCACTCCACGAGCGCGCAGCGGCTGGAGGCCGGCCTGGACGCGAACGGCAAGGTGGTGGCGTGGCACCAGCGCATCGCGTTCCCGCCCATCGGCTCCACGTTCTCCGACGCGACGTTCGCGGGGGACGGAGAGATGGGGCAGGGCATCGTGGACCTGCCGCTGGCCATCCCGGACATCCGGATGGAGAACTGCGAGGCGCGAGCGCACACGCGCATCGGCTGGCTGCGGTCCGTGGCGAACATCTACCACGCGTTCGCGGTGCAGAGTTTCATCGACGAGCTGGCGCACGAGCGCGGCACGGATCCGCGAGACACGTTGCTGGAGGTGCTGGGGCCGTCGCGCATCGTGACGCCCAAGGACCTGGGCGTGGCGAAGGTGCCGAACTACGGCCAGTCCCTGGACGAGCACCCGGTGGACACGGCGCGGCTGCGCAGGGTGATTGAAAGGGTGACGGGCCTGTCTCGCTGGGACGAGCGCAAGCGGGAAGGAAGGGCGCTGGGGCTGGCGGCGCACCGCAGCTTCCTGACGTACGTGGCGGTGGTGGTGTCGGTGGTGAAGGACGCGGACGAGCGCATCCGGGTGGACGAGGCGTGGATCGTCGCGGACGCGGGCACCATCGTGAACATGGAGCGCGTGCGGGCGCAGATGGAAGGCGCGGTGGTGTTCGGCCTGAGCCTGGGGCTCTACGGCGCCATCACGATGAAGGACGGCGCCGTGGTGGAGAGCAACTTCCGCGACTACCGCCTGGCGCGCATCGCGGAGACGCCGAGGCGCATCCACGTGGACATCATCCCCAGCGACGGCCGCCCCGGAGGCGTGGGAGAGCCCGGAGTGCCCCCCGTGGCCCCGGCCCTGGCCAACGCGGTGTTCGCGCTCACGGGCACCCGCGTGCGCGAACTGCCGTTGGTGAAGACCGTGAAGGTGTAGGCGGAAGCCCCGCCGTCACGGCACCCACAGGGCGCCATCCGACAGGGGGGTATCCGCACCGCCCCCAGACGTACATCACGCCGTCGATCCACACCGCGGAGTGCGCATAGCGGTTCGCGGGGGCTTTGACGAAGTTCATGGTCGTCCAGAGGTCTTCCTTCGCGTGGTAGATGGCCCCATCCCTGAACACACGCGGCGCTCGGGCATCCTTGCCGCCCCAGACCAGCATCTGCGTGCCGGTCCAGAGGGCTGTGTGTCCCCAGCGCGGAGCGGGCGCGTAATCGGACTTGATGGGGGGGCTCCAGGCGTCGCTCGCGGGGGCATAGGTCGCGCCGTCGCCACAGGGAGCATCGGGGCCACCGCAGCCAAGCCCGCCCCAGACCATCATCTTCTCGCCGGTCCACACCGCCGGCTGAAGCAGACACGGACGATTGATCCGGCGGCTTTCGCAGCCCTTCCCAAGGCTTTAACCTGGGGCGGATGCGCTGTGGCTCCCACCGCTGGTCCGCTTCCGGCCCCTTCCTGACCATCCAGCACGAAGTCCGCCCCATCGAAGGATGGCTGTACCGTGGCGCGTTGCTGCTGTCGCTGGCCTTCCCGGTCATCGCCTTCTCGACAGGCTTCTTCGCGGGTGAAGTGCGCGTCTGGATCCTGATGATCGCGATGGGCGCCCTGGCGATCCACAACCTCACGTCGCGGTGGAAGGTGCTGCTGAACCGGGAGACCCGCTCCGTGTGGCGCCGCACCGGCTACCGGGAAGCATTGGGCGCGAAGGCCGAGCCCCTGGAACCCTTCACGTCCGTGGCCGTCTACCAGCGAGACAAGGGGTCCACGGAGGGCCTCTTCATCGCGAAGGTCTACATCGTGGCGCTGATGGGAGATTCGGGCGCCGTCGTCCTGTCCCACAGCGATGACCGGGAGGAGGCGCTGGAGCTGGCGCAGGCGGTCTCCAGGTTCCTCGGACTGGGCCTCAGTGTTGAGGGCGGACAGAGCCGTGCGGTGGGCGCGCGCATGGAGGAAACGCCGTTCACGGGGGAGCGCCTTCCGGACCTGCCCTTCGGCAGCGGCATCCAGTTCCGACAGGACGCCCGGGGGCTGACGCTGGAACTGCCGCCCTGTGGATGGCGTCCCACCTACGCGGCGCAGGGAGCCTTCGCCGTTCTCATCGCGGTGGGCGGGCCTCTTTTCTTGCTGAGGCAGTTGCGACAGATACTCGGCCCGCAGGCAGCCAGCACGCAGGTGATTGTGATTGCGAGCTCCCTGTTCATCGCCTGCGGTGCCTTCTTCTGGCTGTGGGTCGCCCGGGAAGCCACCAGTCGCTGGTCCCTCAACGCCTCGTCCCGGGGCATCGAGGTCATGCGGTACGGCCCCTGGAGGCATCGGAAGGTCCTGCGGCTGCCCAGGTCACGCATCCAGGACATCGACGTGCGCGATGCGCGGACGCATGTCTCCCGCGGCCGGGGCATCGTCATCGAGCACGACCAGGGCCACGAGTTGCTGGGCATGGACTTGTCGCAGGAAGAGCTCGCATGGGCGGGGTCGGCGCTGCGCCGCGCCCTGGCGACCCGTGCAAGGGACACCGGCGCCGAGCTCCGGGCGTCTTAACTGGCCGGAGTCGGGCGCGTCGCCCGGAAGATGAACGACGCGCCCGGTGAATCACTCAGTGCTTGCCCGCGGGGTCCTTGCCGCCCAGGTACGTCCGGATCACCGGAATCTGGCTGATGGTCGTCGGGTCACCGCCCTTGGAGGCGTCACGGTCGAGCGGATTGGCGCCCAGGACGACGAAGTCCGCCACCTTGCCCGGCTCGATGCTGCCCACCCAGCCGTCAATCTCATGCTGGCGGGCCGGCTCGATGGTAACCGCGCGCAGGGCCTCCTCGACGCTCGTCGCGTGCTGCGGCCCGAGCACATAGGACTTCTGGAAGGAAGGATAGGCCCACGTGCGCCGCGTGACGGCCTGCTCGACGAACCAGAGCGGCCGCGCCGGCGTCACCATGGAGTCGCTGTGGAAGGAGTAGGGGATGCCATTGCGGCGGTTGAAGTCCACCGGGTCGATGTCGATGTCCTTGTGCGCGCCATTCTTCTGGAGCATCTGCGCCAGGGCATCACCCCAGTACGCCACGTGTCCGATGAGGTGTGTCACCCGCAGGTCCATCGCGGGCACCTTCTGCTGGCTGGCGGTGACATGGGTGCCTTTGCGCAGCTCACCAATCGCCTGGGAGACGGACTCCTGGCCCACGGTGTTGTGGATGAGCAGCATCCGGTGCGTGTTGGCCTGCTCCAACTGGAGCTGGGAGAACGCGTCGACAGCCCACTGGTTCGCCTGGTTGCCATTGGCATGCAGCTGGAATCGCCAGGCTGAGTCAGCCCACAGCGGGCGCATGGCATCCGCGAGCTCCTTCGCGCTCTTGAAGTCGCCCTGGCCCTCCTTCGCGTCCGGGCAGTGTCCGTCCGCGCTGTAGGCGTAGGGCTTTCCGAGCAGCGCGGTGCAGCCCTGCGTCGAACCGTCCACCCAGAGCTTGATGGCGCCTGCGCCCAGCCACTTGGGCAGCGCGCAGTCGTTGGTCGGGCTCGGCGTGCACGAGGGGCCGCTCGGCTTGAGCGCAGGAGCAGTGACGGCCCCGTCCTTGTTCACGACGGGACCGGCCGCGAGGTTCGTCACGACGCCCGTGACGCGCAGCGGGAAGGTCGGGTTCATGGCGAGGAGCTTGACCAGTTCGAGCTGTGACCGGCTGGACAGCCCGCCGTCCGCGATGGTCGTGAGCCCGGCTTCACGCAGGGCCTGGATGGCCTTGTGGAGGTCCTGGAGGCTCCCGTTCGGGATGGCCTTCTGCATCAGCATTCCCTGCTGCGTGGCCTCCAGGAAGGGGGCGTAGCCGGCGGACTCCTCGATCAATCCTGTGTACTGGCCCTTCGAATCGACGACCCACCGCCCGCCGTTCTGCGTCACCGAATCCGGAGGGACGCAGGGCGTCTTCCCCTTGCAGACGGCCTCGAAGGCCTTCTCGTTCACGTAGGCGAGGTGGCCGGACTGGTCGAGGATGAGGACCGGCCGGTCCTTGCGCACACACGCATCGAGGTAGAGCTTCGGCTGCTGCATGAACCCGACGGTCGACGTCACGCCACACTTGCCGGCGATGAACTGCTGCCGCGACGGGTCCAGGTTCATCCCGAGGACGAACGTGTTGGCCGTCTCTGGCGTGGTGGGCGCCACGGTCATGGAGCTCAGCGCACTGAGCAGGTCCTGATGCTGCTTGCACTCCTCGGGCGTGGACAGGTTGTAGGGCGGGGGCAGGCAGGGTGCCAGGTTGTGGGTGCCCAGCACGCTCTGCATGAGCGTCGGCAGGATGTGCAGGTGGGGATCGATGAACCCGGGCAGGAGGACCTGTCCCGCCTCCAGTTCGACGCGCTTGGAGCCCACGCCGAGCCCCGCGCTCAGGTCCTTCTCGGTCCCGACCTTCAAGATGCGGCCCTTGCCGTCCACGGTGACGGCTTCGGCAATCGTTCCCTGGTCATCCAGGGTGATGACCTTGCCGACGAAGATCGTGGTGTCGTCGACCACCGGGGCGACGGGACCCTTCGTCGCGCAGGACGTCAGCATCGCGAGCGCTCCGAACATCGCGAGGGAGCGGGGACGTGTGCCGCCGTAAGCCGGTGCTTTCCGGAATGGGTGCTGCTGCATGCGAACTCCTGTTGGGGGAAGCCCGCAGTCTATGGAAGCCCTCTTCGCGGTCAAAGTGGTAATTCAAGATTTTCTTGACGCGTCAGGTTTGTGTTTGACGTGTCAATGGGCGGAGCGGACGTGTCATCGCTTGATGAAATGTGAGTCTTTGATTGAGACGGCCCGCGTCTCCCTCCCCGCAGGGCCACCGTGCGTCCACTGGACCCAGGCTCACCTCCACACGGGTTGAAGCGGGCTTGCCCCTGCGCTACACCGCTCCGCAGTCGCTAGGGGCGCCTCCGGAAGGGGGCTGAGATGGACGTGTGGCCGCGTCCGATCCCTTTGAACCTGAACCGGTTAGCACCGGCGGAGGGAAGCGGTGTGGGCGCTCCATGCTCCCGTCCCGACTCCCATCCGTTCTCACGAGGAGCCGTCCGATGAGTGGAGCGTCCAAGAGTCTGAAGGTCGATGGGAAGGTGCTGGAGGGGATCAGCCGCGGCCCGCTTCCCGCCTCACGCAAGGTCTATGTGCCTGGGTCCCTGCACCCCGACCTCCGCGTCCCCCTGCGCGAAATCGCCCAGACACCCACGCGTCACCACGGCCACGCCGGCCCGGAGACCGCCAACCCCCCCGTCCACGTCTACGACTCCAGCGGTCCCTACACCGACCCCTCCGCTGACATCGACCTGCGCCGGGGCCTGCCCGCTGTCCGCGAGAACTGGATCCGCGCCCGCAGCGACACGGACGAACTGGACGGCATCACGTCGGAATACGGCCGCGCCCGCGAAGCCGACCCGCGCCTCAACGGTCTGCGCTTCAGCCACATCCGCAAGCCCCGCGTCGCGAAGGCCGGCGCCAACGTCAGCCAGATGCACTACGCCCGCAAGGGCATCATCACGCCGGAGATGGAATACGTCGCCGTGCGCGAGAACCAGAAGCTCGACGCTTCACTCGCCGCCCAGCACCCCGGCCACTCCTGGGGCGCCGCGATTCCGCGCGTGATTACGCCGGAGTTCGTGCGCGATGAAATCGCCCGGGGTCGGGCCATCATCCCCGCGAACATCAACCACCCGGAGCTGGAGCCGATGATCATCGGCCGCAACTTCCTGGTGAAGATCAACGCCAACATCGGCAACTCCGCCGTCACGTCCTCCATCGAGGAGGAAGTGGAGAAGATGGTCTGGTCCATCCGCTGGGGCGCGGACACCGTCATGGACCTGTCCACCGGCCGCAACATCCACGAGACGCGCGAGTGGATCCTCCGCAACGCGCCCGTGCCCATCGGCACCGTGCCCATCTACCAGGCGCTGGAGAAGGTGAACGGCAAGGCCGAAGAGCTCACCTGGGCCATCTTCCGCGACACGCTCATCGAACAGGCCGAGCAGGGCGTGGACTACTTCACCATCCACGCGGGCGTGCGCCTCCAGTACGTGCCGCTCACCGCGAAGCGCCTCACCGGCATCGTCAGCCGCGGCGGCTCCATCCTCGCCAAGTGGTGCCTGGCCCACCACCAGGAGAACTTCCTCTACACGCACTTCGAGGAGATCTGCGAGATCATGAAGGCGTACGACGTCAGCTTCAGCCTGGGTGACGGCCTGCGCCCCGGCTCCATCGCGGACGCCAACGACGCCGCGCAGTTCGGCGAGCTGGAGACGCTGGGCGAGCTGACCAAGGTGGCCTGGAAGCACGACGTGCAGGTGATGATCGAAGGCCCCGGCCACGTCCCCATGCACCTCATCCAGGAGAACATGACGAAGCAGCTCGCCGTGTGCCACGAGGCGCCGTTCTACACGCTGGGGCCCCTCACCACGGACATCGCGCCGGGATACGACCATTTCACCAGCGGCATTGGCGCGGCGATGATCGGTTGGTTCGGCACGGCGATGCTCTGCTACGTGACGCCCAAGGAGCACCTGGGCCTGCCCGACCGTGACGACGTGAAGGAGGGTGTCATCACGTACAAGATCGCGGCCCACGCCGCGGACCTGGCCAAGGGCCACCCGGGCGCGCAGGCTCGCGACAACGCCCTGTCCAAGGCGCGCTTCGAGTTCCGCTGGGAGGATCAGTTCAACCTGTCCCTGGACCCCGAGCGCGCCCGCGCCTTCCACGACGAGACGCTCCCCGCCGAAGGCGCCAAGGTCGCGCACTTCTGCTCCATGTGCGGCCCGCACTTCTGCTCCATGAAGATCACCCAGGACGTGCGCGACTACGCGGACAAGGTCGGCGTCAACGAGACCCAGGCCCTGGAGCAGGGGCTGAAGGACAAGAGCGAGGAATTCAAGAAGGCGGGACACGAGCTGTACCGCTGACGCTCGCCGGTGGACGGGGCTTGCAGGCTCGGCCCCTGTCCGCTGGATGACAGGCACCGACACGGCATGTCATGGTGCGCTCATCTGGGCGCACCCGTCGCGCCCCACTCAGTTTGGGAGGGCGTTTCATGGAGCCAGGTCAGCGCGAGGATCAGCAGTTCGGCACGTTCATCACCGGCTCGCCGACGGCGACCCAGGATGAGAAGACGATGGGGATGTTGGCCCATCTGGGCTCCATCGCCGGCCTCATCGTGGGCGCGGGCTTCCTGGGCTGGGCGGTGCCGCTGTTCCTGATGCTGGCCAAGGGCAAGGAGTCGTCCTTCATCCGCGCGCACGCGGTGGAGTCGCTCAACTTCCAGATCACCACGACCATCGGCATGGCCATCTCCGGCATCCTGGTGTGCGCGCTGGGCCTGGGCGTCGTCACGGGCGCCATCGTCTTCCTGGCGTCGCTGGTGTTCAGCGTCATCGCCGGCCTGAAGGCCAACGACGGCGAGCTGTACCGCTACCCCGTGAACATCCGGCTGGTGAAGTAGCCCTCAGCCGCCAATGCCCATCATGGGCAGGAGCGTGGCGCCGTTTCCGGCCTCCGTGAAGCGGTGCCCCTCTGGCTTCTCACCGAGCGCGCGGCGCACGGCCACGGCCAGCTCCTCGTCCGTCGCGCCGCCCCGGATAAGCTGATGCAGCGGCGCCTGCGCCCGGCCGCCCAGACAGCTGCGCAGGTCGCCGTTGGACGCCACCCGCACCCGGTTGCAGCCGCCGCAGAAGTTCTGCGTCAGCGGGGAGATGAACCCCACGCGCCCGCTGTCCGTGCTCCAGTAGCGAGCCGGCCCGGAAGTGGGCGACGCGGCGCTCTCCGGTGGCTCCTCGGTGAGGACGCGGCCTGAGGCAGCCAGGCGCTCCAGCAGCTCCGCCGTGGGCACGGGCGTGCCCTGACCAAAGGGCATCAGCTCGATGAAGCGCGGGGTGATGCCGCGCGCGTGCGCGTACTTCACCAGCTCCGGCACCTCCGCGTCGTTGATGCCGCGCATCACCACGACG
This sequence comes from Corallococcus exiguus, assembly GCF_009909105.1. NCBI lineage: Bacteria > Pseudomonadati > Myxococcota > Myxococcia > Myxococcales > Myxococcaceae > Corallococcus > Corallococcus exiguus. The sequence goes on from NZ_JAAAPK010000008.1 coordinate 28,662, forward strand.
TTGAGCTTCAGCGACTGGTAGCCCGCGCCCGCCGCCGCGTCGATGCCACGCAGCACCGCGTCGAAGTCGCCTTGCTTGGAGATGCGCCGGAACACCTCCGCGGACAGCGTGTCCAGGCTCAGGTTGAGCTGGGTGACGCCCGCATCGCGCAGCGGCCCGGCCAGCGACTCCAGGCGGCTCGCGTTGGTGGTGATGGCCAGGTGCTCCACGCCGGACACAGCGGCGATGCGTTGCGCGATGTCGAGGATGTCCGGCCGGGCGAGCGGCTCGCCGCCTGTCAGGCGCACGCGGCGGATGCCCATGCGCGCGAAGACGGAGACGATGCGCTCGAACTCGCCCGCGTCGAGCAGGTCCTTCTTCCCGCCCCACGACGCGGGCGAGCAGTAGGTGCAGCGGAAGTTGCAGCGGTCCGTGACGCTCAGCCGCAGGTACGTCATGCGCCGCCCCTGCGCGTCACACAGCGGCGGGGCGAGCGGATTGGAAGCGGGCAGGGGGGCGGTCATCGCGGGGCCTTCCGCCTTCATGGATAGCAACCCCCGCGCGGAAAGGCACCGCTTCCCGCGGTCCGTCTCAGCCTTCGGTCCCGGAGGCTGAACGGATGGCGACGGGCGGCGCGCCAATGGGCGTGGCCGTGCTGCCCACCGGCGGGGAGTCTGGCTCGTCGTCCAGGTCGGTGAGCCGCGCCAGCTCGGCTTCGGACTCGGCGGCGTCCGCGGCGGCCTGCATCGGGTTGAGCTTCTTCTCCGCCATCTCCTTCTTGATGCGGATGAGGCCCTCTTCGCCGATGTCCAGGAACGCCTTCACGACGTCCGGGTCGAACTGCGTGTTGGCGCAGCGCTTGATCTCCTGGATGGCGTTCGCGAACGTCGTGCCCTTGCGGTACGGCCGGTCGCTCGTCATCGCGTCCAGCGTGTCCGCCACCGCGAAGATGCGCGCGCCGATGTGGATCTCATTGCGCTGGAGGTTGCGGGGGTAGCCCGCGCCGTCGAAGCGCTCCTGGTGCGACAGGACGATGTCCGCCGGCGTGGAGAGGAAGGGGATGTTCTGGATCATCTGGAAGCCGATCTCCGGATGACGCCGCATCTCCAGCCACTCGTCGGGGGTGAGCTTGCCGGGCTTGAGCAGCACCGCGTCCGGCACGCCGATCTTCCCGATGTCGTGCAAGAGCGCGCCGCGGCCGATCTCCTCCATCTCCTTGCCGTGGATACCCATGCGGGTGGCGATGGCGGAGGTGTAGCTGACCACGCGCTGGGAGTGGTCGCTCGTCTCGTGCTCGCGCGCGTCCAGGGCCGCCACCAGCGCCAGCAGCGTGTTCTGGTACGTGTTCGCGATGTTGTGCAGCGCGCTGCGCAGCTCGGCGGTGCGGTCGCGCACCTTGCCCTCGAGCTTCTTCTGGTAGCGCTTGCGCGCCATCTCGATGCGGCGCTTGGCGAGCGCGCGTTCAATGGCGCGGATGAGGTCCGTGAGCTTGGGTGGCTTGAGCAGGTAGTCCACCGCGCCCCGGCGTAGACAGTCCACGGCGGACTCGGTGTCGCCGTAGCCGGTGAGCATGATGACGGACGTGTCCGGCAGACGCTCGCGCAGGTTCTCCAGCAGCCAGAGTCCGTCGCGGCCCGGCATCTTCATGTCGCTGATGACGAGCGGCGTCTCTTCTTCACCCGCCACGTCGAGCGCCATCTCGGCGCCGTTGGCCACGACGCAGTTGTAGCCCTCCTCACGGAGGAGCACGGAGATGACGTCGCGGACGGAATCGTCGTCGTCGACGATCAGGATTCTGGGCGGTGCGGGGGGGATGGCTTCCACGGCAGAAGATTCTAGAGGTTTCCAGGGATTAAAGGCGAACGAGTGCGAGAAATCATCACCCTCTCGCCTCCCTGCCATCCAGGGTGGGGTGCGAGCCCTGGTTCCGAAGTGAACGTCTCCGGTTCTTGAAGCATTCCCCGCCTTCCGGAGTAGGGCGGGCAGGCACGCCGCGTCAACCGCGCGCCATCGTCCCCCGGTCATAGCGGAAGGGGGTGAGGTCCACCGAGGGCTTCTCTCCCAGCACGGCCTGGGCGACGAGCTTCGCGGTGATGGGGGCGAGCAGGATGCCGTTGCGGAAATGCCCGGTGGCGAGGAACAGGCCGGGCGAGGGGCCTTCTCCAATGTACGGCAGCGCGTCCTGGGTCCAGGGGCGGAAGCCGGCCCAGGTCTCCGTGATGGGCGCGCTGGCCAGGTCCGGGCACAGCTGTAGCGCCATGTCGAGGATCCGCGCCAGCCCGGCCGCGGTCACCTGCTTGTCGAAGCCCACGTGCTCCATGGTGCTCCCGGCGATGATCCGCCCATCCGCGCGAGGCACCAGGTAGCCCTTCGCGGACGTCACCACCCGCTCCAGCAGCGGCAGCCGCGTCTGCAACTGCACCATCTGTCCGCGCGCCGGGCGCACCGCCTGCGGCGACACGCCCGCACCCTGGACCAGGGACGACCACGAGCCCGCGGCCAGCACCACGGCGTCCGCGCGCAGCACCTCGCCGTCCAGGTCCACGCCCACCGCGCGGCCGTGCTCGTGCACCACGCCGCGCACGTAGCCGCTCTTGAACACCGCGCCCACGCGCGCGGCGGCCATGGTGAGCGCGCGCACGAGGAGCCGGTTGTCGACCTGGTGATCATCCGGGAAGTGCGCGGCGCCCACGGCGGCGGGGGACAGGTGCGGCTCCAGTTCGCGCGCGGCCTTGCCGTCGAGCAGCTCGGCGCGCAGCCCCATGCCGTGCTGCCAGCCCACGGTGGACTCCACGTGATGGAGGTCCGCTTCGTCGAACGCGACGCGAAGCAGGCCGCACGGCCGGTACGCGATGTCCACGCCGGAGAGTTCGCGCAGCTCCGCGGCGAAGCTTCCGTAGAGGGCGCGGCTTCGCAGGCACAGCTCGAAGAAGGGGCCCGGTCCTTCGGACTCCCACTGGGGCGCGAGGATGCCGCCGGCGGCGCTGGAGGCTTCGGCGCCGGGGATGGAGCGCTCCAGCACCGTCACGCGCGCACCGGCCTGACGGAGTTTGAGCGCGATGCCACAGCCCATCACACCACCGCCCACCACGAGGACGTCGGAGGTTGCCATGCGCCGCTTGTGCTCAAGCGAGCACGGGTTTGCAAGCATCAAGACAGGCCATGACCCGGGGCGACTTGACGCTGAGGCCTCCGGTCGTTAACCCTAGGGCCGTGCGTTCCACGTCCCTGCATCATCACCATGCGCATCATCGGCCGGCCCATGACGGGACCGTTCGCCGCGCGCATGCCTGGGTGACGCACTAGAACGCACCCACTTCCGGCAGATGCCGCAGTGATCGAAGGCCCGTCCCCCCAGGACGGGCCTTTTTTCGTTTCCGCCACCGCAGTCCCCCGAGCCCACCCATGTTGAAGATTGCCCTGCCCAACAAAGGACGTCTGTCCGAGGAAGTGCGCGAACTGTTCAACGACGCGGGCCTGGAGGTGCGCGCTCGGGGCGAGCGGGCCCTCACCGCGTCCCTGGGCGGCGAGTTCGAAGCCATCTTCGTCCGCGCCCAGGACATCCCGGAGTTCGTCGCGGACGGCGCCGCGCAAGCGGGAGTCACCGGCTGGGACCTGGTGAACGAGGCCGGGCGCGAGCTGGAGCCGCTGATGGACCTGGAGTTCGGCCGCTGCAGGCTGGTGGTGGCCGCGCGCGACGAGAGCGGCATCTCTCGCGTGGAGGACGTGAAGGAGGGGATGCGGGTGGCCTCCTGCTTCCCCCGGCTGACCCAGGCCTTCTTCCAGCAGCGAGGGCAGAAGGTGACGGTGGTGCCGGTGAGCGGCGCGGCGGAGATCGCTCCGCACCTGGGCATCGCGGACATCGTGGTGGACCTCACGTCCACGGGGTCCACGTTGAAGATGAATGGACTGAAGGAAGTGGCCACCGTGCTGGAGTCGAGCGCCCGGCTGGTGGCGTGTCCGCGCAACGGCACGGAGGCGCGGCGCGCGCTGGAGGAACTGACGCAGGCGCTGGGGTCGGTGCTGGCGGCGCGCGGGCGGCGCTACCTGATGGCCAACGTCCCGAAGACGTCCCTGGAGCAGGTGCGCGAGGTGCTGCCCGGCCTCAACGGCCCCACGGTGGTGGACGTGATGAACGGGGGCCACTTCGTCGCGGTGCACGCGGTGGTCTCGTCGCGGAACCTCTATCGCACGGTGAATGCGCTGAAGGCGCTGGGCGGGCAGGGCATCCTCGTCACGCGCATCGAGAGGTTGATGGCATGAGCGCCTCCGTCCTCAAGTACCAGGGGGCCTTGTCCTCGCTGGCGCCCGACGCGCGGCGGAGGTTGCTGGCGCGCACGGGAGAGTCGGATGCGCTGGTGGCTTCCCGCGTCCAGGCACTGATTGCCCGCGTTCGTACGGAAGGCGACCGGGCCCTCTTCGACTTCGCTCGGGAGTTCGACCGCGTGGAGCTGGCGGCCCTGGAGGTTCCGCGTGAACGGTGGAGCGCGGCGTTGGAGTCGATTCCCTCCGACGTGCGCGAGGCGCTGACCCGCGCGGCACGCAACATCGCCCGGGCGCATGCGGCGCAGAGGCCCCAGGCCATCGAGGTGGAGACGGAGCCCGGGGTCATCGTGGGGCGCCGGCCGGATCCGCTGAGCCGCGTTGGCGTGTATGCCCCTGGTGGCCGGGCGGTGTACCCCAGCAGCGTGCTCATGGGCGTGGTCCCCGCGAAGGTCGCGGGTGTGGGCGAGATCATCGTCTGCTCACCGCCGGGGACGGACGGTCTTCCCAGTGCGGGCGTGCTCGCGGCGGCGGCGCTCGCGGGCGCGGATCGGGTGTTCGCATTGGGAGGTGCGGGCGCGGTGGCCGCGCTGGCCTACGGAACCCAGAGCGTTCCCCGCGTGGACCGCATTGTCGGACCGGGCAACGCGTACGTGGCGGCGGCGAAGCTCCAGGTGGTGGACGCTGTCGCCATCGACGCGCCCGCGGGCCCGAGCGAAATCCTCGTGGTCGCCGACGCGAGCGCCCGTCCGGACGCGGTGGCGCGTGAGTTGTTGGCCCAGGCGGAGCACGACCCCGAGGCCTGCTGCGTGGCGTTGGTGGTGGGCGCTCCGCTGGCGCAGGCGGTGCGGGACGCGGTTGCGCAGCAGGCCCGCGTCGCCCGGCGCGGCGACATCGTCCTGTCTGCGCTGGGGAGCAGGGGCGCGGTGCTGCGCATCGACTCGCTGGAGGAGGCGTGGCCCTTCGTCGCGGAGTTCGCTCCGGAGCACCTGCTGCTCGCGACGGCGACGCCCACGGAGGACCTGGCGCGGGTTCGCAACGCGGGCACGGTGTTCGTGGGACAGCGCGCGTCGGTGGCCTTCGGTGACTACCTCACCGGTGCGAACCACGTGCTGCCCACGGCGGGACTGGCTCGGGCGTACTCGGGACTGAGCGTGCTGGACTTCTACCGGTGGACCACGTGGCAACGCGTGACACCGGAAGCGGCGGCGGCGATGGCGGACGACGTGGGAACTCTGGCCGACAGCGAGGGCCTCTTCGCCCACGCGGCCGCGGCTCGGGCCTGGAGGGTGCCGTGATTCCATTTCGCGAGACGTATCGGGACATCCCTCTGTACTCCCCGGCGAAGAAGCCGTGCCGGGTGGACCTGAGTGACAACACCAACCTCTTCGGCGCACCGCCGTCCGCGGATCGCGTGCTGCGAGAGGAGGGCTTCCTTCGGCTGGCCCGCTATCCCGCCGGCTATGCGCCGGACCTGAAGCGCGCCGTGGCCACGTACGCGGGTGTCTCGGTGGAGAACGTGACGACGGGCTGCGGCTCGGACGACGTCATTGACTGCGCGCTGCGAGCCTTCCTGGAGCCCGGGGACGCGGTGGCCTTTCCGGATCCCACGTTCGTGATGGTGCCCATGTACGCCCGGTTGAGCGCGCTCAAGCCGGTGCCCGTGCCGTTGCGCGCGGATCATGATCTGGACGTGAACGGCCTGCTCGCCACGGGGGCGAAGCTCATCTACGTGTGCACGCCCAACAACCCCACCGGCACGGTGGCCTCGCGCGCGGCGGTGGAGCGGCTGGTGGACTCCGCTCCGGGCGTGGTGCTCATTGATCAGGCGTACGTGGAGTTCACGCGGGGCGGGGACTTCCTCGACCTGGCTCGGACGCGGCCCAACGTGCTGGTGACGCGCACGATGTCCAAGGCGTTCGGACTCGCGGGCCTGCGGGTGGGGTGGGGCGTCGGGGCACCGTCGCTGGTTGCGGAGGTGGAGAAGGCCCGGGGTCCGTACAAGCACACGGCGCTGGGCGAGGCCGTGGCTGTGGCCGCGCTCACGGATGACGTCCCGTGGATGGAGGCCTGTGCGGCGGAGGCGGTGGAGAACCGCGAGCGGCTGCGCGGCGCCTTGAAGGCGCTGGGGTTGGAGCCGCTCCCTTCGGAAGGGAACTTCCTCCTCGTCCCCGTGCCGGATGCGCCTCGGGTGGGCGAGGCGCTGCGGGAGCGCAACGTGAACGTACGGGTGTTCGAAGGGCTCACGGGCGTGGGCGATGCGTTGCGCATCGGCTGCGGTCCCTGGCCGATGATGGCTTCGGCGCTGAAGGCCCTGAAGGAGGTGCTGTGATGCGGGTGACCCTGTTCGACTATGGCGCCGGCAACCTGCACTCGCTGATCAAGGCGCTGGCCACCACGCCCGGCGCGGACGTGCGCGTGCAGGAGGATCCGCTGCGCGCGCTGGATACGGACGTCCTGGTGCTTCCCGGCGTCGGGGCGTTCGGTTCGGCGGCAGCGAGGCTCGCTCCGGGACGCGAGGCGATGCGCAAGGCGCTGGACGCCGGTCTGCCGTGCCTGGGCATCTGCCTGGGCATGCAGCTGCTCTTCGACGAGAGCGACGAGGGGGCAGGGCAGGGACTCGGCTACTTCCCGGGTCGGGTGACGCGGCTGGCCGCGCGGCATGTTCCGCAGATTGGCTGGAACGACGTGGAGGAGGACCGGGCGCTCCAGTCCGCGCGGTTGTCCACCGTGTACTACGCGCACAGCTTTGTCTGCCGTGCCGTGGAGTCTCGCGAAGTGGTGGGCTGGACAACGCACGAGGGCGACCGGTTCCCCGCCTCCGTGCGGCGCGGGAACGTGCTGGGCGTGCAGTTCCACCCGGAGAAGTCCTCCCACGCGGGCGTGCGCTTCGTGCAGGCGTTCCTCCAGGAGGTGTCCTCATGATCGCCATCCCGGCCATCGACCTGCGGGAAGGGGCGTGCGTGCAGCTCGTGGGTGGCTCCTACGAGGCGGAGCGCGTGCGCGTGAAGGATCCGCTGGATGCCTTGAAGCAGTGGCTCGCGCTGGGCTTCCGCACGTTCCACGTCGTGGATCTGGACGCGGCGCTGGGCAAGGGCTCCAACGCGGATGCGGTGGCTCGGCTGGTGTCGCATGCCCCGGACCTCACGTTCACGGTGGGCGGCGGTGTTCGTGAGGCCTCGCGCGTGGAGGCGGTGCTCGCGGACGGGGCGTCTTCGGTCGTCGTGGGGACCCGGGCCATCGAGGACCTGGCCTGGCTCACGGAGGTCTCGGAGCGCTTCCCCGGCCGCGTGGTGGTCGCCGCGGACGTGAAGGGCCGCGAGGTCGTGACGCGCGGTTGGACGTCCGGCAGCGCGCGCGACATCCGCGACGTGCTGTCCGCGCTGGAGCCCCTGTCGCTGGGCGGGATGCTCGTCACGGCGGTGCACAAGGAGGGGCAGCTGGGCGGCGTGGACCTGCCCTTGATGGAGGAGGTGGTCCGTTCGAGCCGGCACCGGCTCTACGCCTCCGGTGGGGTGACGACGATCGAGGACCTGCGCTCGCTGGCGAAGGTGGGCGCATACGGGGCGGTGGTGGGCATGGCGCTGTACACGGGGCGGTTGGATGCGCGCGCGGTCGCGCGGGAGTTCACGCAATGAGCACGGTCACCACGGTCGTTCGCGAAACGAAGGAGACCCAGGTCACGGTGGAGCTGGCTCGCGGAACCGGCGTGGCCCGGGTGGACACGGGCCTCAAGTTCTTCGACCACATGCTCGCCACGTTCGCGCGCTACGCGGGGCTGGACCTGACCCTGCGCGCTCGCGGCGACCTGCGCCACCACCTGATGGAGGACGTGGCCATCACCCTGGGCACCGCCGTCCAGCGCGTCATCCCCGCTACCGCCGCGCGCTACGGCGAGCGCACCCTGCCCATGGATGACGCCCTGGTGCAGGCGTGCCTGGACGCGGGCGGGCGCTTCTTCTACCGGGGCCCGTTGAAGAACCGGCTGTACGAGCACTGGATGCGCTCCTTCTGCGAGCACTCGCGCATCACGCTCCACCTGCGCGTGCTTCGCGGCAAGGACAGCCACCACCTCACCGAAGCGGCCTTCAAGGCGCTGGGGCTCGCGCTGCGCGACGCGATGGTGGACTCCGGCGTCGTCTTCAGCATGAAGGGCAGTGTCTCCCTGGAGGTGAAGTGATGCTCCGTCGACGGATCATCGTGTGCCTGGACGTGAAGGGCGGCCGCGTGGTGAAGGGCGTCCAGTTCGAAGGACTGCGCGACGTGGGCGACCCCGTGGAACTGGCCCAACGCTATGAGGAGGCCGGCGCGGACGAGGTGACCTTCCTGGACATCTCCGCGAGCACAGAGGAGCGCCAGACGCTGTGGGACCTGGTCCAGCGCACCGCGGAGCGCCTCTTCATCCCGCTCACGGTGGGCGGAGGCGTGCGCACCGTGGACGACGTGGGCCGCGCGCTGAGGGCCGGCGCGGACAAGGTGAGCATCAACTCCGCGGCAGTGGCCACGCCGGAGCTGCTCACCGGATGCGCGGAGCGCTTCGGCGCCCAGTGCGTGGTGGCCAGCATCGACGCGAAGCGCGAGGGAGACCGCTACCGCGTCTATACACACGGCGGCCGGCGGCCCACCGACCTGGACGCCGTGGCCTGGGCGAAGGAATGCGTCCGGCGCGGCGCGGGCGAGGTGCTGCTCACCAGCATCGACCGGGACGGGGCGCGCACGGGCTACGACCTGGACCTGACCCGTGCGGTGGCGGAGGCCGTGGACGTGCCCGTCATCGCCTCCGGAGGCGCGGGCCGCGCGGAGCACGTGCGCGATGCCCTGACCCTGGGCGCCGCGGACGCGGCGCTCGTCGCCGGTATCCTTCACGACGGCCTCACCACGGTGGGCGCCTTGAAGTCCCTGTTGAACGACAACGGCATCGCCATCCGGAGCACGACATGAACGCGGACCCGCGAGACTTGATGGAGGCCGCCGCCGACGTGGCGCGCAAGGCCGGTGACGTGGCGCTGGACTTCTTCCGGCGCGGCATCGCCGTGGACACCAAGAGCGACGGCACGCCCGTGACGGTGGCGGACCGCACCGCCGAGTGGACCGCCCGCGAATGGTTGGAGGCGCGCTTCCCCGAGGACGGCATCCTGGGCGAGGAGTTCGGCGAGTCCCGGCCGGGCGCGAAGCGCCGGTGGATATTGGATCCCATCGACGGCACGAAGACGTTCATCCGGGGCGTACCGCTGTGGGGCACGCTGGTCGCAGTGGCGGAAGGGGAGACCATCCTCGCGGGCGCGGCCTACTTCCCGGCCGTGAACGAGCTGGTCGTCGCGTCCCCGGGCCTGGGCTGTTTCTGGAACGGATCCGCGGCGCGCGTGTCGGATCAGGACTCGCTGGCGCAGTCCGTGGTGCTCGTCACCGACGAGCGCTTCCTCCAGAACCCCGCGAAGGGCGCGGCGTGGAAGGAGCTGTCGCGGCAGGCGTCCCTCTCCCGCACGTGGGGCGACTGCTACGGCTATCTCCTCGTCGCCACCGGCCGCGCGGAGGTCATGGTGGACGAAGGACTGTCGCCCTGGGACGCGGCGGCCCTGCAGCCCATCATCGAGGAGGCCGGCGGCGTCTTCACCGACTGGAAGGGCACGCGCACGGCGTTCGGCGGTGATGGCATCGCCACCAACGCTGCGCTGTCCAAGCGCGTGCGCGAGGTGCTGCGCTCGGGAGTCCAGCCATGACGTTGGAGCTCTCCCGGTTGAACTTCGACAAGGGCCAGGGGCTGGTGATGGTGGTGACGCAGGACGCGAGCACCGGCGACGTGCTGATGGTGGCGCACGCCGACCGCGAGGCGCTGGAGCGCACGCTCGCCACGGGTGAGATGCACTACCGCTCCCGTACGCGCGGCCTCTGGCACAAGGGCGCCACCAGCGGGAACACCCAGAAGGTCGTCTCACTCACCGCGGATTGCGACGGAGACGCCGTGCTCGCGCGCGTGCGCAAGGCCGGCCCCGCGTGCCACACCGGCGAAGAGACCTGCTTCGGCGAGGGCCGCTGGGACGCGCTCGCGCACCTGGACGCGACGCTCTCCGCTCGCGCGGCCGGTCCCCAGCCCGAAGGCGCGAAGCCCAGCTACACGCGGCGCCTGCTGGAGGACCGGAACCTTCGCCTGAAGAAAGTGGGGGAAGAGGCCGCGGAGCTCGTCACCGCCTGCGCGGACGCGGACACGCACCGGGCCGCGGAAGAGGCCGCCGACGTGCTCTTCCACGCGCTCGTCGCGGTGCGTGCCCTGGGCGTCACGCTGGACGACGTGAAGGCCGTCCTCGCCGCCCGCGCCCGTCCGAAACGGCCCTGAAATCCCTGGATAACCCGGCGTGTCGGTTGCGACCCAGGCGGAGTTGTCCAGCTGCACTGCATCCTCACAGCGTGACTGGCACACAGGCGCCCCAAAGGTGCATGCGTGTGTCCGCTACTCTTCAACCGCCTCTGTGATCCTGGTACAGATTCCGGCCTGCGACACGGGCCGTGCCCGACGAAGCGGCCCCGTCGTCATCAGCGTTCGCATCCCGGAGGCTTCGTGTCTGCCACGTACCAATCCGAACTCATCGACCGCGTCCTCTTCTCGCGCTGGCACAACCCGCCGACGAAGGACGACGTCCAGGCCATCATGGCGCAGATGGAGGACGCGACGCAGCGACTGGGGCAGAACGTGCTCTACATCGCGTCCATCAGCCCCAAGGCGAAGGTTCCCGACGCGACCGAGCGCGCGCACCTGAACCAGATGGTCGCCGAGGGCCGCCGCTACTGTGAGCAGTCCTGGCTCGTCTACGAGGGCACGGACCTGCAGCACAACCTGCAGCGAGTCATCATCTCGGGCGTGCTCATCCTCACGCGCACGTTCGACAACTACCTGTCGGTCGCCAAGTCGGCGGACGCCATCGTCAAGGACGTGTCCACCGCGCTGAAGAAGGACGCGTCCTCCATCTTCCGTCAGGCGCGCGACCGCGGCCTCATCGCCTGACGCACCACGCGGGCGACGTCGGAGCCCCTCCGACGCCGCGTGCGTGATGGCGCCCGTGCCTACCGGGCGCCGATGATCTCCAGCTCCTTCAGCTCCACCCCCGGCCGCTCCGGAAGGACGCTCACCGCGTCCACGTCGAGCAGGGGGACCCCGGGCTTGCAGATCTCCCACCTGCCCGTGCCGTGGAAGCGGCAGACGGTGGGATCCACGAAGAAGCCCTTGCCCCCCGGCTCCGCGTGTCCCACGCCGTCCGGCGCGCGGACGTGTGCCCGCAGGGAGCCCGGCCCCGTGGCCCGCACCTGGAAGGACGCCACGTACTTCAGCGACGGGGCGTACCCCAGCCGCAGCGCGCCGTCAGCCCCCGTGCCCGCTTCCGCCATGGGCAGCTTCACTCCGGACAGCTCGTCCCGGTCGAACGCGCGGAACGCATCCCCAGGCCCCGTCGGCTGATCCGGCTTGATGGGCTTCGTCTCCACCGTGCCCGCCGTGTTCAGCGTCGCCAGCATGGGCGCCCGCCGGGCCTGCTGCACCGCCGCAGCGTTCAGGAGCGCCGGGGGCAACTGCTCCGTCTTCACACACGTGGGCGCCAGGGCCTCCATGAGCGCCAGCAGCTGCGGCTCCACCTCCGCCCCCGTCATGGCCGCGGGGCCCACGGCCTGGCGCGCGAGCTCCTGGCAGGCCGCGCCCAGGGCGGGCCCCGCGTGCTCCAGGCTCCAGCTTGCCTCCTGGAGGGGCGGGTTCCCCCGGCGCGCGGCCTCCCGCAGCGCCTGCATTACCGCCTGGCCGCAGGGATTGTCAGCGGGCGCACATCGCTCGCAGAGGGTGGCGAGCAGCTCACGGGGCAGGCCGTCCTTCGCCGTCAGCGGCGCTCGGGAGGCCAGGGCAGGGCCCCGGGCGCATGCGGCGGCGGGAGGGGTGGGGCAGTCGCCCAGCTGCCGGTGCGCGTCACTCCAGGCCGTGCCCGCGTCCCCTCCGGTGCCCCCGTCGCTCTGCTGGAGGAGGTCCCCCAGGACGGCGTCCAGGCCCCGGCACGCGGCGGGGCCCAGGTCGGGCGGGGTGATCTTCACCGGCTGCTTCGTGGCCGGCGCCTTCCCGGGGGCCGGAGCGGGCGGGGCTTGATGCGACACGTAATAGAGGCGCGCGAACGCCAGCAGCGCTACTAGCATCAAGAGAAGCGTGTGGAGCGGGAAGCGACGCACGAGCAAACTCCTTGATTCCGACCGGGACCGGGGGTTATCAGCGCCCGCGAGTTCCATCCGCAAAAATGACCGGAGGCGTGTGTGGCTGAGACTTTCGACGTGGTGATCATCGGCTCGGGTCCTGGCGGCTATGTGGGCGCCATCCGCGCGGCCCAGCTCGGGCTGAAGACGGCCATCATCGAAAAGGACAAGCGCCTGGGTGGCACGTGTCTGCACCGCGGCTGCATCCCCACCAAGTCGCTGCTGTGGACGGCGTCGCTCTTCCACCACATCAAGGAGTCGTCCGACTTCGGCATCGATGTGGCGAACCCGACCGTCAACTGGGCCAACGCCCAGAAGCACAAGGACAAGGTCGTCACGAAGGGTGCCAACGGCATCGACTTCCTGATGAAGAAGAACAAGATCACCGTGGTGAAGGGCCACGGCCGCATTGCCGGCAAGGGCAAGGTGGAGGTCACGGCGGAGGACGGCTCCAAGCAGACCCTGGAGACCAAGAACATCATCATCGCCACGGGCTCCGTGCCCAAGTCCCTGCCGAACGTGGCGGTGGACCACAAGCGGGTGATGAACAGTGACTCCATCCTGACCATCGACCGCATCCCCAAGAGCATCATCGTCCTGGGCGCCGGCGCGGTGGGCTGCGAGTTCGCCTCCGTGTTCAACCACGTGGGCAGCCAGACGGCCATCGTGGAGTACATGCCCGCGCTGCTCCCCATCGAGGACGCGGACATCTCCAAGGAGCTGGAGAAGGTCTTCAAGAAGCGCAAGATCGACGTTCACACGGGCGCGAAGGTGGAGAAGGTGGAGCACACCGCCGACGGCGTGCGCGTCACCATGTCCGTGGGCAGCGAGACGAAGACGCTGGAGGCCGAAATCCTCCTGTCCGCGGTGGGCCGCTCGCCCGTCACGGAGGACGTGGGCCTCAACAAGACGGCCGTCCAGGTGGACCGCGGCTTCATCAAGGTCGACACGCTGTGCCGCACCAGCGAGCCCAACGTCTACGCCATTGGCGACGTCATCCCCACGCCGATGCTGGCGCACATGGCCAGCGCCGAGTGCGTGATGGTGGTGGAGCACATCGCCGGGAAGAACCCCGCGCCCATCAACTACGACCTCACGCCGTCCGCCACGTACTGCTACCCGGAGGTCGCGTCCGTGGGCCTCACGGAGAAGAAGGCCAAGGAGCGCGGCTACGACGTGAAGGTGGGCAACGCCCCCTTCGCCGCCGTGACCAAGTCGGCCATCTCCAACGAGTCGGTCGGCCTCATCAAGATCGTCTCCGACAAGAAGTACGACGAGGTGCTGGGCATCCACATCATCGGGCCGCACGCCACGGAGCTGCTCGCCGAGGCCTGCGTCGCGATGAAGCTGGAGATCACCACCGAGGAGCTGGCCCACACCATCCACGCGCACCCGACGCTCTCCGAGATCATGCACGAGGGCGCCGAGGCCACGCTGGGTCACCCGCTGCACTTCTAGCGGGGACGGCGGCCCGGCCCCGTCCGGCCGGGCCCGCCGTAGAGCGCCTGCAGTGAGGCCGCCAGCGCGGCCAGCCGTTGGCGCAGCGGTTCCGGGGCGAGCACCTCCACGCCCGCCCCGAATTCGCACAGCTGGGAGACCGCGATGGACTCCCGCTCGAAATCCAGCGTCACCTTCCGCTTCCCACCGCGTGCCGCGGGCGCCTTGTCGATGCGCTCACCGTCGGCCGGGGGACGCATCCTCCGCAGCGCTGCTTCCCCCTCCTGCGTGCAGGAGAGCGTGACGTCGTAGCGGGGGCGCTCGGTGGCGAACTTCGCGCACCAGTCCTTCCAGAACACAGGCAGGTCGAAGCCCTGCGGGCGGGTGAAGCCCTGCGGGCGCAGCCGCACGTCGCCAATGCGTCCGCCCCGGAAGACGCGCGGGCCCTTGTCCGTGCCCGCGACGAGGTACCAGCGGTCCGCTTTGATCACGAGCCCGTAGGGGTCCACCGTCCGTCGGGAGCGGGCGCCGTCGAAGTCCTGGTAGCTCAGCGACACGCGGCGGTCCTGCCAGGCGGCGTCGCGCAGCTTGCCCAGGTGCGGCAGGGGCTCGCGGCCGGTGAACCAGCCGGAGGCGTCCACGTGGAGCCGTTGGCGCGCGTGCTCCAGCGCGGGCTGCTGGAGGGCGGGGAGGGCCGCGGCCAGCTTCACCAGTCCCGTGCGCAGTGGTCCGGACAGGCCCAGGTCGTCCAGGGCTCCAGGAGCGCCCACCGTGGCCAGGGCCTGGAGCTCCGGGCGGGTGAGGCCGGTGAGCTGCGTGCGCCAGCCCTCCATCAGCGCCACGCCGCCGGTGGCGCCTCGGGTGGCGTAGACGGGGACGCCCGCGGTGGAGAGGGCGTCCAGGTCCCGGTGCACGGTGCGGCTGGAGACCTGGAGCTCGCGCGCCAGCTCGCCCACGGTGCTGCGGGGCCGGGACTGGAGGCGCATCAACAGGTGGACGAGGCGATCCGCGCGCATGGGCCCTCTGGGTTTCGGGAGAGGTGCAGCCTGGGCCGGTAATCATGACAGAGGTTGTCATGATTGGGGGTGCATGGTGGCGCGTGAAAGGGGAGCACTGACATGAAGCCACTCGAAGGACAGGTGGCCCTGGTCGCTGGAGCGACGCGGGGCGCGGGCCGGGGAATCGCGACGATGCTGGGGGCGGCGGGGGCCACGGTGTACTGCACCGGGCGCAGCGTGCGGGGGAATCTGGCGAGCGGGGCGTCCCGGCCAGAGACGATTGAAGAGACGGCGGAGCAGGTGACCGCGTTGGGCGGGAAGGGCATCGCGGTGCGGGTGGACCACACCGTGGAGGAGGAGGTGGAGGCGCTGTGTCAGCGCATCCGCTCTGAAGCCGGGAAGCTGGACGTGCTGGTCAACGACATCTGGGGCGGGGAGACGCTGCACGAGCTGGGGCTGGCGTTCTGGAAGCAGTCTCCGGCGAAGGCTCGGTTGATGTTCGACCGCGCCGTGTACACGCACCTCGCGACCAGCCGCTACGCGGTGCCGCTGATGCTGGAGCGCGACCGGGGGCTCATCGTGGAGGTGACGGATGGGGACTCGTTCGGCTATCGGGGCGGCGTCGCGTACGACGTGACGAAGATGGCGGTCATCCGCCTGGCGTTCGCGATGTCGAGGGACCTGCGCCGCACGAACATCACGGCGATGGCGGTGACGCCGGGGTTCCTGCGCTCGGAGGAGATGCTGGATGGCTTCGGGGTGAAGGAGGCCAACTGGCGCGACGCGGTGAAGAACGTCCCGGACTTCATCGCGTCGGAGACGCCGTCGTACGTGGGGCGCGGGGTGGCGGCGCTCGCGGCGGATCCGGAGGTCCACCGCAGGGCGGGGCGCGTGGTCGCGTCTTGGACGCTGGCGCGCGAGTACGGCTTCACGGACCTGGATGGCTCGCGGCCGCACTGGGCGGAGTACTTCGAGCGGACGTATGGGAAGCCGTACACCGTCGCGGATGAGGCGGCCTATGCGTCGTGGCTTGGCGGCTCCATCGAAATCGTGTGTCCGGACTGGCCGAAATACTGACCGTGCACGGCTCGTCCCCGGCGGTCGGGCGAAGCGCTATGGTCTGACGCGAGAGGTCGCGCACATGGCCAAGGGACACCGCAGGAACGACGAGCCGGATCGGATCGACGAGACCCGGGTCGCACCGTTGGACGACGACCTGGACGAGACGGATGAGGTCCGCACCGAGCAGACCCAGGTGCCGCCCGCGGTGCAGCGCGACGCCGCGGAGGCAGCCCGTTCCTCCGCGGCGACTCCCGGCCGGAAGTCCTGGGGCAACCAGTCGCGGACCGCGCCTTCTTCGGGCGCGCCCCCGCGCACACCTGAGTTCACGGGCCTGGAGTCGCGGATGACGCCGCCTCCCGTTCCCGACGATGACCTGGTCCTGGAGACGCGCGTGGATGGGCTGTCGCCCCCGCCGCCGCCCCCTGGCCAGGGCGCGTGGGAGGAGGACGCCGCCGCGTTTGCCGCTCCGGAGACCGTCGCTCGCCCTTCGCGTGACGGGGATGGTGGCAGGCAGGGGCGCGCGGGAGAGGGCGGGCGCCCACCTCGTGGCGGTGCACGCGAGAACGGGCAGGGCGCTTCAGAGGCCGTGCGTCCGGGGCGTGCGGTGACTCGCGAAGAGGGCCAGGACCTTCCGGAGATCGTCCGTCCTTCACGCGGTGGTGCTCGCGAAGAGGGCCAGGTCCTTCCGGAGATCGTCCGCCCTCCCCGAGGAGCAGGCTCCGCGCGTAGCAGTGCACGCGAGGAGGGGCAGGGCCTGCCAGAGATCGCCCGCCTGGGCCGTGACGGCGCGAAGCAGGAGGAGGGCTTCGAGCTGCCGGAGATCATCCGCGCGGGCCGCGGCGCCGAACTGGACGGGAGCTCTTCCGAGCCGCCTCGCAAGGCCAGCCGGCCGGAGCCGATGATCTTCGCGCCGCTCCCCTCCGCGCAGGCGGCGAGCCAGTCGGACGCGACGCCCGAGCTGCGCACGATGTTCGCCACCCACTCCGCGCTGCTCGCGGAGCGCCTCAAGGGCGAACTCCAGCACAAGATCTACGGCCGCTCCCCGCACCGCATCCTCCGCGTGGACGAACCCGAGGGCCCCAGCACCGCGGGCGGCAAGCAGGCCCGTCAGGCCATCTCGCTCGTGGACCGCAAGGGGACCGCCCCCGCGCTCGTCGCGGGCTGGGTGGACGTGGCCAAGGGACAGGCCTCGCTGCGAAACCACGAGGCCGTGGCCAAGCGCTACGAGTTCCAGCACGGCACGCCGCTGGAGCTGGCCCCGGAGGAATACGAGAAGTTCCTCACCGACGTGGACGAAGTGCTGCGCACCGCCGCCATCCAGGTCCGCATCCTCGTGCCGGACGAATCCGCGCCCGCGCGCGCCACCATCGGTCAGCAGGCACCGCGCGCCACCGGCGTCGCCGTGCGCTGGGTGATGCTGCTCGTCATCGTGGCCTTCCTGCTGGGGCTCGGAGCGGGCGCCACGCTGCTCCACGGCGGCTGACGGCCCACCAGTGTCCAGTGAACGAAGGGGCGCTGCGCACCGGTGCGATGGCCCGGCCGCTTCACCCCTTCCACCTTGGTGTCTCCCCATCCGGCCGGAGGCACCCATGGCGTCATCCCCTCGCCGTCCGAAGTCCCACCTGCGCAAGCTGCTGGGCGGCTGTGTCGTGTCCGTCGCCCGGGCCTTCGCCCCCACCTCCGTGCTCGCGGACGGCCCTCCGGTGATGGATGTCCGGCCGCGTTACGGACGCGTTCCAGGCCCGGGCCGTGACTCTCAAACACTCGGAATCCGAGGCTCGGATCCGCGACTCACTGGATGACGCGGGAGTGACAGCGGGGCGGGGTGCCCCATGGTACGGTGCTCGCGTCATTTTTCAGGGGGGACAGCCACGAGTGCCCGCCCTGGAACTTCGTGAGCCCCATCATGCGCAGACTCTCTCTGCTGGCCCTCTGCCTCGTCGTCGCGACCGCGTGTTCCTGCGGCGACAAGGACTCGAAGGGCGGCCCCCCGGAGACCGGCACCGCGCCGACTCCGTCCTCGAAGTCCCCTGGCCTCGCCGTCGAGCCGTTGCCCGAGCCTCCCGCGCTGAAGATCGACGCGGAGGACGCCGCGTCGCAAGGCCCGCTCTCCATCGCGGCCGCGCGGCCGACGGGCCAGGTCTATGGCAGCGCCCGGCCGACCATCACCTTCACCAAGCCGATGATCGCCCTGGGCTCGGTCGCCGCGGAGCGTGGCCTGGCGGCCCCCGCGACCATCGCCCCCGCGCTGGAAGGTGAGTGGCGCTGGCTGGGCTCCGCGAGCGTGGAGTTCGTGCCGAGCGCTCCCGCGAAGATGGGGACGCAGTACACGGTGACGGTGCCCGCGGGCCTCAAGGCCATGGACGGCACCGCGCTGGCGCAGCCGTACACCTTCCAGTTCGAGACGCAGCGCCCCTCGCTCCAGACCGCGCAGCCGGAGTCGGAGTTCCGCTGGGTGCAGCCGGAGCAGGTCTTCACGCTGACCTTCAACCAGGCCGTGAAGGACCTGGCGCAGCACGCGCGCCTGGAGCCCGCGACCGGCGCGCCCGTGCCGCTCACGCTGGTGAAGACGACGCCGCTCGCGGACGTGAAGGAAGTGCAGGTGGGCAGCGGTCCGGCGCGCAAGTCGCAGGACCGCCGCGTGAAGTACGAGCTGAAGCCCGCGCAGAAGCTGCCCTCGGGGACGCAGTTCACCCTGGTGGTGGACGGTGAGCTGACGGGCACGGATGGCCCGCTGCCCATGGGCGAGGCGGTGCGCTACGCCTACGCCACCTATGGCGCGCTCAAGGTGGAGTCCGCGGGCGCGTGCGTGTTCACCTGGGGCGAGGAGCAGTGCTCCTACGGCCCGCTCATCCTCTTCACGTCGAACGAGCTGGATGTGGCCTCGCTCAAGGGCAAGGTGACGCTGGAGCCGAAGGCGGAGATCGACTGGGAGCGCGTGCAGACGCAGATGCCCTGGGGGGGCTCGGAGCTGAAGAACCCCTACGTGTCGCTGCCCGGCCGCTACCGCCCCGGCACCACGTACAAGATCAAGGTCGCGGAAGGGTACAAGGACCTCTTCGGCCAGACGGGCCCGGCCTTCCAGGGCCAGGTGAAGTTGTCGGACGTGGAGCCGTCCTTCGACTCCGGCTCTCGCGAAGCGCTGGTGGAGGCGTCGGGTGACGGCTCCATCCCGCTGGTGACGACCAACGTTCCGGAGGTGCTGGCGGAGGTGTGGTCGCTGTCCCCCGCCGAGCTCGCGCGGTTCATCGACACCAACGAGTGGCCGTCCTCGGAGCCCTACCGCACGACGGTGGACACGAAGGCCGCGCGCAACCTGGAGCGCACCTCGCCGCTCGACCTGCGCCCGGCGTTCAACGGGGCGAAGACGGGCCTGTTCCTCGCGCGGCTGGATGCGCCGTCGCTCAAGCAGAAGTATCCGCGCCGGGTCATCGGGCAGGTGACGGACCTGGCGGTGCACGCGAAGCTGGGCGCGGCCTCCGGTGTGGTGTGGGTGACGTCGCTGGCGACGGGCGCTCCGGTGCCGGACGCGCAGCTCACGCTCTGGGACAAGCAGGGCACGGAGCACTGGACGGGGACGACGGACGCCAACGGCCTGGCGAAGGTGCCGGGCTTGTCGGAGCTGCTCAAGCCCAAGGACGAGTCCACCTGGAACACGCCCTGGGCCATGGTGTCCGCGGTGAAGGACACGGACATCGGCGTGACGCTGTCCACGTGGGAAGGCGGCATGTCGCCCGGCGCGTTCTCGCTGCAGAGCGCGTGGGAGGGACGCGTCCCGGACAGCCTGGGCTTCGTGTTCGCCGACCGTGGCATCTACCGCCCCGGTGACGACGTGATGCTCAAGGGCGTGGCGCGCTACCGCCGCCTGGGCGTGCTCAAGTCGCCGCCCGCGAACGCGAAGGCGCAGGTGACGGTGACCAGCTCGCGCGGCGAGAAGGTCTTCCAGACGGAGGCCACCGTCACGAAGTACGGCACCTTCCGCGCGGACCTCAAGCTGGGCAAGGACATTCCGCTTGGCTACTACGACGTGGCCGCGAAGCTGAAGGTCGGCGGCGAGACGCTGAACTACGGCGGCACCTTCCGCGTGGAGGAGTACCGCGCGCCGCAGTTCCGCGTGGACGTGGCGGTGCCGAAGAAGGACGTCGCGGCCGGCGAGCCGCTCACCGCCCGCGTGGACGCGCGCTACCTGTTCGGCGGCGCCATGGGCGACGCGCAGGTGCGCTGGAGCGTGCAGCGTGTGAGCTCCTTCTTCACGCCCCCGGGCAATGAAGCCTTCACCTTCGGGGTGAACACCTGGTGGTGGGACGACGATCAGCCGGAGCACAGCAGCGAATCGTTCGGCTCCGGTGACGGCCGCACGGACGCGCAGGGCCAGCTGGCGCTGGCGGTCGGCTCCGCGGACGCGCCCGGTGGCAAGACGTGGGAGTACACGCTGGAGGCGGAGGTGGAGGACGTCAACCGCCAGCGCGTGGCCAACCGCAACCTCATCATCGTGCACCCCGCGGATGTCTACGCGGGCCTGCGCACGCTCTCCACCGGCTTCGCGGAGGCCGGCAAGGAGGTGGCCCTGGAGCTGGTCGCCGTATCGCCCGAGGGCAAGCGCCAGGACGGCGTCGCGGTGGATGTGAACATCAAGCGCCGCGAGTGGAAGTCCATCCGCAAGAAGGGCGATGGCGGCCAGTGGTTCACCGTCACGGAGCCGGTGGAGACGGAAGCGGCGAAGTGCTCGGTGAAGAGCGCGGCGACGCCGCAGCCGTGCAAGTTCACCCCGGCCGAGCCCGGCCTCTACGTGATGGAGGCGGTGGCCACGGACGCGAAGGGCCGCAAGGCGACGACGCGTGACTCGCTCTACGTCACCGGCTCCGGCTGGGTGTCCTGGCAGCGCAACGACACGGACCGCATCGACCTGGTGGCGGACAAGCAGCTGTACGACGTGGGCGACACCGCGAAGATTCTCGTGAAGAGCCCGTACCCGCAGGCGGACGCCATCCTCACGGTGGAGCGCGAGGGCGTGCTCAGCGTGCGCCGCGTGAAGCTCAAGGGCAGCGCCACCGCGCTGGACGTCCCTCTGGGTGAGGGCGCCATCCCCAACGTCTTCGTGGGCGTGGTGCTGGTGCGCGGCCGCGTGGAGGCGGCCAAGGGCATCGAGTCCGGTGATGACCCGGGCCGCCCCGCGGTTCGCGTGGGCTACACGCAGCTGAAGGTGGAGAAGAAGGCCAAGCGCCTGTCGGTGGCGCTGACGCCGGACGCGCCGGAGAAGCGCCCGCGCGACAAGGTGACGGTGGACGTCGCGGTGAAGGACTCGACGGGCAAGGGCACGAAGTCCGAAGTCACGCTCTGGGCCGTGGACGAAGGCGTGCTGCGGTTGACGGGCTACAAGGCCCCGGATCCGCTGGACGCGATGTTCCAGGAGCGCGGCCTGTCGGTGCGCATCGGCGAGCCGCTCATCCACCTGGTGCTGCGCAAGCTGTACGGCGAGAAGGGCTCGCGGCCGGGCGGCTCCGGCGGCTCCGACACGACGGGCTCCGGCATCCGGTCCAACTTCAAGACGACGGCGGTGTTCCAGTCGGTGGAGACGGACGACCAGGGCATGGCGAAGGTGGAGTTCACGCTGCCGGACAACCTGACCACCTTCCGCATCATGGCGGTGGCCGTGACGGACGCGGACCGCTTTGGCGTGGGCGAGAGCAAGGTGCAGGTGGCCAAGCCGCTGTTGGCGCTGCCGGCGCTGCCCCGGCTGGTGCGCGTGGGTGACAAGGCGGAGGCGGGCGTGGTCATCCACACCACCAACCCGGCCATCAAGGAGGTCAAGGTCACCGCGCAACTCACGGGCGTGCGCGTGGAGGGGCCCTCGGAGAAGACGGTGCAGCTGGACGGCAAGGCCCGCGAGGTGCGCTTCACCTTCGTGGCCGAGCAGCCGGGCACCGCGGTGCTGCGCTTCGCCGTCGCCGGTGGCGGTGAGACGGACGCGGTGGAGCAGAAGATCCCCGTGCAGCTGCCCGTGGGCATGGAGGCGGTGGCGGTCTACGGCGATACCACCAGCGAGCGCGTGGAGGGGCTCAAGCCGCCGGGCGGCGTGCGCCCGGGCATGGGCGGCCTCTCGCTGACGATGTCCTCCACGGTGATGGGCGGGTTCGACGAGTCGATGAACCAGCTGGTGGACTACCCCTACGGCTGCCTGGAGCAGATGTCGTCGCGGCTGGTGCCGTTCGTCGCGCTGCGCGAGCTGTCCGGCAAGTTCGGCGTGGCGTGGACCGGTGGTTCGGATGAGCAGAAGCAGGCGTTCGTGCGCGGCTTCCTCAGCGAGGACGCGCTGAAGACGCAGGGCTCGCTGGATCCGGACACGGTGGT
This sequence comes from Corallococcus exiguus, assembly GCF_009909105.1. Taxonomy (NCBI): domain Bacteria; kingdom Pseudomonadati; phylum Myxococcota; class Myxococcia; order Myxococcales; family Myxococcaceae; genus Corallococcus; species Corallococcus exiguus. The sequence continues at coordinate 50,972 of NZ_JAAAPK010000008.1, forward strand.
GACGGCGACGGTGCGCAAGATCCAGGCGCTCCAGAACCACGACGGCGGCTTCCGCTTCTGGGCCTCCAGTGAGTGCTCCTCGCCGTATGCGTCCGCGTACGCGACGCTGGCGTTGGCGCGCGCGAAGGAGGTGGGCTACCCGGTGGAGGCGGCCGTCCTCGACAAGGCGAAGAAGTACCTGGCGGACAAGGTGGCGGCGGGCGTGTGCACGCAGTGCGCGTACGGCTGCAACGCGCCGGGCCTGGAGACGCGGGTCTTCGCGCTCTACACGCTGTCTCGCATGGGGGCGCCGCGGCCGTCGTACTACAACGAGCTGTTCGAGCAGCGGCAGAAGCTGCCGCTCTTCGCGCAGGCGATGCTGACGGACGCCATCTTCGTGGGGAAGGGCAACCGCGCGCAGGGCCAGAAGCTGCTCCAGGAGCTGCTCAACAAGGCCCAGGAGTCCGCGGCGGGCGTGCACTTCCAGGAGACGGACGCGAAGACGTACGCGCCGCTCTGGTCCTCCGACACGCGCACCACGGCGCTGGTGCTCCAGACGCTGGTGGACGTGCAGCCGGACCACCCGTACGTGTCGAAGATGGGGCGCTACCTGGCGTCCGCGCGCGAGGGTGATGGGCGCTTCCGCAACACGCAGGAGGCGGCCTTCACGCTGATGGCGCTGTCGGAGGTGGTGCGCCGCAAGGAGACGGCCGTGCCGTCCTTCGAGGCGGTGGTGAAGCTGGGCGGGCAGGTGATCGCCTCCGCCGACTTCAAGGGCCGCGACATGGGCGTGAAGACGGTGCAGGTGCCGGTGGAGAAGCTGGGCCCCGCGGACAAGGCGCAGCCGCTCACCTTCGGGGTGAACGGCACGGGCAACCTCTACTACGGGGCGCTGCTGCGCTACGCACCGGCGCAGCTGCCGGTGGACCCCATGGACCGGGGCATCATCGTCCAGCGCTGGTTCGAGCCGTACACGGGCGGCGGCCAGGCGAAGGCGGCGCGCGCGGGCGAGCTGGTGCGCGTGCGGGTGCGCGTGGCCACGCCCATGCGGCGCAACTTCGTGGCGGTGGACGTGCCGCTGCCCGCGGGTCTGGAGCCGGTGGACACGTCGCTGGCCAGCACGGCGCGGCTGCCGGGCCCCGCGGGCTCCGGCCAGGAGGAGGGCCCCGGCGAGGGCTACGAGTACGAGAGCGAGGAGGACCTGTCGGAGACGGACGAGTCCGAGAACGTCTGGGCGACGCGCTTCTGGTCGCCGTTCAACCACACGGAGATGCGGGATGACCGCGTGGTGTTCTTCGCCGACGAGCTGCCCCCCGGCGTGCACGTGGCGACCTTTGTCGCCCGGGCCACGACGCCGGGTGACTTCCTGCTCAAGCCCGCGCACGCGGAGGAGATGTACGCGCCGGAGGTGTTCGGCCGCTCCGAGGGTGGGCGCTTCCCGGTGCTGATGCCGGACGAGGTCGCTTCGAAGTGATGAAGCGCCTCACGCTTCGCGGGACGGTGCGCGCCGTTGCGGTACTGGCGGCGCTCCTGGTGGTGGGCTGCGCGGGCTTCATCGCGTGGCCCCTGCCGGGGACGTTGTTGTCCCGCGAGGCGCTGTCCTCGCTGGTGCTCACCGACCGCACGGGCCACGCCCTGCGCGAGGTGCTCTCCCGCGAGGACGGACGCAGTGTGGGCCTTCCGGAGGGACGCATTCCTCCGAAGGTGCGGCAGGCGTTCATCGCCGCGGAGGATCAACGCTTCACGTGGCATCCGGGCGTGGACGTGGTGGCGGTGGCCCGGGCGGCGCGAGACAACGTGTCCGCCGGGCGCATCGTGTCCGGCGCGTCCACGATTCCGCAGCAGCTGGCGCGCAGGCTGGTGCCCCGGGAGCGCTCGTGGTGGGGCAAGGCCGGCGAGGCGCTGTGGGCGCTGCGGCTGACGGCGCACCTGTCCAAGGAGCAGGTGCTGCTGGAGTACCTGGACCGCGTGCCGCTGGGGAACTCCACGTTCGGCGTGGAGGCGGCGGCGCGGCGGTATTTCGGGCGGCCCGCGGAGCGGCTGTCGGCGGGACAGGCGGCGCTGCTCGCGGGGATGGCTCGGTCGCCCGCGCGGAGGGATCCGTACCGGCGGCCGGAGATGGCCATGGCCGGGATGCGCGATGTGCTGTCGCGCATGGTGGTGGAGGGCTTCCTGACGAAGGAGGAGGCGCGGCTGGCGGAGGAGACGCCGTTGGATCTGGTGCCTCCGGAGCGCGTGTTCGAGGTGCCGCACCTGACGACGGCGCTGCTCCAGCGGCTGCCGGAGCTGGGCCTGGACCGGGCGTCGCGCATCGAGACGACCATCGACCCCGCGCTCCAGGCGGCGGTGGAGAAGGCCATCACGGAGGAGCTGCGGGGCCTGGCGCACCGGCGCGTGGGCGAGGCGGCGGCCATCGTCATCGACAATGCCTCGGGCGAGGTGCTCGCGTACGTGGGGTCCTCGGACTTCCTGGACGAGGAGAAGGGCGGGCAGAACGATGGCGTGCGTTCGCTGCGGCAGCCTGGGTCGGCGCTCAAGCCGTTCGCTTATGGGCTGGCGCTGAGCAAGGGCTTCACACCGTCGAGCGTGCTCGCGGACGTGGAGGTTCACCTGGCGACGCCGGGTGGCGCGTACGTTCCGAAGAACTACGACCGGCGCGCGCACGGCCCGGTGCGGCTGCGGGCGGCGCTGGCGTCCAGCTACAACATCCCGGCTGTGCGGGTGGCGGACGCGCTGGGGCCGGAGCAGGTGCTGCGCGTGCTGCGCGAGGCGGGCTTCCAGAGTCTCAAGGAGAGCGCGTCGCACTACGGCGTGGGCATCGTGCTGGGCAACGGGGACGTGACGCTGCGCGAGCTGGCTCGGGCGTACCGGGGGCTGGCTCGGGGGGGGGTGGTGGGGCCGTTGAGGGAGGTGCGCGTCGCGTTCGGGCCGGATGGCAAGCCGCTGAGGATTCCGCAGGAGTTGGAGGAGCACCGCTTCCTGGCGGCGAGGCCGGTGGAGTTGCTCACGGACGTGCTGGCGGACGAGGCCGCGCGGGCACCGGCCTTCGGTCTGGACAATGCGTTGCGGTTGCCGTTCCGGGTGGCGGCGAAGACGGGGACGAGCCGGGCGCACGTGGACAACTGGGCAGCGGGCTTCACGCGCGAGCGCACGGTGGCGGTCTGGGTGGGCAACTTCGACGGCACGCCGATGCGCGGGGTGTCCGGCATCACGGGCGCGGGCCCGGTGTTCGCGCGGGTGATGGCGCTGGCGATGAGGGGCCTGCGCGCCGCGCCACTGGTGGACCGGAGCCACTTCGAGGCCGCGGAGATCTGCCCGCTGTCCGGCGAGCGCGCGGGCCCGAACTGTCCCGGCGCGATGAAGGAGGTCTACCTGCCGGGCACGGCGCCGCGCCACACGTGCACCATGCACCGTGGCGACGGCTCGCTGGACGTGGGCCCGGCGTATCTCGCGTGGGCACAGGCGGAAGGACTGGCCTCCACGTCCGTGAGCGCCGAGGGAGGGCCGGGAGCGCAGCCCGGCTTCATCCTGCCGGCGAACGGCGATGAGTTCCTGGTGGAACCCGAGCTGCCCGAAAGCGCGCAGGCCGTGCCCGTGCGGGTGATGGCGCCACAGGGGGCGAAGCTGCTGGAGCTGCGCACGGACGACGGCCGCCGCATCGAGCTGCGCCCGCCCTTCGTGACACGACTGCCAGCGGTGGCGGGCGAGCGCCGGTTGGAACTCTGGGCGCCCGGTGGTTCCGAACCGCTGGCGGTGACGCGGTTCCGGGTCCGATGAACGCGGCGGGCGCGGCCGTGCTCATCGCCGCGCTGGTGGCGGGCACGGCGCCTGGCGTCGAGAGTACGGGCGCGTTGGATGCCCCCTCGTCTGGGCGAAGCGCGCTGCGCCCGGTGGCTGATACGCAGGTCCGCTCCACTTCACGGTCCGCGCGGTCGTCGCCAGCAGCCAGATCGCCGACCGATGCGAGCGCGTCCTCCGCGCCTGCTGCCCGTGCGCGCAAGCCCGCAGGCGATACGCAAGTCGGCCCCACTTCACGGCCCGCGCGGTCGTCGCCCGTAGTCAACTCACCGGTCGATGCGAGCGCGTCCTCCTCGCCTGCCGCCCGCGAGCGCAAGCCCACGGCCGATACACAGGTCGACGTTCGCATCCTCTCCAAGCACCGGCCCGCGCGGCTGCGGCTGGACGGTCCGCGCTCGCTGGAGGTCGTTGCCTCGGGAGACACGCTCGTCGTGGACGGCCGCCCCCAGCCTCACGCCCTACGACTCGATGCTGGCCGCTGGCATGTGCGTGGCCGTGGCTTGGACCGGCGCTATGCGGCCGCGCTTTCGCTGGAGGCCAGGGACGGTGAACTGATCGTCGTCGCCACCTTCGCGCTGGAGGCCTACGTCGCCGCCGTCACCGCGAGCGAGACCGAGATCGACACCCCCTTCGAGGCGCTCCGTGCCCAGGCCATCACCGCGCGCAGCTATGTGCTCGCTTCCGGCAAGCGGCACGACGAGGCCCGCGCCTGCGATCTCACCCACTGCCAGGTCCTTCGCGGTGAGGGCTTCGCCCGCCACCTGCGCCGCGCACGCGATGCCGCCCGCTCCACGGAAGGCGTCGTGCTGCGGCTGCCCGGTGGCGCAGTGGCCCTCGCTCCATTCCACGCGAGCTGCGGCGGACATACGGCCGAGCCCGTGGCGGTGTTCGGTGCCCCCGACCTCACCGGTGCCGCCGCCGTGCCCGACCGCTGTCCCGCGTCTCCGTGGCGCGCCGTCGTGCCTCGCGCGTTGGTGACGGCCGCGGCTTCGGTCGCGGTCGGTGTCCCCGCGCAGGCGGAGGATCTGCTGCTGGACAGGGACTCCAGCGGCGCGGTGGTGCGCATCGTGGACCGCGCTTCGGGACGCGATGGCCGCGGCGACGCGTTCTTCCGCGCGCTCGGAGCACGTGCCGGTTGGGATCGGATCCGCAGCGCGCGGTTCTCGATGACGCTTGGCGGTGACCAGGCACTCCTCGAAGGACAGGGCCACGGCCACGGAGTCGGCCTCTGTCAGGCCGGCGCGGCCCTGCTCGCACGGCAGGGCTGGACCGCGGAGCAGTTGCTCGCGCACTACTTCCCGCGCGCCCTTCTGGAGACGCCGCGGGACAAGTGAACGCGAGGGCCGGAATGGCCTCCTGTTCGCAGTCGTCCGCGAAGGTGACGGCCCTCCGGGGGCTCTCCCCTGGCCTCTCTGTGAGGGCTTACCAGCAGCCGTCGTGCTCCGTATCGATTGCACCAGAGCCCTCAGCCCCGCGCGGTCCGGTGGGGAGGTGGCTTCGCGCACCGGCCATCCCGGTGCGGAACCCAACCGGGAGGCATCACATGGCGTTCAATCTGATCGAAGCAGTCGGCTCACAGTTCATGCAGAAGGGATTGCTCCAGAAGATCAGCGGTTCGCTGGGCGAGGATCCGCAGGCCACCACCAAGGCGCTGCCGGGCGCCATCGCCGCCGTGGCCGCGGGCGTCGCGGACCAGGGCGGAAACGAGGCCGGTGCCCACCGCCTGCTGACGAAGCTCAACGAGGGCGGCTACACCGGACCGGACGCGCCCCCTCGCGCCGGGGGCGTAGGCGAGGGGCTCCTCGACGAGGAGGAGAGCGGGAAGGGGATGCTGAGCGGCATCTTCGGCAACAAGCTGGGCGGCATCACCGACGGGCTCACGCGCTTCGGCGGGATGCGCAACGCCGGCTCGGCGACGCGGTTGTTGTCCCTGGCCGCACCCATGCTGATGGGCGTCCTGGGCAAACAGGTGCGTGATCAGCGCATGGGCTCGTCCGGGCTGATGCAGCTGCTCAACGGCCAGCGCAACAACATCGCCGCCGCGCTGCCGGCGGGCCTGGGCGGCATCCTGGGCTTCGGCGGTGCGCGCCACGCGGTCGCGGAGGTCATCGAACCCCACCGCGAGACCGTGACGCAGGTCCGTGAGACGGCGCCCGTGCGCGAGGCTCACACCGTTCGCGAGGCGACGCCGCGGACGACCTACAACCGTCCACCGGAGCGCAAGAAGAGCATCGCCGGCTGGGCCGTTCCGCTGGCCCTGCTCGCCCTGGTCGCGCTCGCGTGGGGCGCCCTGCGTGGACGCAGGCACGAGTCCGCCCGGGCCCCGCAGGTGAGCCGCACCACACCGCCTCCCGCACAGGAGCGCGTCGCGCAGGCCCCCGAGCCCGTGCGGCCCACGCAGCCGCAGCAGCCCGCGACGCCTCCCGCGGAGCCGCCGCATACCGCGCAGCCGACCCCGCCCGCCACGGGTGGTGCCGGCACGCAGACCAATGAGGGCACGGGCGGCTCCGGCGACGTGGAGAAGCAGACCGCGGGCGCGGCGGACACCCAGAAGAAGGAGGAAGCGGGCACCGGCGGTTCGGGCCAGGAGAAGATGCGCGCGAGCGACCCCAACAGCCTGCGTGAGGCCTTCAACGGCCCCAGCGCGGAGCAGGGCTTCGTGCTGGAGGGCGTGGAGTTCAAGACGGGTTCGTCGCAGCTCACCGCCAAGAGCCAGAAGATGGTGGGCGAGCTGGGTGTCGTGATGCAGGAGAAGCCTGACTCGCGCGTGCGCATCAATGGCTTCACGGACTCCACCGGCGACGCGGACGCCAACCGTCAGCTGTCGCAGAGCCGTGCGGAGAGCGTGAGCCGGGCGCTCGTGCGCCGAGGCATCCCGCAGGACCGCATCGAGGTCAGCGGCGAGGGTGACGCCAGTCCCATCGCCCCCAACGACACCCCCGCGGGCCGCGTGCAGAACCGCCGCATCGAGGTGCAGGTCCTCGGTCAGTAGTCCCCCCGGCCACGTGGCCCCGGCGGCGTCCGGTCCTCACTTCGAGGGCCGGGCGCCGCTGTCTTGAGTCACGAGGTCGTGCTCACACCCCGCCCGGCAGGCGGCCGAGGAGGCGCTCCCGCCGCTCGGGTCCCGCTGGAGGATGGGGCTGCCCGCCGCGCATGGCCGCGCCCTGTCCACCGCGTTACACCTCCCGGAAGTTGTCCTCGGGGTTGGCCCGCGCTAACGCGAGGCGTTAGGGCTTCACGCTTGACCCTGCTTTCACCCACCCTCTAGAAGGCCCGCGACCCATGGCGACTCCCGACAGGTTTCCCCTCCCACAGGTCTCTGAAAGCACCCGTAAACCCGAGTGGTTGAAGGTGCGCCTGCCGCATGGCGAGGGCTATGAGCGGGTGAAGGCCATCGTGAAGCGGGTGGGGCTTTCCACGGTGTGCGAGGAAGCCCGCTGCCCGAACATCGCCGAGTGCTGGGGCGGTGGCACCGCCACGGTGATGTTGATGGGCGAGGTGTGCACGCGCGCCTGCCGCTTCTGCCACGTGAAGGTGGGGGCGCCACCGCCGCTGGACCCGATGGAGCCCATCCATCTGGCGCAGGCGGTGCGGGAGATGAACCTGGAGTACATCGTCGTCACGTCGGTGAACCGCGACGACCGCCCGGACGGAGGCGCTGGCCACTTCGCGTCCGCCATCCGGGAGCTGCGCAAGGAGAGCCCGCGCACGCTCGTGGAGGTGCTCATCCCCGACTTCAAGGGGAAGGAAGAGGACCTGGCCACGGTGGCGCAGGCGAAGCCGCACGTGGTGGCGCACAACGTGGAGACGGTGGAGCGGCTGACGCCCACGGTGCGCGACCGCCGCGCGACGTACCGCCAGTCCCTGCGCGTGCTGGAGTACCTCAAGAACCGCCCGGAGAAGGTCTACACCAAGACGTCCGTCATGGTGGGCCTGGGCGAGACGGACGAGGAACTGGAGCGCACGTTCAAGGATCTGCGCGACGTGGGCGTGGACGTGCTCACGCTGGGCCAGTACCTGCAGCCGTCGCAGTACCACCTGCGCGTGGAGCGCTTCGTGACGCCCGCGCAGTTCGAAGCCTACAAGGCGCTGGCGGAGTCCTTCGGATTCCTCTACGTGGCGTCCGGGCCGCTGGTTCGCTCCAGCTACCGCGCCGCCGAATTCTTCATGAAGGGCCTGATGGAGCGCGAGCGCGTCGAGCGACTCGGCTGACCGGACGCACCCCTTCCCCAACCCCAGAGAGACACTCCCGCTCATGGCGACTTTCGAATTCAAGCTCCCGGATCTCGGCGAAGGCGTGACGGAGGGCGAGCTCGTGAAGTGGCACGTCAAGGAGGGCGACCTGGTGAAGGAAGACCAGGTGCTCGCCGAGGTGATGACGGACAAGGCCACCGTCACCGTGCCCACCCCCCACGCCGGCCGCGTCGTGAAGACGCACGGCCGTGAGGGCGACATGGCGAAGGTGCACCAGCTGCTGGTGACGCTGGAGATGGAGGGCGGCGCCCCCGCGGCGCAGGCCCATGGCGCCCCGGCGTCCCACGGCGCTCCCTCGGCTCCGGCTTCGAGCCCCGCACAGGCGGCGGCGCCCGCGGCCCCGGCTTCCGCCACGAAGGTGCTGGCCACGCCCGTCACGCGCCGCATGGCGCGCGAGCACGGCCTGGACCTGGCGGAGATCTCCGGCTCTGGCCCGCAGGGCCGCGTGACGAAGGCGGACGTGGTGGCGGCGCTGGAGGGTGGCACCGGCGCGCCGAAGAAGAACGAGGTCGCGGCTCCCGCGCCCCAGGCCGCGCGCCCGGCGGCGCCGCTGTCCGCGGGCAAGGGCGACGAGCGCGTCGCGCTGCGCGGCCTGCGCAAGAAGATCGCCGAGAAGATGGTGCGCTCGAAGTTCACGATGCCGCACTTCGCGTTCGTGGAGGAGGTGGACGCCACGGACCTGGTCGCGCTGCGCACGCGGCTCAACAGCCAGCTGGCGGCGGCCGGTGACGGCACGAAGCTGACCTACCTGCCGTTCATCGTGAAGGCGACCATCGCCGCGATGAAGAAGTTCCCGCACCTCAACGCGAACTTCGACGAGGCGACGCAGGAGCTGGTGGTGCGCGGCGAGTACAACATCGGCATCGCGGTGGCCACTCCGGACGGCCTCACGGTGGCGGTGGTGCGCAACGCGGACCAGCTCACGCTGGGCGAGCTGGCGAAGGAGATCACCCGCCTGAGCGTCGCGGCGCGCGACCGCAAGCTGAAGATGGAGGAGCTGACGGGCGGCACCTTCACCATCACGTCGCTGGGGCAGAGCGGCGGCCTGTTCGCCACGCCCATCCTGAACCACCCGGAGGTGGGCATCCTGGGCGTTCACAAGCTGAAGAAGCGCCCGGCGGTGAAGAACGACCAGGTCGTGGTCCGGGACATGATGAACCTGTCGCTGTCCTGCGACCACCGCGTCATCGACGGCGATGTCGCGGCGAGCTTCGTGTACGAGATCATCAAGTACCTGGAAGCGCCGGACCTGCTGTTCCTCGCGATGGCGTGAGGACACGCGTCGTGGGGCACTCCCGACCGCTCCTGCTCCGGGGGGCGGCCGGGAAGCGGGGGACCTCCGGAACAGCAACGTTGAAGGCGGGCATCCGCGATGGCCGACAATCCCCGTGAGTTGATCCGCGCCGCGCAGACCGCCGAGCTCCAGGGGGACCGCGCGCGAGCGGCGCAGTGTCTGGAGCAGGCCGCCGCGCTGTACCAGAAGTCCGGGCACACCTCGCGCGCCTCGCAGTTGTTGCGGCAGGCGCGCCAGATGAAGGCCCGCGCCCCGGACGTCAGCCCGGCCTTCACCGCGGCGATGACGGGCAACAAGGACGCGGTGGCCTTCCGCGCGGTGAGCTGGGGCGACGCCGTCTCCGACGCGTTCAACGACAAGGCGGACGCCGTGGCGCACACGCTGGACGACTCCACCGGCTCGGAGCTGCCCACCGAACCCGGCCTGCCCCGGCTCGCTGGAAGGATCGCCGCCATCGGTGCGCCGTCCCCGGCCGAGGCCCTCACTCCGCATCAGGGGACCGCCGCTGCGAGCCCAGCCGCCGTTCCCGAGGGAACCGCTGGTAGCGATGCCGGTGGCCCGCGAGCTTCGTTCGAAGACGCGGAGGCCACCGCTTCTGGCGGGGGGCCGCGTTCGGCTGCGAATCGCGATGCTTCGCCGCCGTCAGCGGAGGGAGCCGCCTCGGCTGAGTCGCGGCCCCTGTCCGGTCGGACGCAGGCCGTCAGTCCGAGCGGCCAGCGCAATGCCCCTGACGACGACGTCGTCGTCCCGGGCGGAATGCTCCTGCCTCCGGAAGAGGACGAGCTCGATCCCGCGACCGGCCTGCTGCGCGCCTCGGGCGCCGAGGACCCCGTCGTTCCCGGAGGCCTCCTGCGGCCGCCGGACGAGGACACCTCGCCCGTGCACGCCGAGCCTACGCGGAGCCGTCGGCGCGAGAAGCGCATCATCGAGCGGGGCCCGACCCGCGCGGACCCGGCCCTGGACGCATGGTGCTCGTTCTGCTGCCGGCCCCGAGGCGAGGTCGGCGACCTGGTGGCGGGCCCGGCGGGCGCGTTCATCTGCAAGGGCTGCCTGGGCGAATCCCAGGGCCTGCTGGGCGACGTCGTCGCTCCGTCTCCCGTGCGCAAGCCGGTGGTGGAGGAGCCGCGCGCGGGGGCCGTGGAGATGGTGGGCCACGACGAGGTGAAGACCCTGCTGGAGCGCACGGTCCAGGCGGGCGCGCGCTGCCTGCTGCTCGTGGGCCCGGAGGGCTGCGGCAAGAGCCTCTTCTTCCAGACGCTCCAGCGGCGCGGCCAGGGCGTGCTCGCGTCCGTGGACGCACTGGAGTCCACCCCGGGCACGGAGCCGCTCCTCGTGGAGGACGTGGACCGCCTGGAGCCCCGGGCCCAGGCCGCGTTGACGGCGTTCCTCGCGAACCGCCCGGCGCGCGCGGTGGTGATGAGTGCTCGTGGCGCCGTGTCATCGCTGGGCCTGTGGGTGCGAGGGGAGGGCGGCAGCCTGCCCGTCCCCACCACCGCGGGCATGATTGAAGCCGTGCAGGGCACCGTGCCGGTGTCCCTCCTGGAGCGCGTGCAGGTGCTGCTCCCGGTGCGCCGCCCGACAGTGCCGGAGCTGGTCGAAGTGGCCCGCCGCACCCTGGCCCTGCGCCAGCCGGCGGTCACCCTGACGGACGAAGTCCTGGGGGCGTTCGCCGCCGAAGCGGTCCGCTCTCCACGCGCGGGGCATGAGCTCCAGGCGCTCCTGTCGCGCGTCTACGCGGGCAGCTGGAGCCTGGAAGCGGCCCAGACGCCCGCCGCGCCATCCCACAACCCACGAGGGGGGCGAAAGGGATCACCATGAACACGCTCACCGTCTTCCGCCTGGGCCGGGTGGAGTACGAGGACGGACTGAAGCTGATGCACCTGTTCGGCGAGGCCCGTCTTCAGGAGCGCATCGGGGACTCGCTGCTGCTGCTGGAGCACCCGCCCGTCCTCACGCTGGGCCGCGCCGCGAAGCGCGAGAACATCACCGCCACGGACGCGCGCCTCGCGGAAGAGGGCGTGGAGGTGTTCGACACCAACCGCGGCGGCGACGTCACCTACCACGGCCCCGGACAGGTGGTGGGCTACCCCATCCTCCTGTTGCCACCGGAGCGCCGCGACGTGCGCCGCTATGTGCGCGACGTGGAGCGCGGCCTCATCCAGACGCTCGCGACCTTCGGTCTCACCGCCGGCGCCATCCCCAAGTGGCCGGGCGTGTGGCTGGGCCAGGAGGGCTCGCAGGACGCGCGGAAGATTGGCGCCATTGGCGTGCACCTGTCGCGCTGGCTCACCACGCACGGCTTCGCGCTCAACGTGAACACGAACCTGGAGCACTTCCAGCACATCGTCCCGTGCGGCATCCGCGAAGCGGGCGTCACGTCCATGCAGCGCGAGCTGGGCCACCCCGTGTCCGTCCCGGACGTGGAGGAGGTACTCGCGCGCGAGTTCACCCAGGTCTTCGATGCCCAACGCGTGGACGGCACGGTGGACCTGCGCACGGTGAGCGTCGCCGTGATGCACGGCCGGGGGCCCGAGGCTCGCGTGCTGCTCCTGCGCCGGACGCCGGAGCGCGGTGGCTTCTGGCAGACGGTGACGGGGCGCCTGGAGCCGGGCGAGTCCCCCGTGGAGGCCGCCCGCCGCGAGGTGACGGAGGAGACGGGCCTCCGGCTCCCCGTGGTGGACCTGGCCTACCGCCACGCGTTCGCGCTGGGGGAAGTGCTGCCGCCGAAGCTGGTGGAGGAGCACGGCTTCGCGGTGCACGCCGCGCCGGACACCCAGGTGCGCCTGGGCCCGGAGCACGACGCCTTCGAGTGGGTGGACGTGCCCACGGCGCTCGCGCGGCTGCCCTTCCGGGGCCTGCGCGAGACGGTGACCCGGGCGCTCAAGACGCCCGGGCCGTGACAGCCTCTACAGCTTGATGACCATCGCCTCTTTCGCGGCGATGGCGTCCTTGCGGTGCTTGCGCACCTCGCGCAGCAGCTTGTCCATGCTCGCGTCGTCGCGGCCCGGGTCGTGGTGGAAGAGCACCAGCTGCTTCACCCCACTGGCGTCCGCCGCGCGCACCGCCGCTTCCCAGGTGGAGTGGCCCCAGCCCGTGCGGACCCGGTACTCGTCCTCCGTGTACATGGAGTCGTAGATCAGCGCGTCCGCGCCCCGCGCGAAGTCGAAGAGCTTCGCGTCCAGCGCCGTGCCGTGCTCCACGTCCGTCGCGTACACCAGCGAGCGCCCGCCGAAGTCCACCCGGTAGCCCACGTTGCCGCCGGGATGGTTCAGCTCCAGCGTGCGCACCGTGGCCTTGCCCACCGGGATGTCCTCGCCCACCACCACGTCCCGGTACGCCAGGCGCGTGCGGAACACCTCCTCCGCCGTCACCGGGAAGTAGGGGTGCACCATCTGCCCGGCCAGGATCTGCTTGAGCGACTTGCCGTCCCGAGGTGACCCGTACAGCGTCACGTCGTTCGCCGGAGAGAACATCGGCGAGAAGAACGGCAGGCCCTGCAGGTGGTCGTAGTGGTAGTGCGAGATGAAGATGGACGCCTTGACGGGCTTTCGCGTCGCCACCAGCGCATCTCCCAGCCCGCGCGCTCCAGAGCCCAGGTCGAAGATGAGCAGCTCATCTCCACAGCGGACCTCCACGCACGGCGTGTTGCCGCCGTAGCGCTTCGTCGCCGGACCTGGCGCGGGGATGGAACCGCGCACCCCCCAGAAGCGCACCTCGAAGCGCGCGGTGCTCCGCCGGGCCGGGCGCTCAGCCGGCCTTGGCTTCCGTGTCGTCGTCCTCCGCGAAGAGCTCAATCAGGTGCCCCGTACGCTCGCGCTTCGTCTTCAAATAGTCGACGTTATGCGGATTGTGCTCGGTCCGGGAAGGGATTCGGCGCCGAACCGCAACGCCTTCCTCCACCAGCCCGGCGATCTTCAGCGGATTGTTGGTGATCAGGTCCACCGACCGCACATCCAACGACCGCAGCATTTCCGCAGCGATGTCGTACGAGCGCAAGTCATCCGCGAAGCCCAGCTGGCGATTGGCCTCGTAGGTGTCCAGGCCCTTGGACTGCAGGGCGTAGGCCTTGATCTTGTTGCCCAGGCCGATACCCCGGCCCTCCTGGCGCAGGTAGAGCACCACGCCCAGTCCGTTCTGGGTCACGAAGTCCAGCGCCCGGTCCAGCTGCTCGCGGCAGTCGCACTTGAGGCTGCCGAAGACTTCGCTCGTGAGGCACTCGGAGTGGATGCGCACCGGCACCCCCTCCAGCCCCTTGGGCTCGCCCACCACCAGCGCCACGTGCTCGCGGCCGTTCCGCTTGTCGCGGAAGACGATGGTCTTCAGCACCCCGCGGGCCGTGGGCACGTCCGCCTCCGAGTACCGCTCCAGGTGCTGGGTCGGCTTTCGGGTCGGCAGGACCTGGGGTGAGCGCGTGTCGGACATGGTAGGTCGTCTCCCAGAGGGGGGCCGTTACTTCTCGCCCCCCTGGATGCAAGTCAAGGTGACACCCCGATGGGTGTGGTGAAACCCGCCTGTTTGGATGCGGCGGACGTGGACTGCGTTGCTCAAGCGACCCACGAGAGGGGGAGCAGCTCCACATGGGAGCCATCAGCCAGGCTGTTGGTTTCTCGGGGGAAGTGAAGCAAATGTGTGGCTGCCGCAGCTGAACGCAGGGCACCCGACGTCTGAGTCCCCAGGGGTTTTGCCCACAGCTCGCCCGCCCGCCAGGTGGCCGTGACGCGCACAAAGTGAGCAAGCCCCGGGGCCTTGGAGAGCCGTCCCTCCAGGCGGCCGGCGACGCGGGGTGGCTCCACGTCCGAGTGCCCCAGGAGCCGGCGCAGGGCGGGGCGCACGAAGAGCTCGAAGGTCACCAGGGAGGACGTGGGGTTGCCGGGCAGGCCCATGAACAGGGTGGAGCCGCGCTGGCCCACCACCAGCGGCTTGCCGGGCTTGATGGCCACGCGCCAGAAGCGCTGCTCCACGCCCAGGGCCCCCAGGGCGTCCTTCACGAAGTCGTGGTCGCCCACGGAGACGCCGGCGCTGGTGAGCACCACGTCGAAGCCCTCGGCGCGCGCCAGGGCCTCCTGGACGGCCTGGCGCGTGTCCCGGGCGATGCCCAGGAGCGTGGGCACGCCGCCCGCGCGCCGCACCGCCAGGGCCAGGGCGGGGGCGTTGATGTCCACGATGCCGTCGCCGGGGGGCTCGTCCACGCGGCACAGCTCGTCGCCGGTGGACAGCACCGCCACGCGCGGCCGGCGGGGCACCGGCACCGTGCCCTGGCCCTGCGCCCACAGGAGCCCCAGCTCCGGGATGCCCAGGGGCGTGCCGCGCCGCAGCAAGACGTCGCCTTCCTTCGCGTCCTCGCCCCGGGGGCGAACGAAGTTCCCCGGCCCCACGGCCTCCAGGAGCTCCACGGCGTCCGGTTCGCCCGGAACGGGGCGGGTGCGCTCGCGCATCACCACCGCGTCCGCGCCGGGGGGCAGGGGGGCCCCGGTCATGATTCGAGCGCACGTGCCGGGGACGACCTCCCGGGTGGGGCGCCTGCCGGCGAACACCGTCTCGCCCACCGTCAGCCGCACGGGCAGGGGGCCCGCCAGGTCCCGGGCCTGGACCGCGAAGCCGTCCATGGCGGAGTTGTCCCAGGGGGGCAGGGTGCGGCGGGCGGGGACGTCCTCGGCCAGCGCGCGGCCCAGGGCGTCATCCCCGGGCACCCACTCGGTGGCCAGCGGCGTGCACAGCCCGAGGATCCGCGCTCGGGCCTCCTCCACCGGCAGCAATTCGGGGGTGTCACTCATGCTGTTTTCCCACCCAAAGTCCGTGGGAAAATCAAGTGTTAGTTTGACAGCCCAGCTGATCATCGTTACAAGCAATCGTGATCGCGAGGCTCGCGTCCAACAGCAGGGGCGTCCCGCCAACCCGTTGATAGCACACGGGAAATTTCCAAGGAGACAGCGTCGATGGCCAAGCCCAAGTCCGGGGCGAAGAAGCCGACTCCCGCTGCAAAAGCCGGTGCGAAGCCTGCCGCGAAGAAGGACAACGCGGCCCGCCTGGATCTGATCAGGAACGCCTCGAAGAAGGTGGCGACGGCCGCGACGAAGGTCGTCAAGGCGGTGGCTGAAGGGGCGAAGGGAAAGGTCGCGGCGGCGAAGAAGGCGGTGGCGGAGAAGGTGGAGAAGGCCCCCGCGGCCGCCAAGAAGGCGGCGGCCAAGGCCGCTCCCCCTGCTCCCACGACGCCTCCCGCGAAGGCCGGCAAAACCGCGCCCGCCGCGAAGACCGCGCCCGCCGCCCCTCCCGGGAAGAAGGGTGCCGGGAAGGCGGGAGGCAAGGCCCCGTCGGTCGTCCCCGCCGGTCCTCCCGTGGAGAAGCCGCGTCCGCGCGCGACGAAGCTTCCGCCCGTGGGCGAGCCGCTCACGAAGCGTGAGATGGAGCAGCTGCTCACCGCCGGCGAGGGCCGCGGCGTGACGGGCGAGGGCAGCCTCAAGGGCCGGCTCGTCCTCAGCGGCGAGATGCCCCACCTGGTCGTCGTGGGCCGCGACAAGCGCGAGCTGACGTTCCTGTTGCAGGGACCGGATCAGGAAGTGCTGCCGGCCTACGTGGACCACAAGGTCTCCGTGAGCGGCCTCATCAAGAAGACGACCAACCACAGCGGCGTGGTGGAGGTACGCAAGTACTCCGCCAAGAAGCCCGAGGTGGAAGAGGTCGCGCCGGCTCCGTCGGATTCAGAGCCGAAGCTGCGCTACCTGTCGCCCGGCGAGGTCTCCATGGCCGTCGCCGCGGGCATGGGCGCCGGCATCAAGGGCTTCGCCAGCATCCGGGGCAACCTGGAGATGATGGGCGAGGACTTCGTGCTCGTCGTGTCCAACGGCGGCACGCGCCAGCAGGTGTCCTTCGCCATCGAGGGCAAGGCCGCGGTGAAGAGCCTGCGCAAGCACGTGGGGCAGACGCTCCAGGTGACGGGCGTGGTGGACAAGACGTCCGGCTGGGGTGGCCGCATCACCGCGGAGACGGTGGAGCCGCGTCCGTCCGAGGCGCGCTCGGTGTCTCGCGACGAGATGGAGCTGGTGCACATCGAGGGCGAGGTGCCCACGTCCGTGGACGTGAAGCTCAACCACGGCCTCACGGTGCGCCTGCAGGAGCAGCCCGGCGCCACCTGGGCCATCGAGCCGACGCTGGCCAAGCGCGTGGGTCTGCGCGAGGCCAACTTCGAGCAGGGCGCCGCCGGCGGCCCCGCCACCCGCGAGTTCTTCTTCACGCCGCGCAACCCCGGCAACTTCGAAGTGGAGTTCTTCCTCGCCAAGGCGTTCACGCCGGGTGTGGTGGAGCGCTCCTTCAAGATCAGCGTCACCGTCAAGCCCTGACGGCTTGGGCGCACGGGCCCTCCCTGGACCGCAAGGTCTGCCAGGGAGGGCGAATGGGAGCCGGGGGGTTCCCGCCCGCACCCTTCGGGCTTACCCGTTCCCTCAGCGGCCTTGCCGCATCCCCACCGTGAGCCTCTCCCAAGATCACATCCGACAGCTGCTCGCTGAAGCCGATCACCCCCTGGGCGTGAAGGAGCTCCTTCGCGTCGCGGGGATGAATCCCGGCCAGCAGACCGAGCTCAAGCGCGCCCTGCGTGAACTGGTGCGCGCGGGCACCATCGTCAAGGACGGCAAGCGCTTCCGCCTGGAAGGCCCTCGCGTGCCCCGCGCGCCCGAGGCCAGCTCCGAATCGCGCCGGGACGCCTCCACGCCCCCCTTCAAGAAGCGGGGCCCCGCCCCGGGCAGCGGACGCGAGGAGCGCCGCGGCGGCTTCCGCGACGACCGTCCGGGCTTCCGTGGCGGCGGCGACGTCCGGCGCTCGCTGCAGCGTGGCTTCCGGGAAGACCGCTTCGAGGACTCCGGGCAGCCCGCGGTGGAGGGCATCCTCCACATGCACCGGGACGGCTTCGGCTTCGTGCACCCGGTGTCGGGCGAGGGCGAGAACATCTTCCTGCCGCCCGGCGAGGCGCAGCGGGCGCTCGACAACGACCGCGTCATCGTGGAGGTGGCGGGACGGCCGGGCCGGTTCGAGGGCCGGCTGGTGCGTGTCATCAACCGGCGGCGTGAGCTGGCCGTGGGCACGTACGTGGCGCAGGGCCGGCACTCGCTGGTGATGACCACGGACACGAGCCTGCCGGGGCCCATCCGCGTGCCGCCGACGCAGATGGCGCGCGACGGCGACCTGGTGAAGGTCCGGTTGGGCGTGGGCGCGGACCTGCTGGAGCCCGGGCAGGGGCTGTTCGGTGAGGTGGCCGGTTCGCTGGGACGGCCGGGCGACCCGAGCGCGGAGGTGCTGGGGTCCGCCTTCGCCCATGGCTTCTCCGACGAGTTCCCGCCGGAGGTGATGGACGAGGCGGACGCGTTCGCGGTGAAGGTCACCGAAGCGGAGGCCACGGAGGGCAACCGCCGCGACCTGCGCTCGATGCCGCTCATCACCATCGACGGCGAGGACGCGCGCGACTTCGACGACGCCGTGTACGCGGAGCCCCAGGCCGGAGGCTGGCGGCTGGTGGTGGCCATCGCGGACGTGTCGCACTACGTGAAGGAGCGCAGCGCGCTGGACGCGGAGGCGCTCAACCGCGCGACGTCCGTGTACCTGCCGGACCGCGTGCTGCCGATGTTGCCGGAGCGGCTGTCCAACGGCATCTGCTCGCTGCGCCCGGACGAAGACCGGCTGTGCATGGTGGCGGACATGACGTTCGACCGCCACGGCCAGCGGCGTACGCACGAGCTGTACCCGGCGGTGATGCGCAGCGTGGCGCGCTGCACGTACAACGAGGTGCAGGATGTCCTGGACGGCAAGGACGTGCCGCACCGCAACTTCCTCAAGCCCCAGTTCGAGCAGTTGATGGCGCTGGCGCGCGCGCTGATGGGCATGCGCAAGGCGCGAGGCGCCATCGACTTCGACGTGCCGGAGCACAAGGTGCTGCTGGGCGAGGATGGCCTGCCGCAGCGCATGGAGAAGCGCGAGCGCAAGGACAGCCACCGGCTCATCGAGGAGTGCATGCTGGCCGCCAACGAGGCGGTAGCCACGTACTTCCAGGACGAGGGCCTGCCCACGGTGTACCGGTTCCACGGCGAGCCGGATCCGCAGAAGCTGGCGGCGTTCGCGGTGCTGGCGGAGGCGTACGGCTTCCAGCTCGACGTGGAGGACGGCGTTTCGTCCAAGGAGCTGGACGCGTTCATCACCCAGCTGCAGGGGCACCCGGAGCAGCGGGCGCTGAACCAGCTGCTCCTGCGCTCCATGATGCAGGCCGTGTACACGGCGACGCGCGTGGGCCACTACGGCCTGGCGGCGGAGAACTACCTTCACTTCACGTCGCCCATCCGGCGCTATCCCGACCTGCTGGTGCACCGCGTCCTGAAGGCGGTGTGGGCGCGCAAGGGCAAGAAGCCCTCGGAAGCGCAGCTGGACCGCGAGGAGGAGCGGCTGGAGGGCATGGCGCAGCAGTGCTCGGAGCGCGAGCGCGCGGCCATGACGGTGGAGCGCGAGGTGGTGGCGTTCTACGCGGCCCTGATGATGAAGGACCGCGTGGGCGAGGAGTTCGACGCGACCGTGGCGGGCATCGCCGAGTTCGGCTTCTTCGTGGAGCTGGACGAGGTCCACGTCGAGGGCCTGGTGAAGGCGGAGTCGCTGGGGCCGGGCTCCAAGCTGGACAAGCGCACGCACTCGCTCGTGTATTCGAATGGCCGGCGCGTGCGCGTGGGGCAGAAGCTGCGCGTGCGGCTGCTGTCCGCGAACACGACGTCGCGGAAGATCGACTTCGAGGCGCTCCAGTTCGCGGACGAGGCCCCGCTCCAGCGGACCCCCGGAGCGAGTCCCGCGCCGCGCCGGCGCGAATACGTGAACGAAGCGCCGGGCCGTCACAAGGGCGGCAGGCCCGGACGCGGCGAGCGCGAGGCCGCGAAGACGGGCCGCACGCCGTCGCGCAAGCCCGCCGGGGCGGACGAGGCCACGGACGCGGAGCAGTGGCGGTCGCTCGGCGAGTCGGAGGAGACGCCGTTCGGAGTGAAGAAGGCGTGGGCGCCGCCCACTCCCGAGGACGCCGCCACGGTGGAGGCCGCGACGGTCTCCGGCTATGGCGATGAAGTCCTGGGAGAAGCGCCGGCCGCGTCGCGTCCGCGAGGACGTTTCAGCCGGGAAGGGCGCCGCGAAGAGGCCGCGCCCGCTCGCGCCACGTCCCGCTACCTGCGGTCCCGCACGGAAGAGGCCCCCGCGCCGAAGGCGGAGCCCGCCACTCCGGCCAAGGGCAAGCGCAAGGTCATCCGTCCCTCGCTCCCCGTGGTCGAGGAAGGCGACGAGGCCGGTACCTCCTCCGAGGCTCAGGTGCCTCGCGAGGCCTTCACTCCGCCCGCTATCGAATCCGACGACAGCGCCCCAGCCGCTTCACCGCACCCGGGCTTCGACCGGATCCGCGCGCTGGCCGCGCAGCGGGGTCAGCTCTCCACGGAGGCGGCTCCGGGCCGCGCGGGCGCGTCCAAGAAGGTCCGCAAGGCAGCCTCTGGCGCGAGCGCGAAGGCGAAGCCCTCGAAGAAGTCCGCGCCTACGAAGGCCGGCGGCTCGAAGGGCGCGAGCCAGAAGCAGGGGCGAGGCGCCCCAGGCAAGCGCAAGCGCTGAACGCGGGGCCGGAACTTCCGGCCACGCAGCCGTTCCACTCAAGGAGGCCGTGTGGGTGCTGTGCGAATCGTGGGATTGATGCTCGCGGTGGCGGGCGGAGTGCTGCTGTTCACCGGGCTCAAGGCGCGGGACTCGCTCTCGGAGCGCGCCACCGAGCTCATCACCGGCCGCAACACCGAGCAGACCACGCTCTACGTCGCGGGCGGCGGCGCCGCGCTCGTGGGCGGCGTGCTGCTGGCCCTCTTCGGGGGAGGACGAGGCCGACGTTAGGCCCCGTCCCCTCCACCGGGACTACTTGGTGGCGCCAGAGGCCTGAGCGGCCTTGGCGCGCTTGGTCGCCTCGCTGAACTGCTTGGTCGCCTCGGTGGCCTGGGCCGTCAGCTCCTCGATGCGCTTGGCGTGCGCGGCGGAGCTCGCCTTGGCGGCGGCGACGCGCTCCGCGGCAGTCGGATCCACCACGGGCTTCTTGCCCTTCTCCGGCTTGGGCGGCGTGGCGGCCTCGACGGCCTCCTGATCGGCGGCCTGCATCATGGCCTTCTCATGCTCGATGTACTTGAACATCACGACGCGCTTGTTCAGGTACGGGTTGGGCAGGTCCGGGTTGATGGCGATGACCTGATCATACGTCTTCAGCGCGAGTTCCAGCTCCGCGGGGACCGCGGGCGCGGACATGGAGCGGGCGCCACCGCGCTGCGAGTGCACCTCCGCGATCCAGCCGAGCGCGTCGGTGTCCTTCGGGTTGATCTTCAGGCACTCCTCGAAATACTGCTTCGCCTTGTCCAGCGGGCCGCTCTTCGCGTACATCGCCGCGACGTTGCGGTAGACGTCGGCCTTCTCAGCGGGCGTCTTCGCGTAGTCCACCAGCTTCAGCGCGGCCTGCGCGGCTTCCTCCGTCTGGCCCGCCTGCATGTGCGCGAAGGCCTTCTTCTCCCAGACCTTCTCCTGGTTCGGGTCGATCTTCAGCGACTCCTCGTACTCCTTCACCGCCTCCGCGTAGTTCTTGTCGGCGAGGAAGTTGGTGCCCTTGACCCGGTGCTCCTTGGCCTTCTCTTCCTTCTCATCGGCGCAGCCGAAGGAACCGCCCAGGGTCAGCACACCCAGCATCAAACCCACGCTACCCAGCCGCTTCATGCCCAAAGCCTTTCGTGAAGTTCCAGGGGGCACGTCCCAGCCGGGGGCCCCACGTGGCGCGGAATATACCCGAACTCGCCTCGGGTACCCCTCGTCCTGAAGGCGGGGCTGTGCTCTCCGGGGGCCCTGTCCGGCAGGGCGCTTCAGGAGCGTGCGCGCGCGAGCAGGGAGACGAGCAGGGGTGCGCCCAGGGCGGCCGTCACCACTCCCACGGGCAATTCACGCCCGGGGAGGATCAACCGCGCCGACGCATCGCACAACGCGAGGAACGCGGCCCCCACCACCACGGACCCGGGCAGCAGCACCCGGCGACTCACACCGAGCGTCCGGCGCACCAGGTGCGGGACGATGAGCTCCACGAAGGCGATGGGGCCGCACCACGCCACGCAGGCGGCGACGCCCAGCGCTCCCAGGCCAATGGCCACCGTGCGCACGCGGCGGACGGGGACACCCTGGGACTCGGCGTGCTCCTCGCCGGCGATGAAGACCTCCAGCGCGCGGGTGAGGGCGAGCAGCCCCACGATGGTGACGGCCGCGAACGGGGTGAGGAGCCGCACGCCCGAGTAGCCCACCTGCGGCAGGTGGCCGAGCGACCAGCGCATGGCGGCCATGAGCTCTGCGGAGTCCGCGGTGAACTGCAAGCCAGTGGAGATGGCGCCCGCCGCCATGGAGCACGCGATGCCTGCGAGCACCACGTCGTTCATCCGCACGCGGCGGCCCGCGGCGATGGCGGCCACCACCAGGCTGACGCCGAGCGCCCCCATGAAGGCCGCGGCGGTGATGATCGGCAGTCCACCCGGCGCGAGCCGCGCCCCCAGGATGATGGCCACCAGCGCGCCCAGGGTCGCCCCCGCGGTGGTGCCCACGGTGCTGGGCGCGGCCAAAGGGTTCGCGAATAGGGACTGATACACCGCGCCCACCAGCGACAGCGTGCCGCCCACCAGCATGGCCATCAGCGTGCGGGGCACGCGCAGCTGCCAGAAGACGAAGTCCACCGAGTCCGGGGAAAGCCCCGGGCCAATGAACGGCGCCACCGCGCACGCGGCCACGCAGACCCCCACGAGGACCCAGGCCTTCACGAGGCGCCTCCGCTCCGGGGCAGGCCCACGAAGACGCGATGGCCTTCAACGGATGTCCCGTGCATGCGAACGCCGAACAGCTCGCCCAGCTGTTCGCCCAGGTCGGGGGCGTCGTGGTTCCGCTCGAAGGCCACGCGGCCCTGGAACAGGCCCACGACGCGGGGAGCGCGCGTGCCTGGAGCGTGGGCGTGCGAGATCACGTTGATGTCGTGGGTGACGCAGAGGATGCCGCGCCCCGCGCGCCAGAGGTGGCCCATGCGCGTGTACAGCTCCAGCTGCTGCGCGGGGTCCAGGAAGTTGGCGGGCTCGTCCAGCAACACCAGCGGGGTCTCCTGCGCGAGCAGCCCGGCGACCGCCACTCGCTGCCGCTCACCGCCGGACAGCTCCGTGATGGGGCGCAGGGCGAAGGACTGGGCGCCTGCTTCCGCCAGAGCCTGGTGTGCAGCTGTCTCGGAGGCCCGGCGGGATTCGGGGAAGCGGTAGCGCGCGGAGACGACCTGCTCCAGCGCGGTGATGGGTTCCGCTGCTTCCAGCCGCTGGGGCAGCCACGCGAGCCTTGCCGCACGTTCCCGGGGGGCGAGGCCCGATACGTCCTGCCCGTCCACGAACACATGCCCGGCGTCCGGACGCAGCAGGCCCAGCGCCACGCGCAGGAGCGTGGACTTGCCCGCGCCGTTGGGCCCGACGATGGCCACGAAGTCACCGGGGGCCACGCGCAGGGACACGCTGTCCAGGAGCGTCCGCCCCCGAGCCCGCACCGTCACCGCGTCCAGCGTCAGCCCGGCCGTCATCGTGCGGAGGGCAGGGTGCCCAGGGCGGCGCGGAGCCGCTCGACGACATCGAGGATGGCGGGCCCGGTGGACTGCACGTCGGGCCCGATGACCAGCCGCACCCGGTCCTCCCGCGCCGCGCGCAGGCCGGTGAGCTGCTTCCACGGAGCGAGGAGCTGCGCCTGCTTCGCGGCATCCAGGGCCGGCGCGCTGATCAGCACCAGCACCGCGTCCGGATCCAGCGCGATGACACCCTCCAGCGACAGGTTGGGCGGCCCCGTGACGTCCTCCGCGACGGCGTTGCGAGCCCCCGCCGCCTCCAGCGCGGCGCCGTGCAGCGACGCGCGCTTCATGTACCAGACCTCCGACAGCGTGCCCGCCGTGTCGCCCAGCACCAGCAATACGCGTGGAGCATCCTTCGGAGCGGGGCGAGACAGCGTCTGGCTCAGCTTCTCCGCGAGCACCTCGGCCTGGGGCTCTCGGCCGCTCAGCCGGCCCAGCTCCTTCACGCTGCCGACGACCTCCTGGAGCGACGTCCACGGCAGCACCTTCAGCGGCGCGAGCGCGGAGAGCGCCTCCGCGGGGGCCTGCTTCACCTGTTGATCCACGAGCAGCGTGGGCTTGAGCTTCGCGATGGCCTCGAAGTTCGGCGCGAACGTGGTGCCCACCTTGGGCAGGGCGGGCGTGCCTTGGGGCAGGGCGGTGTAGTCGGACACGCCCACGATCTCCGCGCCAGCCCCAAGGGCGAACAACGTCTCCGTGACGGAGGGCGACAGCGAGACGATCCGCCGCGCCTGGGCTTCCGGAGCGGGGGGCGCGGGACGCTGGCAGCCCGCCGCGAGCGCGAGCACCACGCACAGCAGGGAGGGGAGGCGGAAGAGACTCATGGGCGGGCCGACTTCTAGCACGCGCGTGACGGACGGGTGTCCGGGAAGCGGTGTCTGGGTTTCGCTTATCCTGGGAACTCCTCACAGAGGGAATACCCGGACATGACCTGGATGAATTGGACGTCCCGCGCGCTTTGCGCCGCGGCGCTGCTTTGCACTTCCTCGGCCTTTGCCGCGTCGCCGTTCGCGGAAGGGATGATCTCCATCACGTTGGATGACGGCTGGAGCACGCAGTACACGCTGGCGCGGCCGGCGCTGAAGTCGCGGAACATCCCCGCGACGTACTACCTGGTCACCGACGCGGTGGCGCAGGGATGGGGCGGCTATATGAGCCTCGCGCAGGTGCAGACGCTCAAGGCGGAGGGCAATGAAATCGCCAGCCACACGCGCACGCACGCGGACCTCACGTCGCTGACGCCCGCGCAGCTGACGTCGGAACTGCACGACTCGCGCACGTGGCTGCAGACGAACGTGGGGGCGATGTGCGGCAAGGATTTCGCGTCACCCTACGGCGCGTACAACGCGACGGTGATGACGGCGCTGAAGACAGAGTACGCCAGCCACCGCACCATCAACGCGGGCCGCAACTTCAAGGACACGGTCATCTACGAACTGCGCGCCAACGACGTGTCGAGCGCGGTGACGGTGGCGCAGGTGAAGGGGTGGATCAACCAGGCCATCGCGGAGAAGAGCTGGCTCATCATCCTCTTCCACGAGTTCACCAGCAGCGCGCCCACGCGCGAGACGCAGTACCGGACGACGAACTTCACGAACATCCTCAACTACGTGCAGTCCACGGGTATCCGCACGGTGACGGTGGAGCAGGGACTCGCGCTGACGGACGGTCTTACTGAGGCGCCGCCGTCGGTGGGCACGGTGGTCTACGACGACGCGATGGGCAGCGGCTTCCAGAACTGGAGCTGGGCGACGCACGACCTGGACCAGTCCGTCACGGTGCACTCGGGATCCACGGCGGTCAGCTTCGAGCCGGACTACTGGGAGGCGCTGATGTTCCACCACTCGGGGTTGGATCTGTCGCTGTACCAGTCCATCGACCTCTGGGTGCACGGAGGCACGACGGGTGGACAGCAGGTGCGGCTGGCGCTCTACAACGGCAGCACGCCGCTGGGCAGCATGAGCCTGGAGACGGCGCTGGGGCACCCCATCTCGGCGGGGACCTGGCAGAAGGTCTCCATCCCGCTCAGCGCCCTGGGCGCGACGTCCGGCACGGTGGATGACTTCTACGTGATGGACGAATCGGGATCGGATCAGGGCACGCTGTACATGGACGACTTCGTGCTCGTGCCGTAAGTCGCGGCGCCACTGCGCGCGCCGGTGCCAGCTCCGGCGCGCGCGTGAAGGCAATCAGGGCCTACAGCTTGATCAGCTCCACGTCATCCATGTGGATGAAGTTGGAGCCGTTGTGGGCCGGCGACTTGCTGTGCAGGCCGAACTCCAGGTAGCCGTTGGTGACGTTGATGGCGGGCGTCTCCAGCAGCGTGTAGTTGCCGTAGGTGCCAAGGTTGGTGATGGCCGGAGCGCAATCACCGCAGTTCTTCACCTGGAAGCGCGCGAAGTCGAACGTGCCTCCCTTGCGGAACCAGGCGCGCAGCTTGTAATTGCCGGACGCCAGACCGGACTTCGTCTGGTACGTCCACGCCTCGTACGCCGCCGCGGACGTCCACTGCGTCAGGTGGAAGCTGCCCGAGTGCCCGCCGTTGTACGTCTCCGAGAACGCCGCCGTGCCCGTGCCATTCGGGCTCCAGGTGGTCCAGCCCGTCATGCCGTTCTCGAAGCCCGGGTTGGTCAGCCCCAGCGACTGCGAGCCGCCCGGCTGGTACCAGCGCACCCACTCCACCTCCATCGTCTTCTTCGCGCCCCAGGCCAGGTCGATGGAGGCGGGCGCTGGGTTTCCGTACCAGACGCCGCCGAGCGCCAGGTTCAGGATGAGGTAGTGGTTCTGCTGGAACTCCGACTCGTTGTGGTTGAACGTCGCCGTGGACACGAAGTCCTTGTCCAGGCGGAACACGATGGTGTTCGCGTTCCACTCCACTTCGTACGTGTGGAAGTCCTGCGACAGGTCCACGCCACGGCTCGCGCCCGTGCCCCAGTCCGCGTTGCCGCCGTTGTGCCAGTGCAGCGCCGACTTCATCCACGTGGGCTCCGTGGACTTCCACTCCAGGATGTCGATCTCCCCCGCGGCCGGCCAGCCCGCGCTCTGGATGTTCGAGCCCAGCGTCCAGAACGCCGGCCACATGCCGTAGCCCGGCGGAACCTTGATGCTCGCGACGATCTTCCCGTAGCGCCCCTCCACCTTGCCCTTGGTGTGGATGCGGCCGGAATAGAACGACCGGTACTGCCCCGCGCAGCGCGAGTCCGTGGGATTGTCCGCCGTGCGCTCCGCCGAGATGATCAGCTTGCCGTTGGCCACCGCCACGTTCTGCGCGCGCGGGAACTCCAGCTCACCCGTGCCGAAGTTGCAGTTGTTGGTCACCGGATCCCAGTTGCTCGTCAGCACGTTCCACGCGCCCGTGTTCAGCGTCGTGCCCGTGAAGTCGTCCTGCCACGACAGCGACCACCCCGAGCCCGGGTCGTACGCACGCTCGCCCTGCTGCGTCTGGCCGTAACCCTCCGCCTCCACCGGGGCGGCGGCTTCCGGCTCGGGAGAACAGCCGGAGAGGGTGGTCAGGAGTCCTGCGGCGACGAGGCCTGCTCGAAAAGGGCGGTGCATGAATGCTCCGGGGTAGGGGGAGCATTCATATTTGCCGGTTTTAACGCGTCTTGCCAGGAAGTCTGGAAGCGCCTCAGCCGAGCCACTGGGGATTCTGGACGGTTCCGTCGAAGTGGTGGCTCGTCTTGTACTTCTCGTAGGCGCCGTCCTGGGCAGCGTCCTTCGTCCTGGCGAGCAGGGCCTGGACGTCCTTTTCGCTCAGGGGCTTGAAGGTGCGCGCCGCGGTCAGCGCCTGCTGCAGGCGCTCCTGCGAATCGATGCCGGTGATGACGACGCTGACGGGCAGGGACAGGTTGTAGCGGAGGCACTCGGGAGCGGTGACGGTCTTGCTGTCCAGGATGAACGGGTCGCCCATGCACTTCATGGCGAGCACGCCGATGCCCTCCTTCACGAGCACGGGCAGCACGCGTTTCTCGAAGCTGTTGAAGTGGGCGTCCATCACGTTGAGGGGCAGTTGGACGGTGTCGAAGCGGAAGCCGTGCTTCTTCGCGGTCTCCAGCATCTTCAGGTGGATGTCCGGGGACTTGTGGCCGGTGAAACCCAGGAAGCGCGCCTTGCCTGCCTTCTGCGCGTCCTTCATCGCCTCGATGGCGCCGCCTTCGGCGAAGGCTCGGTCGGGGTCGTTGTCTCGGATGACTTCGTGGAGCTGGAGCAGGTCCAGGTGGTCCGTCTGGAGGCGCTGGAGCGATTCATCGATCTGCTTCGCGGCGGTCTTCTTGTCGCGGCCGTCGACCTTCGTCATCAGGAAGGCCTTGGCGCGGTAGCCGTCGCGCAGCGCCTTGCCCATGCGCTCCTCGCTCTTGCCGTCGTTGTAGTCCCAGCAGTTGTCCAGGAAGTTGATGCCCTGGTCCAACGCGCCACGGATGAGCGCGATGCTCTCCGACTCCTCCTTCTGCTTGCCGATGTGGAAGCCCCCGAGCCCGATGCACGAAACCTCCTGGCCGGTGCGGCCCAGCTTGCGGCGAGGCACGGCGGACGCGTTCTTCGCCTTCTTGGGCGAAGCCCCGAGCACGGGCGGGGCAACCATCAGCGACAGCGTCGCGGCGAGGAATTCCTTCCGGGTCATGCGCGGGCGTCCTTCTTCCAGAGGGCAGGCAGCGTCTGGGAGGCCGACGTTGGGACCGGGCGACGCCCGGGACAACGGGCGCGAGGGTCGAATGTGCAGGAGCCACCGCTGCGGAGTGCGTGTGCAGGGCGGGCGTGTGCCGCATAATCGACACCCGCATGCGCATTCCCCTCCTTGTGCGGCGCGTGGGTCCGCTCCTCGCGCTGATCCTCCTGGCCGCGTGCCGCATCGAATCCGCCGCACCGTCGGGAGGCGCCGTCGTGGCGCAGGCCTCGACTCCGTCCGGAGAGGTGTGGGTCTACACGTCGATGTACCGGCACGTGCTGGATGCGCTGGATCCCTTGCTCAAGGAGCGGCTGCCCGGCGTGCAGGTGCACTGGTACCAGGCGGGCAGTGAGAAGGTGGCCAGCCGGCTGGAGGCGGAGCGGGCCGCGGGCGCGGTGCGAGCGGACGTGCTGATGACGTCGGATCCGTTCCTCTACGAGCGGTTGGCGCGGGATGGCGCGTTCCTGCGCTACGCGTCCGTGAACGCGCTGCGCATTCCGCGAACGCTGCTGGACCTGGACGCGAGGTACGCAGCGGTGCGGCTGTCCACGATGGTGCTGGTGCACCGCGTGGGCGCGGGCGATGCGCCGAGGTCGTTCGCGGCGCTGGTGGATGGAAGCTGGAAGGGACGGGTGGCCATTGGGGATCCACTCACGTCGGGCACCGCGTTCACGTGGGCGGTGTTTCTGCACGCGCGGCGCGGAGACGCCTACTTCGCCGGGTTGAGGGAGCGGGGCGCGGTGGTGGCGGGTGGCAACGCGGCGGTGCTCCAGAAGGTGGAGAGCGGCGAGGTCGACGCTGGCGTGCTGCTGCTGGAGAACGCGCTGACGGCGAAGGCGAAGGGCAGTCCCATCGAAGTCATCTGGCCGGAGGACGGCGCGGTGGTCATCCCGGGACCGGTGGGACTGTTCGCGTCGACTCGCAATCCGGTGGCGGCGAAGGCGCTGGTGGACGTGCTGCTGTCTCCCGAGGGCCAGCGCATCATCGTGGAGAAGGGGGACATGCACGCCGTGGACCCGCGCCTGAGCGGCCCGCGCGGAGAGTCCGGCGTGGACGGATTGCTGAGCCGCGCGCAGCCCTGGACGCCCGAGCTGCTGGAGCAGGGGCTGCTGCACGGCGGCGACATCAAGGAAGCCTTCAGCCGGGCGTTCGCGCGATGAGTCAGGAACGCCCCTGCGGAGGACGGGAGAGGGCCTCCGCCGGAGCGGCGCGCTCAAAACCTGTCCGACAGTCGGACAGGTTCTCGCTGCCCTGTTGGGAAGGGAGCACCTCCGTCCTGGCTGAGGATGCAGCCAGGACGATGGGGAGCGACAGCGGGAAGCCGTCAGCACGCGGGGTCCCCGGCGGCTGTCCAAACCTGTCGGACAGCCGGACAGGTTCGCTCGATAGGCCAAACCTGTCGGACAGTCGGACAGGTTCGCTCGGTAGTCCAAACCAGTCGGACAGTCGGACAGGCTCGAGCGGTGGCCCAGGCTTGTCCGACAGTCGGACAGGTTTTTTCAGTGGGCCGCCGTCGGGGCGCCTCTTCAGGATTCTTCCTTTCTCATCCGCTTGGATTGGCGGCCTGTCCGAAGGACTGGCGTACCGCAAGCACCAGCACGTGAGCCTTGATGGGGGCGCGCGATGAGGGGGCGGTGGATTGCGTTGGCCTTGTGGCTCGTGCCGCTGCTGCTCTTCGCGGTGATTCCGGTCGTGGCGCTCCTGGTGCGGGGCGTGGGTGCGGCGACGGGGGGATTGGGTTCGGTGCTCGCGGCGGAGTCCGGGGCGTTGGTGAACACGCTGGGCATTTCGCTGGGCGCGACGGCGTGGGCGCTGTGCCTGGGGGCTCCGCTGGCCTTCCTCCTGTTCCGCACGGACCTGCCCCTGCGTGGCGCGTTCACCGTGCTGTTCACGCTGCCGTCCGCCATCCCCGCGTTCATCTGGGGCATGGGGTGGCTGTCGCTCGCGAGCCCTCGTGCCGGCTACCTGAACCGCATGCTGGGCGCGGACGTGTTCGACCTCTATGGCGCGGCGGGCATCGCGTTCGTGGAGGGACTCTCGGGCCTGCCGCTGGTGCTGCTCGCGGGGGCGGCGGCGCTGCGGCGCGTGGATCCGGCTCTGGAAGAAGCGGCCCGGGTGTGTGGCGCCTCGCCGCTTCGCGCCGTGCTGAACACCACCGCTCCCCTGGTGATGCCCGCGCTGTTGTCGGGCGCGGTGATGGTGTTCCTCATGGCAGCATCGTCCTTCGGCGTGCCGTATCTGCTGGGCGTTTCGGCGTCTCCGCCCACCCGCGTCCTCACCACGCGCATCTATGAACTGGTGCTGCTGGGCAGCGAGGAGGGATTGCCTCGTGCGTCAGTGCTCGCGTCGTTCCTCCTGCTGCTTACGCCGCTGGCGCTGGGACTGACCTGGGTGCTGGGCCGAAGCGGACGGGTGCGATTGAGCGCGGGGAAGGGCGTGTCTCCTCGCGTGCTCGCGTTGGGCACGTGGCGGACCGCCGCGCTCGCCGGAGTGGGCCTCGTGGGCGGGGTGCTGGTGGTCCTGCCCCTGGCGGCCATCCTGCTCACTTCGCTGCAACGCAGCTTCGGCGCGGCGCTGACCTGGGACGCGCTGACGCTGTCGCACTGGTCTGGCGTGCTGTGGGACGCGCGTACGCTGCGGGCCACGGGGCGCAGTGTGCTGCTCGCCGCGGGGGCGGGCCTGCTGGTGGTGGGGTTGGGCCTTGCAGGTGCGCTCCTTCGGCGAGCCTTTCGTCGTGGCGGCGCGGCCGTGGAGGCGATGGCGGTGTGGCCCTTCGCGGTGCCGGGCACGGTGCTGGCGCTCGCGCTGCTGGTGGCGTTCTCTCGGGACTGGCGGCTGGTGGTGCTGGACCGCGTGGCGTTCGTGCTGGCGCTGGCGCATACGCCGTGGCTGATGCTCGTGGGCTACGTGGGGAAGTACCTGGCGCTCGGCGAACGCAACAGCTCCGAGGCCCTGGCCCAGGTGGATCCTTCGCTCGCGGAGGCCGCGCGCGTCGGCGGTGCCGGGCCCGTGCGGGCGTTCGTGGACGCGACGCTGCCATTGCTGCGGCCCGCGCTCGTGGTGGCGTTCGTGCTCGCGTTCCTCGCGTGCGCCACGGAGATCACGCTGTCCGTGCTGCTGGTGCCCGCGGGCTCCGAGGTCCTGGGCACGCTGCTGTTCGAGTTGCAGAGCTACGCGGACCCGGCCGCCGCGGCCGTGCTCGCTTGCGCGTTCGTGGTGCTGGTGGTCGCGGGACAGGCCGTGCTGGCGTGGGCCAGGCGTCGAGTTCCGGAGGTGCGGTGATGGCGGCCATCGTCCTGGAGGACCTGGTCAAGGCTTACGGCGGGACGCCCGTGGTGCGTGGCTTGAGCCTTCAAGTAGGGCAGGGCGAGCTGGTGTCCCTGCTGGGCCCTTCTGGATGCGGGAAGACGACGACGCTGCGGATGCTCGCGGGGTTGGAGCATCCGGACGCGGGCGTCATCCGCCTGGGGGATGAAGTGGTCGCTGCACCCGGTGTGCGCGTTCCTCCCGAGAAGCGCGGCCTGGGCATGGTGTTCCAGAGCTACGCCATCTGGCCGCATCGCAGCGTCGAAGCGAACGTCGCCTATCCCCTGTCGCTCCGGAAGGTGCCACGCCACGAGGTGGCTTCCCGCGTGCGCGAGGCCCTGCGCTGGGTGCGGCTGGAGGCCTATGCGGCGCGGATGCCGCACGAACTGTCCGGCGGACAGTTGCAGCGCGTGGCGCTCGCGCGGGCGTTGGTGGCAGGGCCTCGCGTGCTGCTGCTGGACGAGCCCCTTTCCAACCTGGACGCGGCCCTGCGCGAGGAGTTGCGCGCGGAGATCGCCGCACTGCGAGCCCGGCTGGGCACGACGCTCGTGTTCGTCACGCACGACCAGGGCGAAGCGCTGGCCTTGTCGGACCGCATCGCCGTGATGAACCGGGGCGTCATCGAACAGGTGGACACTCCGGAGCGGCTGTACCGGGAACCGGCGACTCCGTTCGTCGCGGGCTTCGTCGGAGGCGCGAACGTGCTGCGGGGCGAGGTGCGCGCGGGCGCCTTCCACTGTGCGGGCGCGGAGACCTCGTTCGACCTGCCCATGGACGCGAAGCCCGGGCCGGGGACGCTGGTCGTGCGTCCAGAGGATCTGGAGCTGGGGGAGACTGGAACGCCGCTGGTGCTCTCCGCTCGTCTGTTTCTGGGGCACGCGGCGGAGTACCGCTTCCCGGTGGGGGATGCGTTCCTGCGCGTCATCGGGCCGGCGCTGGAGGGCGTGCGCGCCGGTCAGACGCTCCGGGTGCGCGTGCGCAAGGCCACGGTGTTCGACGCGGGCGCCTGAGGCTCAGTACAGCGTCGTCTTCACCCGGGCTGGCAGCTCACGGTCGTACTCGCCTCCGTCGAAGTCTTCCGGGCTCAGCGCTTCGAGGATGGATCCGGGGCTCGGGAATTCGGCACGGGGGACTTGCCGGGCCGGGTCCCAGAGCCCGGAGCGGATCAAGGCGCGACTGCACTGGAAGTAGACCGTCTCCACGAAGATGCGCAGCACGGAGCGGGGCTGTTTCCCCTCGAAGGTGAAGCGCTCCAGCAGCGACGGCTCGATGACGATGCTCGCCCGCCCGTTGACGCGCAGGGTTTCGTTCACGCCCGGGACGAAGAACAGCAGCGCGACGCGCGGATCCGCCACGATGTTCCGCAGCGAGTCCATGCGGTTGTTGCCCCGGCGGTCGGGCAAGAGCAGCGTGCGCGCGTCCTCGATGACCACGAACCCGGCGGGGTCTCCTCGCGGCGAGGCATCCAGCCCTTCAGGGCCGGACGTGGCGAGCACCATGAACGGTGAGCGTTCGATGAAGGGTCGGTACGCCGGGTGGAGGTGGTCCACCTCCTTGAGCACGGACGACTTCCCAGGAACCCCGTACAGGCGTTCGAGCGTCTCCACATCGTTCACGGTCTTCATCCGGGGGCGCCTCCCGGGGCCTTTTTAGGCATTTAAAATGGCCATGTCACACGCGGCACCGGCTGCGTCGTCCTGGGGATGGAAGGGCACTTCGCCCCCCAGAACGAGGAGTTCCTAATGAAGGCCAGGATGAATCCTTTCGCGGTCGCGCCGGACGCCCTCAAGTCCATGATGGAGTACAGCGGGAAGGTGTCGGCGCTCGGGCTGGAGTCGAACCTCCAGGAGTTGGTGAAGATTCGCGCCTCGCAGCTCAATGGCTGCGCCTTCTGCATCCACATGCACACCCGTGACGCCCGCGCGCACGGGGAGACCGAGGAGCGCATCTATCTGCTGGACGGCTGGCGTGAGTCGCCGCTGTACACTGAGCGCGAGCGGGCGGCCCTGGGCTGGACCGAGGCCCTGACGCTCGTCTCCCAGACGCACGCCCCGGATGCGGACTACGCTGCGCTCAAGCCGCACTTCACGGAAGAGGAGATCGTGAGCCTGACCCTCCTGATTGGCCTGATCAACACCTGGAACCGGATCTCCGTCGGCTTCCGGTCCATGCACCCGGTGACCTCGCGCAGTGAAGCCGCCTGACGTGAACCCCGCGGACGCCTTCGACCCGCTCCGCCCCCGCCTGCTCCGCATCGCGTACCGGATGCTGGGCATCGTCGCGGAGGCGGAGGACGTGGTGCAGGAGGCGTACCTCCGTTGGCACCAGACGGACCGCGACGCCGTGCGGGACGCCGAGGCCGTGCTCGTCCGCACGGTGACCCGGCTGTGCCTGGACGTCCTGAAGTCCGCGCGCGTGCGGCGCGAGGAGTACGTGGGGACCTGGCTTCCAGAGCCCATCATCGAGACAGTGGAGGGCGACGACTTGACGCTGACCCTGATGATGGCCCTGGAGCGCCTGTCCCCGCTGGAGCGCGCCGCGTTCCTCCTGCACGACGTGTTCGGCATGGACTTCGAGGAGGTGGCGAAGGCCATCGACCGCGATCCCGCGGCGTGCCGACAGCTCGCCAGCCGGGCGCGGGCCCACGTCCAGGAGGCCCGGCCCCGCTTCCCCGTGACCGAGGCGAAGGGCCACGAGCTGGCCTCGGCGTTCCATGCCGCGTCCCGGAGCGGTGACACGCACGCGCTCCAGGCGCTGCTGGCCCAGGACGTCGTGCTCTATTCGGACGGGGGCGGCAAGGCGAAGGCGGTGCTCAATCCCATCTACGGCCAAGCCAAGATCGTGCGCATGCTCGAGGCGTTCGTCCGACGCACGGGCGTGAACTCGTCACAGCTCGTGTACGAGGGCTCCATCGACGGCCTGCCCGCGTTCGTCACGCTGGAGGCGGATGGGACGCTGCAGACCACGGCGCTCGGCATCGAGGACGGCCGCATCGTCGCCCTCTACATCACGCGCAACCCCGACAAGCTGATGGGCATCCGGCGGGCGGTGGGCGGCGAGCCGTCGTAGGGCTTCAGTGCGCGGCGAAGGACTCGCGCGCGAACTCGACGAACCGGAGCAGGGCCGGGGTGCTTCCGGCCTTGCGCCAGGCGATGGCGGTGTTCGTCACCGGCGCATCGTCCGGCAGGTCGATGAAGGCCACGCCGGAGTGGTGCTCCGTGTCGGGCGTGTGCGGCATGGGCGCGATGCCGAAGCCCGCGGAGACGAACCAGATCTTCGTCGCGACGTTCTGCGCGTACTGGCGCACGGCGGGCTCGACGCCCGCGTCGCGGAGCCGGTCGAAGAACGCCGCGTAGTAGTCCGGTGGCGCGACGCCGGGCTCCACGAGGACGAGCGGTTCATCCCGCAGGTCCTTCCACGCCACCGCCTTCCGCTTCGCGAACGGATGCCGTGAGGGCACCGCCAGCCGGAAGGGCTCCCGTCGGATGAGGTGTGAGACGACGTTCGGAGGCATCCGCTCGCGCGGGCGCAGGATGCCCACGTCCAGCGTGCCGCGCTCCAACGCCTCCAACTGCCACGCGGACGGATGGTTGCTCAGCTCGATGTGGACCCCCGGTACCTTCTTCTGGAAGGCCCGGAGCATCGTGGCGAACCGGGGCGTCGCGAACGACGAGATGAGCCCCAGCACCAGCACGTCCTGTTCGCCTCGGGCCTGCCGTGCCGCGTGTTCCTGGAACCGCTTCGCGCGCTCCAGGAGTTGGTGCGCTTCCGGCAGCAGCTCGCGCCCCAGCTTCGTGAGGCGCACCGCGCGGGCTTCGCGTTCGAAGAGGGCTCCGCCCAGCTCGGTTTCGAACTTGCGGATCTGCTGACTGAGCGGCGGCTGGGCAATGTGCAGCCGCTTCGCGGCGCGGGTGAAGCTGAGCTCCTCCGCGACCGCGACGAAGTACCGCAGGTGGCGCAGCTCCATGGTCCATACGCTCCAGGTCTGGATTCCAGACCCAGGATATATTGGATGTATGAATGGGGGAGCGCTAGGCATGTCGCATGGAGACTTCCTCCGCCGTGCTCACCGCCGCCGTGCCCCAGGCCGTGCCGATGGACCGCCGGCTGCTGTGGACGATGACGACGGCGACGGTGCTCGCGGTGGGCAACGTCTATTACAGCCAGCCGCTCCTGGGCGTCATCGCGCAGACCTTCGGCCTGTCCGCCTCCGCCGTGGGCTCCGTGCCGATGATGTCGCAGCTGGGCTACGTGGCCGGACTGGTGCTCCTGACGCCGCTGGGCGACGTGCTGGAGAAGCGCGGTCTGCTGGTGACGATGCTGGGGCTCGCGGCGGCGGCGCTCTTCGCGGCGGGCCTGGCTCCCACGTTCCCTCTGTTCCTGGCGGCCTGCGTGGCCATTGGGCTCACGGCGGTGCTGGTGCAGATCCTCATCCCCTTCGTCGCGGCGCTCAGCTCGCCCGAGGAGCGGGGGAGGAACCTGGGTGTGGTGCTCAGCGCCGCGCTGGTGGGCGTGCTCATCTCCCGCACGCTCAGCGGCTTCGTGGCCACGCACCTGGGCTGGCGCGGGGTGTACTTCGCGGCCGGTGCGACCATGGTGGGCGTGGCGATGACGCTGCGGCTGGGGCTGCCTCGCTACGAGTCCTCCACGCGGCTGACCTATCCGCGCCTCCTGCAATCGTTGTGGACGCTGCAGCGGGACGTGCCGGGGCTTCGGGCCATCGCGCTCACGGGCGCGCTGATGTACGCCGCGCTCTCCGCGTTCTGGGCTTCGCTGGCGTTCTTCCTTAGCAGTGACGCGTACCACCAGGGGCCGGGCACGGCGGGCATGTTCGGTCTCATCGGGACGGTGGGGGCGCTCGCCGCGAACGTCACGGGCCGGCACGCGCAGCGCATTGGCGCGCGGCGCATCGTCCGGGCGTGCATCGTCACGATGCTGGCGGCGTTCGGCGTGTTCGCCGTCTTCGGCACGCTGTGGGCCGGGCTCATCGCGGGCGTGGTGCTGCTGGACCTGGGGGCGCAGGCCGCCACGGTGTCCAACCAGACGGAGCTGTACCGCCTGCACCCCACCGCGCAGACGCGCCTCAACACGCTCTACAAGATGTTCTACTTCGTGGGCGGCGCCTGTGGTTCCGCGCTCTCCGCCATCGCGTGGGACCACGCGGGCTGGCGGGGTGTGTGCTCGGTGGGCGGTGGGTTCCTGGTCCTCGCGTTCGTGTGGGAACAGATCCAGGCGCGGCGGGCCGCGGCGTCGCCTGCCGTCATTTGACGA
This sequence comes from Corallococcus exiguus, assembly GCF_009909105.1. Taxonomy (NCBI): domain Bacteria; kingdom Pseudomonadati; phylum Myxococcota; class Myxococcia; order Myxococcales; family Myxococcaceae; genus Corallococcus; species Corallococcus exiguus. The sequence goes on from NZ_JAAAPK010000008.1 coordinate 87,197, forward strand.
AGGCGGGAAGCTTCTGCGCGAGCGCGTCGATGGCGACGCGCACCCGCACGGGCAGGTGCGGCGACGTGGGCCAGAGCGCGTGGACGTCGAAGCAGAGCCCCGGGAGGTCCGTCAGCACGCGCACCAGCTTCTTGTCGCGCACGGCGTCTTGGATGAGCCAGCAGGGCAGCCACGCCAGCCCCATGCCCGCGATGGCCGCGTCCAGGATGGCCTCCAGGTCGTCGAAGCGCAGCCTCGCCCGGGGGACAAGCTCCACGTTCGTGCCGTCCTCCTGGGGAAACAGCCACGGGCGCGTCGTCCCCGAGCGGACGTAGCGGATGGCGTCGTGGCCGGACAGTGCTTCCAGCGTGCGCGGCGTGCCGTGCTTGCGGAGGTAGCCGGGTGACGCACAGACAGTCATGCGCTGGAAGCCCACGCGGCGGGCGGTGAGTCCGTCACCCGCGTCGAGTCCCCGGGTCCCGACACTGCGGAGGACCAGGTCGAAGCCGTCCTCCATCAGGTCCACGATGCGGTCGTTGAACGACAGATCCAACTCCAGCTTCGGGTGCGCGCGGGCCAGGTCGCGCAGGATGGGCGCCACGCAGCGGCGGCCGTAGAGGACGGGCATGCTGACGCGCAGACGGCCCGCGACCTCCTGCTTGCCGGATTCGAGCAGGGCCTCGCCCGCGCGCAGTTCACCCAATGCGCGCAGGCATCGTTCGTAGAAGACCTGGCCGTCCTGGGTCAGGCCCTGTGAACGCGTGGTGCGGTGGAAGAGGCGCACGCCTAGCCGTTCCTCCAGTCGCGCCACCGTCTTGCCCACGGCGGAGCGCGACAGGTTCAGCTTCGCGGCCGCGGCGGAGAAGCCTCCGGCCTCCACTGCCTCCACGAAGACGGCCACGCCCTGCAGGGGATCGCTCATGGTCCACCCATTGTCGCCCTGGCGGCGACAGTGAAAGGAATTCTTGTCGCCACCGGGGAATTTCCTTCGCCAATACCTTCCCCCGCGAACCTGTTGCAAGGAGCCGTGCGCGTGGGAACTTCGACGATGAAGCGCTGGGAGCTGGATGCCGTGGGACGTGACGGACCGCACCTGCGGACCGTGGCGGTTCCGGAGCCCGGGCCTGGCGAGGTGCTGGTGAAGGTCGCGGCCGTGTCGCTGAACTACCGGGACCTGCTGGTGCTGGAGAGCGGGATGGGGCTGTCGCTGGAGTTCCCGTTCACGCCGGGCTCGGACCTGGCGGGCGTGGTGTCGGCCGTGGGAGCGGGCGTGACGCGGTTCGCGGTGGGGGAGAAGGTCATCTCCACGTTTTCGCCGGGGCGCCTGGACGGGCCAGCGCTGGGGACGGCGCGTGTGCCTCCGTACAAGACGCTCGGTGGGGCGTATCCGGGCGTGCTCGCGGAGTACGTCGCGTTTCCGGAGGACTGGTTCGTGAAAGCGCCCACCACGCTGGACGCGGGCGAGGCCAGCACGTTGCCGTGCGCGGGGCTGACCGCGTGGACCGCGCTGGTCGAGAACGGCCCGGTGCGTCCGGGACAGACGGTGCTGGTGCAGGGCACGGGCGGCGTGGCGCTGTTCGGGTTGCAGCTCGCTCGGGCCCAGGGCGCGGACGTCATCGTCACGTCGGGCAGCGACGAGAAGCTGGCGCGCGCGAAGTCGCTGGGCGCGACGCACGTCATCCACCGCGAGCGCGAGGACTGGGTGGAGGCCGTCTACTGCATCACCGCGGACCGGGGCGTGGACCACATCCTGGAGCTGGCGGGCGGCCCGAACCTGGGCCGGTCCATCGAGGCGGTGGCGTTGCACGGGACCATCTCCGTGATTGGCGTCTTCGAGGGTTTCACGGTGACGGGACCGTCCGGGCCGCTCCTGCTCAAGGAGCCGACGATTCGCGGCATCAACGTGGGCACCCGGAGGGCGCTGGAGTCCCTGGTGCGCGCGGTGGATGCCACCGGGCTCAAGCCGGTCATCGACGCGCGCTATCCGCTGGAGGCCCTGCCTGCTGCCCTGGAGCACCTGCGGAAGGGCGCGTTCGGGAAGATCGTGGTGGAGTCCCACTGAGCCACGCGGAGTAGGGTGCGGCGCATGTCGTCGCGCCCCTCCGCCGAAAGCCCACGCCGCTTCCAAGACGAGCCGTTGGTTGTCGTCCTGCGCCACCTGGAGGCGCTGTTGGCGTCCGGGCCCGTGTCCATCGACGTGCCGGATCCGGACCTGGGCCACGGGTGCTATCCCGGCGAGCGCGTGGAGGGTGGGCTCGTGCACCGTCCGCTGCGGAGCTGGTGCGACCTGGCGGAGGGGCTGTCGTGCCGCCTGCGCACGCCTCGCGGGGTGGATGCGACGCACGTGCGGCTCACGTTCGAGCCACTGGGCTCGGAGGCCTCGTGGCACGCGGGAGGCGGGGCTCGGACGGAGGCGCCGCAGGAGCGCTATGGCGCCGCGTCCGACTTCGCGCGCGTGCGGAAGTTCGAGGACGCGGGCTTCCTGCTGCCCTGGCTGGAGGCGGTGGGGCGGCTGGCGCTGCCACCGGGCGCGAGGCTCCTGGACCTGGGCGTCAACCGGGGGGATGAGCTGGCAGCGTTCGCGGAGGTGGAGGGAATCCGCTTCGTCGGTGTGGACCACAGCGCGAGCGCGTTGGCGGAGGCTCGCGCGGCGTTTCCGGATCCGCGCCATGCGTTCGTGCAGGCGGATCTGAACGCGTTGCCCTCGGACCTGGGCCGCTTCGACGCGGTGGTGTCGGTGGGCACGTTGCAGAGCCCGGGCGTGGATGACCGGGCGCTCTTGCGCAAGCTGGTGCAGGAGCACCTGGAGCCCAAGGCCTCGCTGGTGCTGGGCTTCCCCAACTCACGCTTCCGCGACGGAGAGGTCGTGTACGGCGCGCGCGTGCGCAACCTGCGCGAACCGGACCTGTCGCTGCTGGTGAAGGACCTGTCCTTCTACCGCCGCTATCTGCACCAGCACGGCTTCCGCACGTTCCTGGGCGGCAAGTACGACCTGCTGCTCACGGCGGTGAGAGGTCAGGCTTCCGGTTCGGGTGATGAAGACGCCTGAGGCTTCGACTCCGCCTCGGGCTGCGAGAGGTGATGGGCCGTGAGAGGGATCACCAGCAGGCTGCCCAGCCAGAAGATGAAGCCAATGGAGGGGTAGAGCAGCTCCAGGTAGCGGTCCCCGCCGCTTTCATCCGCGGGGATGGGGTTGATGTACCAGGTGAGCGACGTCAGTCCGAGGATGGACGCCGCGCCGCCGACCCAGAGCGCCTTCCGGTCCGCACCCACCAGGAGCATGACGAAGGCCACGCACAACAGGGGGTTCGCGAACCAGCCGAACTGCATCGTGAACACCCCCAGCCAACCCATGAGCAGCAGCGCGAGGCCCCACATCTGTTCCTCGTCACGCTTGTTCGCGTTGAACACGGTCATCGCGGGCGTCGCACAGGCGAGCACGAAGAGCAGGGCCGACGCGCCACAGGCGAGGAGGCGTGTCTTCTGTTGGGACTGGGCGTGGGCAGAAGGCGCTGGACGAGGAGAGGTCATCGGGGCGGATGCTACTTCATTCCCCTGGCGTTCCATGGAGGGCTCAGTGCAGGACACCGTCGTCGGAGATCCCCCACACCGGGTCGAAGCCATTGGTGATGTAGACCCGATCGAACTGGCTGTTGCAGCTCAGCACCATGGAAGCGCTTTGTGAGGGCGACAGCTTCGCGAGCCGGACGGCATGTTCGAAGGCGTCATCGGACGTCGGCTGGGCATTCTCGCGAGCGGCCCGGCAGGCTTCGGTCGCCACGGCATGAAGCCGGTACAGCCCGCGGAGCTGGTATGCCGTGCCAGAGAAGAAGAAGCACACCGGTGCGGCGAGGAGCAGTGCGAGCACCGACAACCGTCGGCTCGGCTTGGACACCCGTGGCAGGATTCCCAGGACGGCCAGGACGAAGAACAGCCCCGCCACGAGCACGAGCGGGAAGTCCAGCAGCAGCAGGGCAAACGGGCCGAAGGCCACCGCCGTCGCCAGGAGCAACAAGAGGAACACCGGTACGGCCAGGAGCCATGAGAGCACCGACAGCCGCCGGCTCGGCTTGAGTGCCCGTGACAGGATGGCCGCGATGGCCAGGACGAAGGACAGCCCTGCCGCGGCCGCGAGCGGGCTGTTCCTGTAACCCATCAGCAGCGCTTGGGGAAACGGGGCGAAGGACACCACCGCGACCAGGAGCAGCAGCAGCGCCACGATGGGCACTGCCCGCCACAGGGTCGTTTCCTCCTCGAGTCGAAGCCACCTGGGGACCATGTCTTCGTGTGCCTCCGAGGCTACTTTGCCACCTTGGCGCGCAGCTTCTCCAGCGTCTGGGCCAGGCGACGGGCGCGGGTCTCTTCTTTCTTCGCTTCGGTGAGCGCCTTCACGAACTCCTTGCGGTGCGTGAACGCCAGGTTCGTGAAGACGTCCCGCAGCGCGGGCTCCGCGTCCAGCGCGCGCTGGAGGTCTTCCGGCACCTCGATCTCCCGAGGTGCCGTGTCCCGCTCCAGCGTGATGCTCAGCATCGCGCCGTCCTCGACGCCCGCGGCCTCGCGCACCTCCTTGGTGAAGCCCAGGTAGGTGATGCCTCCGTACACCATCAACCGGCTCCGGAAGGGCTGTCCGTTGACGGTGCCCACCACGGGCGGCCGGGCTTCGCCGTACTCCTCGCGGCTGTCGAACGGACAGCGCACGAACCGGCCTCCTATGTCGTTGGCAACCTCGAGCTTCGCCTTGAACTTGCGCGCGGCCATGAGCGTGTCCCGGGCCTACGGCTTGACGAACTTGAACGCGAACCGGTCGCTCGTGCCCCGGCGCTCGCCCGCGGCGCCCGGACTGGAGCTCCAGTCGCGCGTGTCCTCCGGGTTGCGCCAGGTCTTGCTCTCCTCCTGGAACTGGAAGCCCGCGGCCTGCACCTCGTCACGCACCAATTGCTCGTCGATGCGGTGCAGCGTCTGGCCTTCCGTGATGCCCGTGCCCGCCTTCGCGCTGGAGTCGAGGATGACGTACACGCCGCCCGGCTTGAGCGCCTGGAACACCGCCGCGTTCATCTTCGCCCGGTCGACGCCCAGCCATCCCGTGTCGTGGTAGATGATGTGGCTCACCACCGCGTCCAGCGTGCCGTTCAGCTCGGGCGGGAAGGGCGCGTCCAGCTCACGGTCCAGGCGCACCACGTTCTGGTTCATCGGCCGCGCCAGCCGCTCCTGCCACGGCTTCTCCGCGAACCGCTCCAGCACGACCTTGGGGTTCTCGCCGTACACCTTGCCCTCGGGCCCCACCGCGCGCGCCAGCAGCTCCGTGGTGTAGCCGCCACCCGCCATCAGCTCCGCCACGTGCATGCCGGGCTTCACGCCCACGAACTCCAGCAGGGCGGCCGGATGCCGGCCCGCGTCCAGCTTGCGGTCCGCCTCCGTGCGGTCCGGCGCATCCACCAGCGCCTGTGCGGATACGGCCGCCGCCTGCGTCTGGGTGGAAGACGCCGGAGCCGTGGGCGTCGAGTGGGAACAGCCCGCGAGGACCAGGAACGATGCCGCCATCAGTGCATTTCGCATGGGCGATCCATACCGCCCGCGCCCGCGCCTGCCTTCCGAAAAGAAGGTCATTGTCCGCTTGCGGGACGCCACGTGCCACGAGCGGACACCGCGCGTCCGTCCCGGAGGCCCTCCGACCCGCAGGGCGGCCGTGGCGCTAGAGTTGCAGCCCGCCTCGGACCGACGCCATGTCCCAGCTCCTCCAAGACGTCCGCCTGTCGCTGCGCCGGATGCGCCGCGAGCCCGTGTTCACCACGGTGGTGGTGGCCACGCTCGCGCTCGCCATCGGGGCCACCACCGCGGTCTTCAGCCTCGTGTATCAGGTGCTGCTCAAGCCCCTGCCGTACCCTGAACCCCAGGAGCTGCTGCGCCTCTACCAGTCCACGCCGCAGCGTGAGCGAGGCGGTGTGGCGTACTCGTACCTCCAGGCGTGGCGCGAGCGTCCGAGCGCGTTCCAGGCCATCGAGGGCGCCACCGCGATGGACTACACGCTGACCGGCCCGAGCGCGGCGCAGCGGGTGCGCGCGGGGCTCGCGACGCCGGGCCTGCTGTCACTGCTGGGCGTGCGGCCCGAGCGTGGACAGGACTTCGGACCTGAGTCCCAGGGGGCAGGGCGAGACCGGAGCGTGCTCGTGTCCCACGCCTTCTGGTGGAGCCACTTCGGTGGACGCGCGGACGTGGTGGGCCAGACGCTCACGTTGGATGGCGCGCCCCATGTCGTCCAGGGCGTGCTGCCCGCGTCGTTCCGCTTCTGGCCGGGCGTGGACCTGTGGAAGCCGCTGACGCCCGCGCCTCCGGGTCAGGCTTCGGAGGAGCTGTACCTGCGGGGCGTGGGCCGGTTGCGGCCGGGTGTCCCGCTGGAGTGCGCCCGCGCGGAGCTGGAGGCGCACTCGCGCGCCTGGGCCGCGACGATGGGCGGGAGTGAAGCGGCGCCCGGGGTGCGGCTGGTGCCGTTGCATGAGCAGGTGGTGGAGACCTCGCGCGAGCAACTGTGGCTGCTGGCCGGAGTGATGGCGCTGGTGCTGTGCGTGGCGTGCGCCAATGTGGCGAACCTGCTGCTCGCGCGCGCCAGTGCCCGCGAGCGCGAAGTGGCGGTGCGCGCGGCGTTGGGCGCGGACCGGGGACGGCTGGTGCGGCAGTTCCTGGCGGAGAGCGCGGTGCTGGCCCTGATGGGCGGCGCGGCGGGCCTGCTGCTGGCGTTGTGGGGGATGGACCTCCTGCGCGTGTTCGTCCCCGGAGAGGTCGTGTCGCCGGAAGAACTCCGGCTGGAGCCGCACGTGCTCGCCATCGCGGCGGGCCTGTCGCTGACGACCAGCGTCCTCTTCGGCCTGGTGCCCGCACTGCGCGCATCCCGCGCGGAGGCGAAGGGGGCGCTCGGGGGGCTTCGCGGGGGGAAGGGCGCGACCGGCGCGATGCGTGCGAGGGCCGTGCTGGTGGTCGCGCAGGTCGCGCTGGCGCTCGTGCCGCTGGTGGGCGCGGGCCTGATGCTGCGCACGCTCCATGCGCTGCATGCCGTGGTGCCGGGCTTCGACCCGCGAGGCGTCAGCGCGATGGACCTGTCATTCCCCCGCGAGGCCTACGGGAGGGATGACACCCGCCGACGGCAGGTGAGTACGGAGCTGCTGGCGAGGGTGCGGGCGTTGCCGTCGGTGCAGTCCGCGGGACTGGCCAGCACGCTGCCGCTGTGGAACCGCAACGGCTTCAGCGCGGTGGTGCTGCCCGGTGAGACAGAGGCGGAGGCCCAGGCGCGCGAAGCGGTCAACTTCCGCGCGGTGAGCGACGGCTACTTCGCCACGCTGCGCATCCCACTGAAGGAGGGCCGCGACGTGAACGCCACGGACGGCGCGGGCGCGGCGCCGGTGATGGTGGTCAACGAGACCTTCGCGCGGCGCTTCCTTTCAAAGGGCTCCGCGTTGGGCCAGCGCGCACGACTGACGCTCGACGGCGAGCCGTTCCGGGAGGTGGTGGGTGTGGTGGGAGACGTGCACCACGCGAGCCTCGCGGAGGAGCCGCGCGCGGAGGTGTACCTGCCCATGGATCAATTCGAGGGCCTGTTCATGGTCGTCGCCGTGCGCGCCACCCGGGACTCGCAGGCGCTGCTGCCCGCGCTGCGCGAACAGCTTCGCGCGGTGGATCCAAGCCTGCCGCTGGTCCAGGTGCGCGACCTGGAGGCCGTGGTGGAGGAGAGCCTGGGCCGCACGCGGGTGATGAGCGGCCTGCTCACGGCCATGGCGTTGCTCGCGCTGACGCTGGCGGGCGTGGGGCTGTACGGCGTGCTGGCGTACACGGTGAGCCAGCGCACGCGCGAGCTGGGCATCCGCATGGCGCTGGGCGCGACGGACCGGCAGGTGCTGTGGCTGGTGGTGGGGCAGGGGCTGCGGCTGGCGGCGATCGGCGTGGGGGTGGGGATCGTGGGGGCGGCAGTGCTCGCGCGCGGCCTCGCGGGGATGCTCTACGGCGTGGGCGCGCTGGACGCCCTGACGTTCGGAGGCGTGCCCCTGCTGCTGGGCGCGGTGGCGCTCGTGGCCAGTGGGTTGCCCGCGCGCCGCGCGCTGCGCGTGACGCCGGCCATCGCGCTCCGGGCGGACGAATAGGGCTTCAGGACACGGTGTCGTAGGCGGGGGGCGCTTCCCTCGGCATGCGGACCGTGAACGTCGTTCCGGCCTCTTCGCTGGAGGTCGCGCTCACGTGGCCTCCGTGCGCCCGCGCCACCTGCTGCACGATGTAGAGCCCCAGCCCCACGCTGCGCGACGAGCGGCCTTCGTCATGGTGGCCGCGCCGCATGGCCTGGAAGAGGGTGGTCAGCATCTCCGGCGGAATGGGACGGCCCCGGTTGTGGACTTCCAGGACGAGGTCGTCCCCCTCCTCGCGAGTGGACACCCGCACCGTGGAGCCCGGCTCGCCGTAGCGAAGGGCGTTGGTGACCAGGTTCTGCACCACCTGGCCCAGCCGCTCCTCGTCCCACGAGCCCAGGCCGTCGCCCTGCTGATCCAGGACCACCTGCCGCTCCGGGAACGCCACCTGGACCTCCTCCAGCGCGTGGCGCGTGGCCTCGTGGAAGTCCATGCGGCGCCGCTGCACCGGCAGCCCTCCTCCCAGCCTCGCCTGGGTCACGTCCAGCAGGTCGCGGATGAGGCGGTTGGCGCGCTCGGCGCTGCTGATGATGCGGCCGGTGTTCTTTGTCGCGCGCTCCCCCAGGTCATCGCGCTGGAGCAGGGCGTTCGCCGACAGGAGGATGGCGTTGAGCGGATTGCGCAGGTCGTGGCTGACGATGCCGATGAGCTGCTGCTCGAACTCCCGCTGCTCCCGCGCCTCCGCCTCGCGCCGGTGGCGTTCGGTGATGTCGCGGCTCACCGTGGCGATGCCCATGTCCTCGCCCGTCGCGGCATCGCGCAGCGTGAAGAAGTTGTAGTGCACGGGGATCGCCGCTCCGGTGCGGAAGTGGCGGAGGCGGAACTCTCCGTCCCAGCGCCCGTGCTCGCGCAGCCTGGGCAGGATGACGTCGCGCACGTAGGCGCGGTCCTCCTCCAGGAAGTAGTCGAACAGGTGCGTGATTCGCACCGCCTCCGGCCCCTCCAGTCCCAGCATCCGCTGGCCCGCCTCGTTGACGAACAGAGCCCGTCCGTCCGGTCCTCCAATGCCGATGAGGTCCGAGGACTGCTCCACCACGGCAATCAGCTTCTCGCGCTCCCGCTCCGCCAGGCGCTGCTCCCGGCCCGCCCGAGCCGCCGCGAGATTCCCCTCCACGCGCGCCAGCAGCTCCCGCGCGGAGAACGGCTTCACCAGGTAGTCGGTGGCGCCCATGCGCAGGCCCTCCACCGTGGCCTCCTCGCCGGCGCGCGCGGACAACAGGATGACGGGCACGTGCACCGTCGCCGGGTCCTCGCGCAGCCGCCGCAGGAGCCCGAAGCCATCCAGCTCCGGCATCATCACGTCGCTGATGACGAGGTCCGGCATCCGGGCCCGGCAGGACTCCAGCGCCTCCAGTCCATTCGCCGCGAGCGTCACCTCGAAGCGGTCCGCGAGCAGCGAGTGCACATACGCGCGCATGTCCGCGTTGTCGTCCGCGAACAGGACATGGCCGCCCACGGTCCGCATGAGGGGCGCGGGGGCCGCGTCGACCGCGAGCATGGCCGGCGTGCCCTCCGGCCCCAACCAGCCGGACGCCTCCTCCAGGAACGTCGCGGCGGTCGCGCTCGTCGGGACGCGCTCGGACGTGGACGCCGCCGTCTCCCGTGGAGCGTCAGCCAGGGAGGACGCCTCCGCGGGCAGCGTCACCGTGAAGGTGCTGCCCTGGCCGGGGCGGCTCTCCGCCTGCACGTCGCCGCCATGCAGGCGAACCAGCTCCCGCACCAGCGCGAGCCCGATGCCGCTGCCCTCGTAGCTGCGTCCCTGCGCGCCCTGCACTCGGTGGAAGCGGTCGAAGATGAGCGGCAGCTCCTCCGGTGGAATGCCCGTGCCGGTGTCCGCCACGCGCAGCTCCACCTGCGTTCCGCGCCAGCGCAGGCTCACGCGGATGCCGCCCTGGTGCGTGAACTTGAACGCGTTGGAGATGAGGTTGAGGACGATCTTCTCCCACTGCTCCGGATCCACCTTCACGGGGTGCGGCAGCGGGGGACAGTCCACGTCGAGCGTCAGGCCCGCGCGCTCCACGGTGGAGCGGAAGCCGCTGGCGAGCCCGCGGGTGAGCGCGGCGAGGTCGGTGGGCACCGCGGTCGCGTGCAGGCGGCCCGCTTCGATGCGGGAGAACTCCAGCAGCGTGTTGACGAGCTTGAGCAGCCGCAAGCCATTGCGGTGCACCGTCCGCTGCCGTTCGAGCTGCCGGGGACCGAGCGGCTCCAGCGGATCCTGGAGGCCGTCCTCCACCGGCCCCAGCATCAGCGCCAGCGGAGTCCGGAACTCGTGGCTCACGTTGCTGAAGAAGTCCGTCTTCGCGCGATCCAACGCGGCCAGCGCCTCCACGCGGCGGCGCTCCTCCTCGCGGGCGCGAGCCTGGGAGATGGCCGTCGTCACGCCCCGGGCCAGCAGCTCCAGGAAGCCCCGGTACTTCTCATCCAGTGCCAGCCTGCGGCTCAGCCCCGTCACCAGGAAGCCCGCGGGCCGCGCATGCCCCACGCGCGGAAGGGGCTGCACCCACGCGGAGGCCGTTCCCTCCGGCCACGGCCCCACCCTGACGGTGCCTGTCTCCCCAGGCAGCCTCTCCCAGAGGAAGGCCGCGCGGGTGCTCGCGGCGTAGCCCAGGGGCCAGTCCGCGCGCGCCTGGCCCGTGCTGTCCGGGAGGGGAATCGACTCGGGAGCGAGCGCATCCCCCGCCGCCATCCCGCTCGTCCCGGCGAGCCGCGCGGTGCCGGTGGCGTCATCCACCAGGTAGAGCAGGGCGAAGGGCACGTCGAGCGGCGCAGCGGCGATGACTCGCATGGCCTCGCGACAGGCGTCGTCCGTGGTGGCCCGGTCCGCGGTGGAGGCACCCAGTTCGCGCAGCATGTCCAGCCGCCGCGTACCCACCACCTGTCCGGTGGTCTCAGTGAGCGCCGCGAAGATGCCCGCCGCGTCGCCGGACTCGTCGCGCACGGGCGAGTGGCTGTAGGTGAAGTAGCACTCCTCGACGAAGCCGTTGCGGTCGAGCGGCATCATCAGGTCATTGACGAAGATGGCCTCGCCGGTCTGGCGCATGCGCTCCCAGCCGGGGCCGAGCATGTGCCAGACCTCCGGCCAGGTGACGGCCGCTGCCTGCCCCAGGGCAGCGGGGTGCTTCGTGCGTCCGCAGATGGGCCGGTACGCGTCGTTGTAGAACTGGACGAACTCCGGACCCCACGCGACGTAGAGCGGATAGTCGGACGCGAGCACGATGCTGACGGCCGTGCGCAGCGACTGGGGCCAGGTCTCCACGGGGCCCAGGGACGTCCTCGCCCAGTCCACCTGCCGCAGCAGGGCGCCACACGCGCCACCGCCTCGCAGGATGTCGTCCACCGCGCCCATGTGCCTCCACGCCCATGCGCGCCTTCAAGAATGGAGGCCACTGCTGGGGGATGGAACTTCGGGGTTTCGCCGGGCGATGGCCAGTGCGCAGAGCGGAGGCCCTGGCGAAACGTGCATCGATGAACGGCGTGTCGCCTGGAGGGTGACCAGGCGACCGTTCGCGGCCCGGGTCACCGGACCGCGTGCATCACGGTCCGGTCACCTTGACGTTGTCGATGGCCAGACCGCAGTTGGTGAACTTCGACGTGCTGGTGAATTGGATCCGCGTGGTGGTGCTGGTGGCGGTGAACCCGTACATGCGCGGTTGGCTCCATGCGCCGGATGTCGTGGAGAACGCGGAGGTTTTCGGGCCGTAGCTGATCGTGGCTTCCCGCCGCACGGTGGCGCAGGCAGGGCTGACGGATGCGCAGAAGGTGGTCGGTCTCGAAGCTGCCGTTGGTGGCGACGTTGATGCCCTGCTCGACGCTGCTCAGCTCCGGCTCGGTGAGCGCGGCGTCCGGCCCTCCACAGCCCGCCAGCGCGAAGAGGCCAAAGCCCACCGGGGCGCCGAGACGCAGCATGTGATTGCCATTCATGTGGTGTGATTACCGTTGAGATGTGTCGCCCGTGCTTCATGGCGGGCGAAACACACTCCAGGTGTGTTCACTTCCAGTGTGTATGGCTTGGCGAGTGCTGTCATTGCGCTGACTGCTGCCCTCCAGGCGGGTCAGAACCGGAGGCTGCGCCTGTGGGATGGAGCAGGGCGGTCAGGCGGCCCATGGTCCACCGTCCAGTCGCAGAGAGGGCCGCCGCCCCACGAGTAGGGGAGCGGCGGCCCTGAGCCCGCATGGATCAGCGGACCGCGTGCATCACGGTCCGGTCACCGTGAGGTTGTCGATGGCCAGACCGCAGCCGACGCCACCGGAGGTGCTGATGAGCTCGATACGCGAGACGGTGCTGGTGGCGTTGAACACGTAGGTGCGCGGGAACGTCGACCACGTCCCGGAGCTGTTGGAGAAGCTGGCGGTGCTCGGGCCGTAGTTGAGGGTGGCCGACCGGGACACGGTGGTGCAGGTGGGGCTGTTGGAGACGTAGAAGGACACCGTGTAGCCGCCACCGACGACGGTGGGGACGTCCTGGTATAGGGAGCCCGCGCCCAGGCCGTTGAGGTCGATGGACTGGATGCCGCTCTGCGCCGTCTTGTACGTGTTCTTCATCACCTTGATGCCGCTGGTGATGGTCCAGCCCGGCAGCGCCGTGCTACCGGCGTTGAGGACCACGTAGTTGAAATTGCCGATGTTGTTGTTCTCAAAGCTGCCGTTGGTCGACACGACGACGCCCTGCTCGACGTTGCCGAGCTCCGGCTCCTGGATCGCGGCATCCGGGCCCCCACAGCCCATCAGCGCGAAGAAGCCAAAGCCCACCACCGCGCCGCGACGCAGCACTTGCTTGCCATTCATATGATGTGATTCCCCCTGATATGTGTTTCGCCCGCGCGTCGTGCGACAGGCGAAACATACCGTACATGATTTCACATCAAGTGTGTGAAACTTCACAGTGGGGTTGCTGGGCTGGTTGGCCTCCGGGCGGGTCAGAGGGGTGTGCAGCCACCCGTGGGTGCGGGACTGATCACGGATGAGGCATTGATGACACAGGGCTGGACGCTGCGTAGGTGGATGGAGCCTGCGGCGCCTCCACCACCGCCACCTCCATGTCCGTCTTCTCCCGATGAGGGACCCATCGAAGCGCCACCCGCGCCGCCCGGACCCCCATCAATGCTGGTTCCAGATCCACCGGCGGCGCGCCCTTCACCAGTCTCGCTGCCACTCTCTCCGTTTGCCCCATTACTGGCGGTGCCGGACCCTGCGCTGCCTCCCTGTCCGCCCCCTCCTCCATTGGCAGTGAGACGCGCATCGGAGATCAGCCTCACCTGGAAGGCTTCCAACACGATGCGTCCTCCGCTCCCACCGCCTCCACCCCCCAGTGCGAAGGGGCCACTGGCACTCGCCCAGCCGCCCAGGCCACCTCCGCCACTGACGGAGAGGGCCTTTCCGACGGTCAGCGTCCTGGCGATCGATAGCTGAAGGGCACCACCGCCAGCGCCACCTCCGACTGCCGTGGCTCCGCCATTGCCTCCTGCACACCCTCCAACGAGCGGCGCAAGAGGCGTGGCCCGCTGAGCACCTGCGGCACCTGGAAGTGCGCTGCGATCGTAGCTCTGTCCACCAAGGCCTCCTCTCGTCCCGCCACCCGCCCCACCACCGCCACCACCTCCTCCACCCGGCCCCACGTTGTACGTTCCATTACTCCCCTGTGACGTCGCGCACGACTGGTTGCCGCCGGCTCCGGGAACGGGTGTGCCATTCACGATGCGCCCGCTAGCCAGGATGTCGTGGCTCAATGTCGCATCCCCATACACCGCGAAGATGACCGGGTGGCTGCCTACGATGCGCAGTTCGCCCCCCAGAACCAGCGTCCTCAATGGAATGAGGAGCGCATCAGGAGCGCCTCCCGTCTGGGGCAAGGTCTTGATGGTGAAGTCTCCTGTATTCGGGCCGGCGCTACCAGGCGTCCAGGAGCGGGCGTCCGTGTCAAACACCACGGCGCCGGAGGTCCTCAGTTCGCCAATCTCAAGGCCTGGAATGCTGTTCGGATCAAAGCTGCTGGGTGAATAGGGAAACGTAACGCATTGGCCGTCCGCTCGGCACACGCGCGGCGCGCCCGTGGTGTAATTACTGCAGGGCTGATTGAGCTGAGCCGGGTCTCCCGCGTAGAGGCAGGAGGCGTTGCGCGTGCAGCCCGCGACCGCATTGCACTCCTTGGGAGGGCAGGGCGTTGGGGTGCCCGTGCATGCGCCATTGCCATTACAAAAGCCCGGATCATGGCAGGCGTCCCCGTCCTCACAGGACGTGGTGGCCGGCCTCGAAGAGTATTCACACATACCGCTTGTTGGGTTGCAGACACCCGTGGACTCCTGGCACTGAGTGTTCGCAGGCGTTGTGCACGTCTTCACATCGCCCAGGCACTGCCTGTCCGTCGTACACCGGCTGTTGCTCATGCACAGGTTCGCGGGATCGCAAGCGGCGCCTACTGGCACCGCTCCTTCGATACATGCACCTGACGAAGCATCGCAGGTCATCGTGGGCTGGCATTGCCCCGGCGCCTGAGTGCACTTCGGTGTTCCTCCCTCACACGACGCCGCGGTGCCAGTCCCCACGCACCGCTTGCCCACCATGCACGGGTCACCTTCCGTACATGCCTTCTCCGTGCAGTCACTGTCCTCGCAGGACTTGAGGCCGTCACAGTCAGAGTCCACCCCTACGTCGCACAGCTCCGGAGCCCCAGGATGGACGTCCGCTCGGGAGTCATCACAGTCTGGAGACTCCGTGCCGGGAGCACTCGCGACGAAGCCGTCGCCATCCTGATCCACCGCCAGCAAGGTGACGGTCCAGTCGATGGACTTGCCGGGAGGTGCATCCAATGCACGGTCCTCGTGGACCTCCACGACTGCTCCCCCACATTGATTGCCATTGAAGGACGCGAAGGAAGTCGCCTTCACGTTCAGCCTGTCGCCCCACGCCGGCTTGCGGACCATCGCGACCTGGACCTCTTTCGCGTTTGGTCTATTGAGATGGCTCGAGGGAAGGTCAGTTTCTACCTGATTGCTTCCGTCGCCTACCTCCACACGTAGGCACTGGGGCCGGTAGGAGGGGTACTTCACCGTCACGCGAAGTACGCCCTCGGCGGGCTCCTTCATGCGGCAGGCGGACAGCAGCACCATGCAGGTCAATAGACAGAACAGACGCATGGTGCCGCACTGTACCCGTCAGACCTCCATTGCTGGAATTCCAGGCCGGCAGGTGTTCAGGGTTGCGTACAGCCTCCCGTGGCGGAAGGGCTGAGCACGGCGGCGGCGTTCACGGTGCAGGACTGGATGCCTCGCAGGTGGATGAACCCCACGGCGCCGCCACCACCACCGCCTGCGCCTTCGTAGTTGTTGGTGGTCCCGCCGTTCTGTCCTTGGCCCGCAGCGCCGTTCCGCGCCGCTCCCTGTCCGCCATTCCCCGCGCTCTCCGAAGCACTCGAGCCACCAGGGGCAGGGGTCGCGCTGTCCACACTGCCGCTGCTCGCGTTGGCGCCGTTGTCCTCGTTGTTGCTCTTGAACGTGGCCCCCTCTCCACCCCCTCCGCCATTGGCGGTGAGCCGGGCGGCGGCCGTCAGGTTCACCGCGAAGGCCTCCACCACCAACCTGCCCCCGCTGCCGCCGCCACCCCCGCCGCCCGCGCCCGAGGTCCTGCTGGCGATGGCGCCGGCACCTCCGCCGCCGCTCGTGGAGAGCGGTTTCTGGAGCGTCAGGGTCCTCGCCACGGAGAGTTGGAGTGCTCCGCCACCGGCGCCCCCGCGTCCTCCCGCCATGGTGCCCGTGCCGCCGCCGTCTCCGCCGGCACAGCCCCCCTGCAACAGCAGGGGATCGTTGTTCTGGGGATTGCCTCCGCTTCTTGTCGTCCCACCCGAATAACCCACGCCTCCCGCAGCGCCCGTGGCCGCGTTGCCGCCTCCGCCTCCGCCTTCTCCCTTGCTGCTGGTCACGCCGCCGTTCACGCCCGTGGCGGAGCCACACTGGCCATGATTGCCACCCGCGCCGCGCACGGTGGCGCCGCTGTCGAAACGGCCATTGGCCAGGATGGGCTGCCCGGGATTCGCATCCCCGTAGACGGCGAGGATGATGGGCGCCGACCCCACGAAGCGCAGTGTTCCGCCCAGGGTCAGCGAACTCACCGGGAGCAGCACCGCCGAGAGGCCCCCGTTCAGGGTCGTGATGAGCCTCGGCTTGAGCGTGTTCCTGTTGGTCACGCCGTTTTCCGGAGCCCACGTGAGCGTGTCCGTGTTGAACGTCACTTCGGCGGTGGTGATGAGGGCAGCAATGTCCGCGGCGGGGACGGCGTCCGGATCGAAGTTGCTGGGGCGGTAGGGGAACGTGCTGCAGGCGCCGTCCCCTGTGCGGCACCATCCCGGACGCGAGTTGGCCGGATCCACACACGCCGTGTTCACCTGCGCCGGGTCGGGAGGGTAGTTGCAGTCATTGTTCGCCACGCAGCCACTGGTGGCGGCCAGGAAACAGGTCCGGGCAGGGCAGGGAGTCGGTGTTCCGCCGACGCAGGCGCCACTGCCGTCGCAGAAGTCATTGATGGTGCAGGTCTGGGAATCCACGCAGGCCGACCCGTAGGACTGCGGCTTGAACTCGCACTCCCCGGTGGCCTTGTTGCAGGTCCCCGAGGTCTGCATGCAGGTCGCGGCCTTCGAACAGGTGCGCTCGGCGCCCATGCACTGCGCGGTGGGGCCGGTGCCCGTGCAACGGTCATCGTCGGTGCAGGGATTGCCGTCGTCGCAGGCCGTGTTCACGCAATCCTGTTCCTGACAGCCCATCATCTGGTTGCAGTTGAGGTCCTCCGTCCCGGTACAGGTCTCCAAGGCGCCTGGGTGGATGTCGCTTCGCGTGTCGTCGCAATCGGAGACGCCCGCCCATTCGACGCCAGTAGGGGAGCCGTCGCGATCCTCATCCACTGCTTCCAACGTGACGTCGAAGCGCGTGAACTTCTTGGGGACGACAGTGAGCGAAGCGTTCGTGAACCGCTCGACGGCTTCCCCCGAGCACTGGTTGCCTGAGCCCTCGGCGTACGACGACACCGTGATGCCCAGCGTCGCGTCCCAGTCCGCCTTGCGGCGCACCGCGACCAGGAGCTCGTTCTTCTCCACGTTCTTGAACTGGCTGGAGAGGATGTCCGTGGCTGCCTGGTTCCCCTTGGCGTCCTTCGCCTCCACGCGCACGCACGCAGGCTTGAAGGAGCCATACTTCACGGACACGCGGATGGCTCCCTCGTCGGGAGCCTTCTCGCCACAGGCCGCCAGCAGCACCACACATCCCAACAGGCAGAGCCGATACATGGCTCCGCAGTTTACCTGTCGCCCCTTCTCCCCTGAAACCTCGCGGCTGATGACGTGACCCGTGGCCAACCCGACACGTCAGGGTGAGGGGGTGGGGCAGTCTCCCGTGGGAGCCGGGCTGAGCACGGCGTTGTTGTTCAGGACGCAGGAGCGAATGCTGCGCAGGTGGATGGAGCCCGCGGCGCCACCGCCACCGCCGCCGCCACCGTTCACCAGCAAGAGCGTTCCTCCGTTTTCGCCAAGAGTGGGGGCGGCTGAGGTGCCACCCTTGCCACCGTCTCCACCCAGGGGAGCGCCCCCCGTGCCGCCGTTGGCACTGCTGTTGGCGTCCTCGAGGCCACTCGCGCCATTCCTTCCATCATCCGCGGCGCCAGTGCCGGCAGCGGCGCCCTCGCCACCGCCGCCGCCGTTGGCGGTGATCCGCGTGTCGGACGTCAGGCTCACCTGGAAGCCTTCCAGCACGATGCGCCCGCCGCTCCCGCCACCGCCGCCTCCCGCCGCCGAACCACTCGAACTGCCCGCTTTGCCGCCGAGGCCGCCACCGCCGCTCACGGAGAGGACCTTGCCGACCGTCAATGTCCTGGCGACCGAGATCTGGAAGGCGCCACCACCAGCGCCGCCTGGCCCACCGGCCGCGTTGCCCGTGCCACCGCCAGCGCCTCCCGCGCACCCACCCAGAAGCGGCGTGGGGGTCGAGCCTTGCTGGGGACCCGCGTCGCCCGGCGTGGCGTTGGAGTTGACCCCCTTGCCGCCATTGGCTCCGGCCGTCGCTCCACCCGCGCCACCTCCGCCGCCGCCCTGGCCTCCGCTGAACTGCCCGGGCTTTCCTTGCGACGACGTGGCGCACGCTTGATTGCCGCCAGCTCCAGGAATCGGTGAGTCGTTCACGATGCGCCCGCTGGCCAGGATGTCGTGGTTCAGTGTCGCATCCCCATACACAGCGAGGATGACCGGACGGGTGCCCACGATGCGCAGTTCGCCACCCAGGGACAGGGTCCGCAAGGGAATGAGCAGGATATCGGGGGAACCGCCAGTCTGGGGCTGCGTGAGGACCTTGAAGGCGGTGGTGTCCGGGCCTCCGTTCGCCTGGGGTGTCCAGGTCCGGGTCTCCGTGTCGAACACCACCGCTCCCGTGGTCGTCAGATAGCCGATGTCATCGCCAGGAATGGTGTTCGGATTGAAGTTGCTGGGCGTGTAGGGGAACGCGACGCACTGGCCTGTCGCGCTGCACACACGCGGCGTTCCCGAGTTGTCATCGCTGCAGGGCAGGTTGGCCTGCGTCGGATCTCCCACGTAGACGCAGGAGTTGTTCGCCGTGCAACCCACGGCCGTTTTGCACTCCGTGGGAGGGCAGGGCGTGTCCGTGCCGATGCACGTTCCATTGCCATCACAGAAGCCCGGATCATGGCAGACGTCGCCGTCCACGCAGGAGGTGGAGACCGGCTTGGGGGCGTAGGTGCAGAAGCCGTTGGTCGGGTTGCAGGTGCCCGTGGACTCCTGGCAATCGGTGTTGTCTGGCGTGGTGCACGTCTTCACGTCTCCCACGCACTGCTTGTCGGCCGTGCACCGGCCATTCGTCACGCACAGGTTCCCAGGGTTGCAGGCCGCGCCCACCTGCAAGGCCTCTTCGATACACTTTCCCGTGGAGGCCTCACACGTCACCGTCGCCTGACACTGGCCCGCCGGCTGCGTGCACTTGGGCGCGCCACCTCCGCACTGCGCCGCCGGCCCCACGCCGACGCACCGCTTGCCCGTGTTGCACAGGTCCCCGTCCGTGCACGTCTTCTCCGAGCAGTCCGAGTCCGCGCACGCGAACTTCCCATCACAGTCGTAGTCGACGGCCGTGTCGCACTGCTCCACCGCGCCCGGTCGGACGTCGCCCCGCTTGTCGTCGCAGTCGGAGATGCCCGCCCACTCGATGCCGGTAGGGGAGCCGTCGCCGTCTCCGTCCTTCGCAATCAACGTGACATCGAAGCGCGTGTACTCCTTGGGAACGATCGTGAGCGCGGCATTCGTGAAGCGCTCCACCACCTCCCCCGCGCAGCGGTTGCCGTCGGTCTCCGCGTACGACGACACCGTGAGGCCCAGCGTCGCGTCCCAGTCCGCCTTGCGGCGCACCGCGACCAGGACTTCGTTCTTCTCCGTGTTCTTGAACTGGCTGGAGAGGATGTCCGTGGCTTCCTGGTTCCCCTTCGCGTCCTTCGCCTCCACGCGCACACACGCGGGCTTGAAGGTGCCATAGGTCACGGACACACGGATGGCGCCTTCGTCGGGGGCCTTCTCCCCACAGGCAGCCAGCAGCAGCACACACCCCAACAGGCAGAGCCTAGACATGGCTCCGCACTGTACCTGCCGTCTCCGCTCTCCTGAAATCTGGCGAAATCGGAGAGGTCAGGGGGTGAGGCAACCGCCCGTGGCCGGAGGGCTGACGAGGTGTCCGCCCGCGAGAGAACAGGTCTGGACGCTGCGCAGGTGGATGGCGCCCGCGGCACCGCCACCACCACCGCCGCTGCCTTCGGTGCCGAAGCCATCCTTGATGCCGTCAGCGCCCTTGACGGGACCTGCCGTGCCCGCACCGCCGGCGCCGCCGTTGCCTCCTGTGTCGTTCCCGCTGTCGCCGCCAGGGGCCGGGCTCGCCGAGTCCTCGCTGCCATTGGCCCCGTCCACGCCGTCATTGTTGGTGCTGGAGCCACCCCTGCCACCACCGCCGCCGTTGGCGGTGACGCGGGCACTCGAATTAAGCGTCAGCTGGAAGGCTTCGAGCACGATCCGGCCGCCGCTGCCGCCCCCGCCCGCGCCTCCTCCAAAACCTCTCTGGCCACCGAAGCCACTCGCGCCGACGGCCTTCGAAATTGTCAGGTTGCGTGCGACCGACAGCTGGATGGCGCCTCCTCCTGTTCCACCCGTGCCAGGAGTCGATGAACCATTGCCGCCACCGTTGCCGCCGGGGCAGCCTCCCAGGAGGGGCTCGGCCCCGGAGGGCCGGGAGGTTCCCGCGGCGCCAAACCGTGTGCTGTTGTTGTAGCCCCCTCCTCCGGCAATGCCAGGCGTGCCATTGCCAGCGCCGCCACCGCCACCGCCCGTCTTTCCGCCGAACGTGCCGTTCCCGCCCTGGGAGGTGCCGCAGGCCAAGGTGGGATTCGCGATGGTGCCCGAGACCAGGATGGACTGGCTGACGTTCGCGTCGCCATAGACCGCCAGAATGACGGGGGAGGGGCCACTGATCCGCAGGGTTCCATTCAGCTCGAGGGTCCGGACCGGGATGAGCAGCACGGGCGGATTCCCATTCTGCTGCGGCATCGACACGATCTTGAGTGACCCCGCGGTGGAGATGGCACCCGTGGGGCTCCAGCTCTTGTCGGTGGTGTTGAACGTGATGTCCCCGCTGGTCTTGATCTCACCGATGTCCGCGGCCGCGATGGTGGTCGGATCGAAGTTGTAGGGCCGGTAGGGGAACGGGGTGCACGTGAGGTCCGCCTGGCACACGCCGGGAACTCCTCCCGAGGTCGTGCAGAGGGCGTTGACGTCGGGCTCGAACTCGCAGTCGCTCGTGGCCGAGCAGACCTGCTTGACCTTTTGGCACAGCGGCGCCGAGCAGACCTTGGGCGTTCCCACGCACGCCCCGGACCCATCACAGCGGTCTGGATCGGTGCACTTCTCGTTGTCCTGGCAGGGCGTCGTGTTGGGGAGCGGCGTGAATTCACAGGCGCCGGTGCTCGCGTTGCAGGTGCCCTGGGCTGCGAAGCACTGCTCCGTGGTGGTGCACGACTTCGGGGTGCCCGAGCACGTCCCGTTGGCGTCGCACCTGTCTCCGTCCGTGCATTTGTTGCCGTCGTCGCAAGTCTGTCCCGCGGGGGACTCCACGGTCTCGCACATGCCGGTGTCGGGCCGGCACTCCTGACGTGGCTGACACGCGACGCCAGGCTGGTTGCAGGTCGTCGTGGTCTCGGGAGCACACCGCGCCTCGATGCCATTGCCTACACAGCGGTCGTTCAGCGTGCACGCATTGCCGTCGTCGCACGCCGTGCCCCAGCAGTTCGCTTCCTGGCAGCCCACCAATTGGTTGCAGTTGAAGTCCACCGTGTCGCCGCAGGTCTCGGTGGCGCCAGGGTGGATGGTGGGATCGGAGTCCACGCAGTCGGGCGGCTTTGACCACGTGGCACCCGCGAGGTAGCTGTCCCCGTCGCTGTCCTCGGCGGAGAGCCGGAGGTCCCACCGGGCGAACTCCTTCGCGGGGACGACCACGGGCTGCTCGCTGGAGCGCGTCTCCACGACCTCGCCCGAGCACCTGTCTCCGGTGGCCTCCGTGTACGACGACACCGTGAGACTCAGCGCCGTGTCCCAGTCCGCCTTGCGGCGCACCGCGACCAGGACCTCTTGCTTGTCCGGGGTCTTGAACTGGGTGGCCGGGATGTCCGTGGCCTCCTGGTGCCCCTTCGTGTCCTCCACCTCCACGCGCACGCACGCGGGCTTGAAGGATCCGTACTTCACGGACACACGGATGGCGCCTTCGTCGGGAGCCTTCTCCCCACAGGCAGCCAGCAGCAACACGCATCCCAGCAGACAGAGCCGAACCATGGCTCCGCACTGTAGCCAACACCTCCCGGGGCAGGGGAGCGGGGCCGGTAAGACCCCGACTCCCCGTCAACAGGGGACCTCAGCCGCGCAGGGACACCACGGTGACGCCGTCTCCGCCCTCGTGGCTCTCGCCGGGGCGGAACATGCGGATGTACGGCGAGGCAGCCAGGTGGTCCCGGATGGCCTGCTTGAGGGCTCCCGTGCCGTGGCCGTGGATGATGAGCGCGGCGTCCTCACCCTTGCGCAGGCCCTGGTCCAGGAACGTCTCCAGCTCCGCCAGCGCGTCGTCCGCGCGCATTCCGCGCACGTCGCAGCGGAAGTTCGTGGCCTCCACCTGCGACGGCGCCGCGGAGGCCGCTCGCTTCAGGGCCGCTTCGCCCTTCCGCTGCTCCGGGAACTTCGCCTGCTGCGGCTTCTTGCCCCGTGAACCGGACAGCTCCGTCGTGGCCACGCGCATCTTCAGCGCGCCGCCCGCGGACACCACCGCCTGGCCCTCCGTCAGCTCCAGGATCTCCACGTCCCGGCCCAGGCCGGAGTGGTGCACCCACGCGCCCACCTTGAGGGTCGCGGGCCCCGGGGCCTCCACCTGGAACAGCTCCGCCTTCGCCGCCGCCGCGCGCTTCTGCGCCTCATCCGCGCGCTGCTGCAGCTGAAGCCGTGCCTCGGAGAGCGCCTTCTCGTTCTGCTCCGAGCGCAGCTTCGCCAGCAGGTCGCGGACCTCCTGGGCGGCGTGCTCGCTGGCCGAGTGCACGTCCTCGTTGAACTGCATCATCCGGCCCTTGCGCTCACGCTCGAAGGCGACCTTCTGCTTCTCCAGGTCCGCGCGGAGCGCCTCCGCCTCCTTCGCCGCGATGCGCGCCTTCTCCAACTCCTCGGAGAGCTTGCGCCGCTCGTCCTCCGCGGCCGCCAGCGCCTTGGTGAGCGGACCGCCCGCGTTGAGCGACAGCTCCCGAGCGCGCTCGCACACGGAGGCGGGCAGGCCCACCCGCGCCGCCACGTCGATGGCGGACGACTGACCGGACGCGCCCATCTGCAACCGGAACGTGGGTGCCATCCGCTTGGAGTCGAAGCCCACGCGCGCGTTGAGGAAGCGCGGATCCATGTGCGCCAGCGCCTTGAGCTCCTCCAGGTGCGTCGTCACCAGGACGTACACCCCCTTGCCCAACAGCTCCTCCAGCACCGCGATGGCGATGGCCGCGCCCTCGCGAGGATCCGTGTCCGAGGCGATCTCGTCGATGAGCACCAGCGAGTCCGTCCCCACCGCCGCCAGGATGTCCCGCAGCAGGGTGACGTGGCCGCTGAACGAGGACAGGCCCTGCGACAGGTCCTGCGTGTCACCCACGGTGGAGTGCACGGAGCGGTACAGAGGCATCCGCGACCCTTCGCCCACCGGGATGGGCAGGCCCGCGCGCAGCATCAGCGCGCACAGCCCCACGCCCGTCAGCGTCACCGTCTTGCCGCCCGCGTTGGGGCCGGACACCACCAGCGCCCGGGCGCTCTCGGTGAGCGTCACGTCGTTGGACACCACCTCCGTGCCCTTGAGCACCAGGCGCGGGTGGCGCAGCGCGCGCAGCTGCAGTTCCTTCACACCCACGAAGGTGGGCGTCGTGGCGTCCAGGTCCGCGGACAGGATGGCGATGGCCTCCACCTCGTCCAGCTCCGCCACCGCCTCCAGGCCCTCCAGCATGCGCGCGGACTCGCGGCCCACGAGCCGGCTCAGCTCCTGGAGGACCTTGAGCTCCTCCTCCGCGACCTCCGACTGCGCGATGGCCAGGTCGTTGCCCAGGCCCACCATCGCCTGGGGCTCCATGAAGAGCGTCTGCCCCGTCTGGCTGGCGTTGTGGACGATGCCATCCACCTCCGCGCGGTAGTTCGACACCACCGGCACCACGTACCGCCCGTTGCGCAGCGTGTAGTAGTTCTCGCGCAGCTTGGTGGTGAACGTCGCGTCGTGGAGCATCTCGTCCAGGCGCGTCTTGATCCTCCGGTGCAGGCCGCGTGCGCGGTCGCGCGCTTCCTTCAGCTCGGGGCTCGCGCGGTCGGAGATGGTTCCGTCCGGTTCGAAACACTGATCCAACCGGCGCGCCATGGCCTCCAGGAAGGGCAGGCGCTTGGAGATCTCCACCAGGCGGGGGACGCGCTCCTTGCGCTCGTCCAGGGCCTCGCGGGTGCGGGCGAAGGCGAAGAGCAGCTGGGCCGCGTCGATGAGCTGGCGGGGCTCCAGCACGCCGCCCTTCTCCGCGTGGCCCACCGCGGTGCGCAGGTCCGTCACGCCGCCCAGGGGCATGGAGAACTGCTGCTGGGAGAGGAAGCGGGCCTCGTCGACGAGCGCCAGCGCTTCGGCCACCTCCGTCTCGGTGTCCAGGAATGGACGGGCCAGCACCCGCTCCCTTCCTGGCTCGGTGCGGCAGCGCTGCGTCAGCGCGCGGAGCACTTCCGGGAAACCAAGGTCTTCCAACGTCCTTTGGGAAATCTGCACGGTCATGGGTTTCATGCGAGGCCGGGTGTCCGTCAAGCGGAAGTATTGAGGTGGCCCACCGGGACCTGCTATCTGCCAACCATGATGTGGGTTCTCGTGGCGGCGCTGCTTGCGGGCGCGTCCGACGCACCGGCCTCTCCGGTCCTGACGGCGCAAGCGGCCCCGGCCCCCAGTCCGCTGGCGGATGCGCTGGCGCTGGAGACCTCGGGCAACGACGCGGGTGCACTCGTCGCCCTGGAGCGGCTGATTACCAACCAGCCCCGCTGGGAGTTGCCCCGGCTGGAGGCCGCGCGGCTGCTCCTCAAGGGAGGAAGCGCCCCGGAGCTGGAGCGCGCCCGTACCCATCTGGACGCCGCCCTGCGCGAGGCCCCGGACAACCCCCGCGTGTACTTCCTCCAGGGGCAGCTCCTGGAGGAGAAGAGCGCCACCTTCGACGCCATCCGCGCCTATGAGAAGGCCGTGACCCTGCGCCCGTCGTATGACGACGCGCGCTTCCGGCTCGCGGGCCTCTGGGCGCAGGCGGGGGACTGGCTCAAGGCGGAGCTGCACTACCGCCCCCTGTCCAAGTCCCGGCCCGCGTGGGTGCAGGTGCGCATGCAGCTGGCGGCGGTGCTGGAGAAGCAGGGCCGCACGCTGGACGCGGAGCGGGAGTTCCTGGCCGCGCGCGACGCCCAGCCGGACAACCCGGGTGTCCTGAGGACCCTGGCGGCCTTCTACGAGCGGACGGACAGGCCCCAGCTCGCAGCGAAGGTGAGGGCGCAGCTGACGGCGCCGGAGAAGCGCAACATGCGGGCCCTCAAACCTTCAAAGCGCTGACAGCGAGCGGCGGGGCGCGGTCCGTGGCGATTGCTTCGCGCGACGCGCTGCATACACTGCCCCCGCTTTGAAGACCGCCAACCTCGCCATCGTCTTCACCGACATCAAGGGCTTCACCGAACGCACCAGCCGGCAGACGCTGGAGGAGAACCAGCGTCTGCTCCAGGTGCACGACGCGTTGCTCGCGCCGCTGTTTAAGGCGTTCGGTGGACGCATCATCAAGTCGATTGGCGACGCGTTCCTCGTCACCTTCGAGTCCCCCACCCAGGCGGTGCTGAGCGGCATCGCCATCCAGGACCGGCTCTGGCACCACAACCGGCAGCTGCAGGAGGACGAGCAGATCCACGTGCGCGTCGCGGTGAACGTGGGCGAGGTGCGGGTGGAGACCAACGACATCTTCGGCGAGCCGGTGAACATCGCCGCCCGCGTGGAGGGCATCACCGACGCGGGCGAGGTCTTCTTCACGGAGGCCGTCTACCTCTCCATGAACAAGGCGGAGGTGCCGTCGCAGGAGGTGGGCGCGTTCGAGTTGAAGGGCATCCCCGGGAAGATCCGCGTCTTCCGCGTGCCGCGCGCGCCCTACCGGGTGCTGGCGCCGGCGGCGCCTGACGCGGTGCTGCCCTCGCCGGAAGAGGCGGCCTTGCTGCCTCCCTACGGCAACCTGGCCCTGGCGCGCGTGGAGTCGAATCTGGATCTGGGCCAGCGCGCGGCGGCGGGCGCGGCGGCGATGGGGCAGGGCGCGGTGGCGGTGGGCCAGCGTGCGGCGGCGGGCGCGGTGGCGGTGGGGCAGCGGGCCACGGTGCTGGGCCAGCAGGCGCGCACCGCGACGGATGCACTCTGGGCGCGCGTGTACGCGAAGCTGCCGCCCGCCATCACGACGAAGGTGTCGTCCACCGTGGCCGGCTGGAGCATGTGCGCGGGACTGGTGGTGGTGCTGTTGGGCGGGGGGCTGCTCGTCGGCGGAGGCGGCGCCACGATGCGGGCCATCCGCGACGTGGAGGGCACCACCGGCCCGGAGAAGACCCAGCGCGTGAACGAGGCCAAGCGGCTCATCAAGCTGGAGGAGGCGGACCAGCGCTCCTACTTCAGCGGGCGTCTGGAGGAGGCGCAGGGCAACATGAGCGCCGCGGTGGTCCACTACGCGGCGGCGGTGCGCAAGGACGCCAACGGCCGTGCGTCGTCCCGGCTCATCTCCCTGCTGAACCATGAGCAGTGCGGCGTGCGCTCCAGCGCGGCGGCGGCCGTGGGCAGCCTGCGCCTGGAAGACGCGCGCGGCGCCCTGGAATCCCTGGCCGACGACGGAGGCCCGAACGAAGGGACGGCCGGTGGGTTCCTCGGCCTGGGCACCTGTGACTCGAAGCAGGCGGCGGCGGACGCGCTCAAGCGTCTCCCCGCGAACTGACCCTTCCTGCGCCCGCGCGTATCTGCGGGACGAGGCGACTGAACGTGACGAAGGTGAAGACGGGACTGGATGTGTGGGCGGCGCAGGGGTTCTCCGCGCTCAAGGGCAAGCGCGTGGGCGCCATCGTCAATCCCACGAGCGTGGACTCGCGCTTCCGCCACCTGGCGGATCTGCTGGCCGGCACGGACGGCGTGACGCTGGCGGCGCTCTTCGGGCCGGAGCACGGCATCCGGGGTGAAGCCCAGTACATGGTGGCCGTGGACGAGGCGCGCGACCGCAAGACGGGCGTCCCGGTGCACAGCCTCTACGGCTCCACCTTCGAGTCGCTCTCGCCGCGGCAGGAGTGGCTGAAGGGGCTGGACGCGCTGGTGTTCGACATCCAGGACGTGGGCAGCCGCTACTACACCTACGTCTACACCATGGCCCTGGCGATGAAGGCCGCGGCCCAGGCCCGCGTGGCGTTCTACGTGCTGGACCGGCCCAACCCGCTGGATGGGGTGACGCTGGAGGGCAACCTCGTGGGGGAGAAGTTCCGCTCCTTCGTGGGGCTGTACGCGCTGCCCAACCGCCACGGCATGACGGCGGGGGAGCTGGCCCGGCTGTTCAACGCGCAGGAGGGCTTCGGCTGTGAGCTCACGGTGGTGCCGTGCGAGGGCTGGACGCGCGACATGCACTGGAGCGACACGGGTCTGCCGTTCCTGCCGCCGTCGCCCAACATGCCCACCGCGGACACAGCGCTGGTGTACCCGGGCATGTGCCAGCTGGAGGGCACCAACGTGTCCGAAGGCCGCGGCACCTGCCGGCCCTTCGAGCAGTTCGGCGCGCCGTGGGTGGACACGGATCAGCTGATGGCCCGGCTGGACAAGGAGCGGCTGCCGGGCGTGACCTTCCGTCCGGTGGGCTTCACCCCCACGTTCGACAAGTACACGGGCCAGTCGTGCAGCGGGGCCTTCATCCACGTCACGGACCGCAAGTCGTTCCAGCCGCTGCGCACGGGCATCGCCATCACCCAGGCGCTGCACGACATCGGGCCGGGGCAGTTCGCCTGGCGGGCGGACGCGTACGAGTTCGTGGAGGACGTGCCCGCGTTCGACCTGCTGTGCGGCACCGACCAGGTGCGTCGCGGCATCGAGGAGGGGTGGTCCCTGGACCGGATGCTCGAAGGCTTCGAGGCGCAGACGGAGGCCTTCCGCAAGCGCCGCGAGCCCGCCCTGCTGTACGCTTCCTCGCGGTGACCTCCACGTGATTGGTGTCTTCTCCGATACGCATGGCGACCTGGACGCCTTCGACGCCGCCTACGAGCTGCTGCGTGCGAAGGGCGCCCGGCGCTTCCTCTTCACCGGCGCGCGCTACACGGACCTGGATGAGTGGGTGCTGTGGCGCCGCAAGAAGAGCCGGGGAGGGCGCGAGTACTCGGACGCGGACTTCCTGGCGGACGTGACGCAGTGGCTGGTGGCGCCCCAGGACGGACTCGGGCGCACGCCCGCGTCCCGCGAGGCCCCCTCCGACCTGGCGTCCGAGGACGACCGGCGGCTGGTGATGGAGCGCTTCGTGCGCGTGCCGGACCGCGACTCGCTGGCGTACCGGGACCCCGCCGTGGCCAACAAGGCCATGGACCTGGTGGGGGACTCGCTCTGCTGCGTGGTGCACGACAAGAACGACCTGGTGCGGGACGACCTGCTCAACGCGCAGGTGTTCATCCACGGCAAGGAGTCCGAGCCGGCGGTGGTGCAGATTGGCCCGCGCTACTTCGTGACGCCGGGCCGGCTGGTGGGGGCCGCGGAGCAGACGTGCGGCCTGTTGGAGAAGGCGGAGCGCAACCTGAGCTTCTCCGCGTTCCGGTTGGATGGACACCTGGTGCTGCCGCCCCGGGTGCTGCAGGTCGATTCGCGCTCGACGAAGCTCACCGTCAAATAAGAGGCCCGCCGTGAAGGTCGCGCTGCTCGGAGGCTCGTTCAACCCGCCGCACGTGGGCCACTTGATGGCGGCCTCCTACGTCCACGCGACGCAGGGCGTGGATGCCGTCTGGCTGATGCCCACGTTCCACCATCCGTTCGGCAAGCAGTTGGAGCCCTTCGAGGCTCGCGTGCGCATGTGCGAGGCGCTCTGCCGTGAGACGTCCGGCTGGCTCCAGACGAGCCTGGTGGAGCGCGAGCTGGGCGGCGGCGGGCGCACGGTGGACACGCTGGCGTACCTGGTGGAGCGCCACCCGGACACGCGGTTTTCGTTGATCATCGGCAGCGACATCTTGAGGGACCTGCCGCAGTGGAAGGACTTCGACCGCATCCAGCGCATGGCGCACGTGACGGTGCTCTACCGGGCGGGCTACCCGGCGCCGGACACGGTGGGGCCGCCGCTGGCGGAGGTGTCCTCCACGCAGGTGCGCGACCAGCTGGCGCGCGGCCTGGAGCCGTCGGAGCTGGTGCCCTCCGCGGTGCTCCAGGTGGCGCGCGATGAAGGCCTCTATGGCCTGCGCGGGCCTCGCTAGAAGGTCATCCCGATGATGTGCAGGTCGCCGAAGCCGTCATCGAAGCGGTGGGCGTACTGGTAGAAGAGCGAGAGCGCGTAGGCCTGTCCCATGGTGAGCCGCAGCGTGGCGGAGCCGCCCACCGCTCCGTGGTTGGTCCGGTTGTCCGTGCGCGCGAGCGAGCCGAACGCGTCCAGCTCCAGCTGGCTGACGAAGAGGGACGGCAGCACCCACAGCGTGGACGCCCAGCCGTAGTCGATGATGAAGCGGTAGCGGTAGCGCGCGTTGGCGAGCAGCACGTTGCGCGCGCGGAAGGTGTGGTCCTCGTAGCCGCGCAGGTACTCGCTGAAGGCGAGGCCCGGCTGGAGCTGCAGCGGCAGGCCACCGTCGTTGGTGCTGTCTCGGTTGATGAAGAAGGCCTGGCCCGGAAGGATTCCGCCGACCTCCAGCAGGTCATCAGGCGCGCCGGGCAGGGCGCGGCCCGCGACGGAGAGCAGGAGGTTGTCCTTGCCGATGAAGGGCAGGCCGCCCAGGTATCCGTCCACGCCCAGGCGCACGTCGCCCACGGTGGAGTCGCGCGCGAAGGCCTTCGGGAAGATGCCGCCGCTCACGGACAGGCCCAGTCCGCGCTGCGTGCCGCCGTAGGACGTGCCTTCGCCGGCGAAGTACGACGCGGCGACCTCCGGTCCGATGAGGCGCGTGGTGATGGACGGCCGGCGATCCGTGGCGTCGAAGCGGCGGTCGAGCGCGAGCACGCCGAAGCTCACGGGGGTCGTCCAGAACGTCCGGGACGCGAACACGGTGGCCTGCATGTCCGTGCGCTCGTTCTCGCGCAGGCGTGACGCGGAGACCTGGAGGTAGAAGGGCGACAGCATCGCGTTGCCGTAGGCGAACGACACGCCGGGCTGCTTCTCCTTCAGGTCGTACGTCAGCGTGAGCGCGTAGGCGTTGAAGCCCAACCGGTCCTGGCCCGCGATGGAGATGCCACCCGCGAAGTACGGGTCGTTCTCGTCGACGTCGTTGGGCACCGTGTAGAAGTAGGGGACCCGGTAGTTCGGGATGAAGAAGCCTTCGAGCGGCGAGTAGGGCTCGTCGGTCAGCACGTCCACCGCGTGGCCGACGACGGCCGGAGGCGTCACGGGCGCGTCCACGTCATGGGCGGGATCCACGGGCAGGGGCGGCGGCGCCACCGGTGCCGGGGGGACGTCGGAAGCGGCCTGCGTGGGGGCATCCGCCGGGGGCTCGGTCTGGCCTGGGAAGGCGACGAAGCCCTCCTGTGCCTCCGTGCCTTGGGCGGTGGCCTCCGGCTCCGGTGCCGGTGCGGTCGCGACGCTCTCGGCCGGCGGCTCGGGCGTCGCGCTCAGCTCGGCCAGGGCTTCCGTGAGGGGCGCGCGGTCCACGGTGAAGTTGATGCCGTCGCGGTTGAGGAAGACCACGGCGTCCCCGCCCGCGGGTGCCGCGTCCATCACCAGGATCGGCGCGTCGGTGACGCGGGCGATGCGCCGGGTGGACACCGTCATCACGTGCGCCTGGAGCCGGCCTTCGTGCTCGCGCAGGAAGACGAGGTGATCGTCGTCCAGCCACCGGGGCGAATAGTTGAACAGCCCATCCCGCGTGAGCCAGCGCAGCGAACCGTCCGGCTCGCGCAGCACCAGGTCCCACCCCTCCGCGCCGTTCATGGGGAACACGTACCGTGCGCCGTCCGGTGACGTCACCGGCGTGCCCAATGCCGTGTGCGCCTTGAAGTCCGTCAGCCGCTCACGCTGACCGGTCTCCAGATCCAACCGCACGAGGTTGGCCGCGTCGCCGCTCACCTCCACGAACACGTAGGACCGGCCATCCGCCGTCAGGTCGCCGCCCATGCCCACCAGGTCGTCCCACAGCCGCACCACGTCACCCGTGCGCGCGTCCACCCGCCACAGCTTCCCCGTGTAGCTGCCCACCGAGTCGATGTCCGCGCTGACCAGGTACAGCCACCGGCCGTCCCGGCTGAACGTCATGCCGCTGACCAGCGACGAGCTGGCCACCACCCAGCGGCGCCCCGGCAACAGCCGCACCAGCGCGCGGCTGAAGCGCTCGCGGCCGTCGCGCTCGTACACGGTGAGGTGCGTGATGGCTTCACGGCCCACGCTCACCAGCGTCGTGCTCCCGTCGACCGGGTTCGCGACGAGCCGCGAGAAGTAGCCCGCCTCCCGCACGAGCACCTGCTGCGTGGCGGGGCGCTCGCGCAGCTGGAGGTCCTTCTGGAGGCTCTGCTCGTACTCGCTGAACAGCGACCCGATGTCCTTGCCGTAAACCCGCTTGAACCGCAGCGTCACCGCGAGGGGTGGGAACAGCGAGTTGCCCTGTTCGTCCACCAGCTTCCACAGACGCTTCTCGCCGTACGTCTTCGCCAGGTACTCCACGAAGTTCATACCGGTCAGGTAGTTGCCGCCGAACGGATCCAGCGCACGGTTCTCCGGTGACAGGTAGCCCGCGTTGAGCTCGCCCTTCTGGGCCGCCACCGCGCCCTCCCACCAGCCGCGCCACACCGGGCTGTAGGGACGTCCCGTGTCCTTGCCCAGCCGACCCTCGTAGTAGGTGGCCAGGCCCTCCAGGAACCAGGACTCGGTGAAGATGTTGGGCTGGAAGAGGCCGCCCGTGACCTTGTTCAGGACGTTCCACAGCCCGCCCACCTGCTGCATCTGCACGTAGTGGACGGACTCGTGACAGGCCACGTCGCCGATGTCCGTCTCACCCAGACCCAGCAGGTTGAACTGCTCCAGCGTCATGTGCTGCGGCAGCACCATCTGCTGCGGCGTGCTGGCGAACTCCGACTGGACGTACGCGTTGTTGAAGTCCGCGCTCGTCAGGTAGACGAGCACCCGCTTGCGCTCGGCCTTGCTCCACGCGTCGCCGCGCAGCCGCTCCACGCAGCCTTCCATCCGGGCGGCCACCCGCAGCGCCGTCCCGCGCAGGTGGGCCGGGTAGTACAGCTCCATCGACCGCGTGGTCAGCTTGTGCATGTCGTCCCGGGCGAACGACGCCTGGACGTTTTGCGGAAAACGGGGTGCGACGAAAGCACACCCCGATGTCAGCAGCAGGAGACAAGCGAGGATGGCGGGCTGGCGGGCAGACCCGCGAGAAGCTGACATGGCGGTGCATCCTACCGAGCACAAATCGTAGTCAGGAGCGCGTTTTTCACGATAAGGGAACGCGTCGCATTCCTCACAGGAACCTTCCCATGACCGAACCCGCCGAGCCCCAGGGGCTCCCTGTTCCGCAGCACGTCCACAATGCGCAGCTCCAGCTTTCCGCCGCGTTGGAGAAGGCCAGCGGCGCGCCGGTCGACCTGACGAAGGCTCCGTGGGCGGATGTGGAGACGTCGGTCATCCAGCTGCTGGGCGGCCGGTTCGACCCGAACAACCCGAACCACCAGGGCGCGGCGCTGGGCCTGGCGGGCGGCTTCGCGCTGCGCCTCATCTCCGAGCACCAGGCGTTCTGGTTCCCCAACCGGGACTCGCCGGAGGGCGCCTCGCTGGGCTTCCCCGAGGCCATCATCATGCTGTCCCCGTTCGGGGCGGTGATGGACGCGCTGGCGCAGGGCAAGTTGACGCGGCTGGACGACCTGGCCGCCGACATCCGCCGCTCGCTGGGGCAGGTGAAGTTCGGCACCAACCCGGCGCAGGCCCTGGGCGGCGGTCAGCCCCAGCGGCTGGGGCCCCAGGAGTACCAGCGCCTGTTCGACCCGGGCTTCCTCCAGTTCATCGTGGTGGATCCGGCCAAGGCGAAGCAGGCGCTGGAGGCGAAGACGGACGCGCTGGCGCGCGACGTGCGTGACGCGCTGGGCCGCACCCAGCCGCCGCTGCCGCCGGAGGCCCGCCAGCAGTTCGAGGGGCAGATCGTCACGTCGCTGCAGCGCATGGAGCAGGGCAAGACGCTGGCGGAGCAGGCCGAGCGCGCCCCGCGGCTCGCGGAGCTGCTGACGCACCTGGTGGCGACGGTGGGCGGCACGGGCTCCGCGCCCGAGGAGTTCTGGCACGACGTGGTGCTGCCGCTGCTGTTCATCGGCACGCCCGCGAGCTTCCCGCCGCTGGATGACGACGAGCTGGAGGCGTTCAAGCAGGGCGCGGATCCGCTGGCGCTCTTCGTGGACGTGGTGCCGCACTCGCACCGCGCGCCGGACGAAGGCCTGCTGGGCGCGTTCGAGATGTCGGAGATCGGTCTGGTGCACCCGGCCTTCCAGAAGGTCGGCGCGCTGCGCCTCATCCGCATCAACCCGGACCGGCTGAAGCCGATGCTGGAGAAGTACGACCCGAACGCGACCATGGACGCGGTGCAGCGCTTCACGGCGCACGTGTCCCAGGCGGCGGGCAAGCCGGCCGCGGAGTCCCCGCAGGGCAAGGAGATGCTGCAGGCGGCGCTGACGCTGCTGGCGGACCTGAAGCGCTCCGTGTCGGTGGGCGGCGACGTCTGCCTGCGCCGCCTCACGGAGGCCGAGGCCGCTTCCGAGCAGGCGCTGGCCATCGTGCGCCGCGCGCTGCAGAGCCCGCGCATCATCCTCACCTAGTCTGGTGGGAAGGGCGCGCGTCCGGGGTGACCGGGACGCGCGCCGTTACGTCTTCGCGAGCAGGGCTTCCAGCGCCGCGGGCTGGCGCGGAGCTGGAAACGCCTCACTTCTTCGCGAGCAGGGCTTCCAGCGCGGCACGGGGCTCCGGACGGAGCCGCTCCGAGGCCAGCCGCAGGGCCCGCCGCGAGAGCTGTGCGTAGAGCGGAGCGATGTCCGAGGGCAGCGCCGCGAGGTGCGCCGCGACGACGCCCGCGTCTCCTCGGACAATGGGGCCGGTGAGTCCACCCGAGAGGCCGCGCGCTTCGATGCCTCGCAGCGCCGAGCGCATCAGCGGCAGCAGGGCCTTCAAGGCCGCCTCGGGTTCGATGCCCGCAGCGCCCAGCGCGCCCACGGCCGCGTCCGCCAGGGCCACCAGTCCACCGGCGCTCAGCACCGCGCCCGCGTGGTAGGCGGCCCGGTGTGCCTCCGGCACGTCGAACATCGCGAAGCCCACGTCCTCCGCCATGCGCTGGAGCACGGCGCGCAGGGAAGGGGACCGTGTGCTGATGGCGGCGGTGTGGCCCGCGAGCGAGTCCCTCGCGGAGGACACGGCGCAGAGTGGATGGAACGAACCCACCGCGCGGCCCCGCTGCGTGCCCAGCGCGGAGAGGGGCAGGGCGCCCGCGGTGTGCACCAGCGCCACCGTGCGCGGCAGTTCGCGTGACAGGGCTTCGGACACAGACGGCACCGCCGCGTCCGGAACGCACAGCACGCAGACGCGCGCCTTCTTCAGGTCCGCTGGGGTCGCGGGCTTCAGTCCCAGGGCCCGCGTGCGCTCATGGCCTGCGTCGTCACGCGAGTACACGCGCACGGGCCAACGCTTCGCTTGCAGTGCCAGCGCGAGTGCACCACCGAGCCGCCCCGCGCCGACGATGACCACGGGGACGCGCTTCGCCTTCGCCGCGCTGCTCCGCGTGCTCCGGCCTCGCCGCGCCACCGTCAGGCGGCGTCCCGGGCGAACTGGAGCTGACCGGCCTGCACGGCCACGCGCACGCGGTCGCCCGCGCCGAACTCGCCGGAGAGGATGCGCTCCGCCAGGGGGCCTTCCACCAGCCGCTGCACCACCTGGCGCATGGGCCGCGCACCCAGCATCGGGTCGAAGCCGCCGGACTTGAGCAGGTGCCCCACCACGTCCGTGCCCGCCGTGTAGACGATGCCGCGCTCCGTCGCGAGCCGCTTGCTGCTCTCCGCCAGGATGAGCGTGGCGATCTTCGCCACCTCCTGCTCCGCCAGCGGACGGAACGGCAGCCGCTCGTCGATGCGGTTCCACAGCTCCGGCGGCAGCGCCTTGCGCGCCGTGTCCGACGCCATGTCCAGCGCCTTGCCCTCGGCCGCGTCCGCCGCGCCGAAGCCCACCGCGCGGCCCGTGCGGCTGAACGCCTCCGCGCCCAGGTTCGTGGTCATCACGATGACCGTGTTCGAGAAGTCGATGTGCCGGCCCTTGCCGTCCGTCAGCCGCCCCTCCTCCAACACCTGGAGCAGCAGCATCTGCACCTCGCGGTGCGCCTTCTCGATCTCGTCCAGCACCACCACCGACGACGGCCGACGGCGCACCGGCTCCGTGAGCTGTCCGCCTTCACCGAAGCCCACGTAGCCCGCGGGCGAACCGATGAGGCGCGACACTCCGTGAGACTCGGACATCTCGCTCATGTCCAGGCGCACCAGCGCGTCCCGGTTGCCGAACAGCACCTCCGCCAGCGCCCGCGCCATCTCCGTCTTGCCCACGCCCGTGGGGCCCAGGAAGAGGAAGCTGCCCATGGGACGGCGCGACGCGAAGCCCGCGTAGTTACGGCGGATGACCCGCGAGATGCGCACCACCGCGTCGCCGTGGCCAATCACGCGCTCCGCCAGGTCGTTCTCCAACCGGAGCAGCCGCGCGGAGTCGTTCATCAGCAGCCGCTCTTCCGGCACGCCCGCCAGCTTCGCCACCACGCGCGCCACGTCCGCCGCGTCCACCCGGTGCTTGCCCTCGCGGTGGCAGCGGCTGCCCGCCAGGTCCACCACGCTGATGGCCTTGTCCGGCATGAACCGGTCCGTCACGTAGCGGCTCGCCAGCGACGCGGCTGCCTCCAGCGCCTCCGGCAGGTATCGCAGCGCGTGGTGCTCCTCGTAGCGCCCGATGATTCCCTGGAGGATCTGCAACGTCTCCGGCACTGACGGCTCGTTCACCACCACCGGCGTGAAGCGCCGCTCCAGCGCCGGGTCCGCCGCGATGAACTTGCGGTACTCGTCGTGCGTCGTCGCCCCGATGCAGGGGAACTCACCGCGAGCCATCGCCGTCTTCAGCTCGTTGGCCGCGTCCTGCGGGCCCTCGCCCGTGGAGCCCGCGCCCACCAGCGTGTGGATTTCGTCGATGAACACCACCACGCGCCCCTCGGCCCGCCGCACTTCTTCCTTCAGTGCGTTGAGCTTCTCGGAGAACGAGCCGCGCAGCTGCGTGCCCGCCACCAGCGTGGCCATGTCCAACTCGACGAGGATCTTCTCCGCCAGCGTGCCGCGCAGGCCCATCAGGCGCTGCGCCACGCCCTCCACCACCGCCGTCTTGCCCACGCCGGGCTCGCCCAGCAGGCACGGGTTGTTGGTGCGGCGCTTGCCCAGGATGTCGATGACCTCCTCGACCTCCCTCGCGCGGCCCACCACCGGGTCCAGCTTCCCCTCGCGCGCGGCCTGGCTCAGGTTGCGGCCCATGGACGTGAGCATCGGGAACGCCTTGGCGTCCAGCGTCAGCGGCTGACCCTTGGCCTGGGACGGCGGAGGCGAGGACGGCTTGACCACGGGCGCGGGAGGCAGCGGGGCGGGCGGCGTCGCACGGGCGACCGGGGCCGGCGGCGCGGGAGGCGCCATGCGCGGCATCGGCGGAGGCGGGGCTTCCGAGACGGCGTCCTGCGTCACATCGTCCTCGTCCACGTCGATGAGGTCTCGCGGAGACAGCGCGGGCGTCGAGCGCGCGGCTGGCGGCGGAGTCGTCACCGGGGGCGTCATCACCGGAGCCGGCGCGGGGACCGGACGCGGCACGCTCAGCGCGAACGTGGAGGAGGGAAGGGGAGACGGCGGCGCGCCCACCGGACGGCTCACCGGCGCGCGCGTGGCCACCGCCTGGCCATAGCCCGGCTGGAGCCGGCGCGGCAGGCCGCCACTGGTGGAATAGGCGAGCGCCGTGTTGGACAGGGAGATGAGGTCCAACCCCGTCCGCCCCAGCAGGTCGCTCGCGGCGCAGCGCTTGCGGATGATGGCGATGAGCAGGTGCAGGCAGTCCGCCTCGCCCGCACGGAAGGTGCTGGCCAGCTCGCGGGCGCGCGCGGTCAACTCCTGCACCACGTTGCCCGTCTCCGCCGGGGCCTCCGTGATGAGTTGGAGGAGCGCGTCCTCGTCCACGCCCTTCTCCTTCAGGAGGAGCTGGGCACGGTTCTCCACCGTGAAGAGCGCCAGCAACACGTGGGCCGACGTGGGCTTCTGGGCGACGCTGCGGGCGATGTCATGCGCCTCATGGAGAACCTGGGCGAGATCCGTGCTGTCGACCATTCATGCTCCGGCAAGCGTCCAGCCGAGCGGAATACACCGTCCGCCGCTCCGCCGCAAAATTTAGGCTACAGACCGCTACAGGATGGATGCAAGGCAGGGTAAACCTTGGGCCGCGGCCGGATTTCGGTTGGCTGTCCGCCCGTTTCCCGACTCAATTCAAGGGACCGGGCAATCACTCCGGGAGGGCTGCGTAATCCGCCCAGAGACCCCATCCCTATGACCTCCCTTGCTCAACCGGCGCGCGTCTTCGTGGACCCTCTTGGGGGGATGCGCGCCGCCGTCGAGGCCCGGCGTTGGCTGTGGCCCCTCCTCATCCTCGCCTTCTGCGTCGCCATCTCCGGCACCGTCTACGCGCTGCGCTGGGACGCCACCGCCTCCATCGTGAGCGCCCTGCCCACGGACTCGACAGCGTCCAGCGTGTCCGAGTCCGACATCGCCGAGCAGATTCAGACCGCGTCGCGCAAGGCGCTGGTGGGAGGCATCGCCAAGGGGCTCATCGTGATGCCCCTGATGGTGCTGGCGCTCGCGTGCATCCTCTGGGTCGCGGCCTGGCTCTTCAACAAGCCCGCGGCCTTCGGGCAGCTGATGACGGCCGCCGCGGTGGCGCTGCTGCCCATCGCGCTGTACCACCTCATCTACGCGCTGTGCGCGGGCTACCAGCACTCGCTCACCGACCTGCGCGCGGAGCGGCTCGTGCCCTCCAGCCTGGCCCTGCTGGATGGCCTGACGCCGAAGATGCAGCGCGTGCTCAAGGGCGTGGACTTCTTCAACCTGTGGAGCGTGGGCCTGCTGGGAGTGGGCTTCTCCACCGCCACCGGCATGCGCCTCGGGCGCGCGCTGGTGCTCATCGGGGTGATGTACCTCATGTACGTGGGTGTCTTCTTCATCGGCCTGCCGGCGGGAGGTGCGCAGTGAGCGCCTTCCTCGTTGTCGCGACGCTGCTCACCGCCACGCCCATCACGCTGGAGGAGACGCGCCAGCTGGGCCGGAAGAATACCCAGGCGCTGCAGGCCGCGTTGGATGTCGCCGTGGCCCAGGAGGACCAGCGCGTGGCGCGCTCCGGCCTCCTGCCGCAGGTGCAGCTCAACCTGGGCCCCAGCCTGGACTACGTGGGCCGGCGACGGCAGGTCTTCACCGTCCCCATCAGTGAGACGGAGACCGTCACGCGGGAGGTGGTGGCCACCTCCAACACGGCGGACAGCTACTTCGCGTCCCTCGGCGTGTCGCAGGTCATCTACAACCGCGGCCTCTGGAAGCAACTGGAGCAGGCGGGCGTCATCGTGGACGCCACGCGCAACCAGTCCATTGAAGAGTCGGACACCTCCGAGCTGGAGGCCATCCGCCGCTTCTTCAACCTGTTCCTGTCGCAGGCCACGCTGGGCGTGCTCAACGCCACGGCGCAGCGCAGCGAGGTGCAGCTGGAGCGCGCGCGCGCCCTCTTCACCGCGGGCCGCGTGGGCAAGTCCGAGGAGATCGCCGCCCAGGTCAACCTGGGCAACGACCGCATCAACATCGTGCAGCGCCAGAACCAGCTGGTGGCGGACCAGGTGCAGCTGGCCGTGTGGCTGGCGCGCCCCGGCACCGAGCTGCTCCAGGCGGTGGACCCCGGCGTGTTCCAGCAGGAGCCCGCGCCGGCGCCTCCCCTGGATGACGCCATCAAGCAGGCCCGCGAGCACCGCGCCCTGCTCAAGGCGCTCCAGCAGCGCGTGCAGGTGGCGCAGCTCCAGCGGGCCATCGTGCAGGGGGACTACATCCCCCGCGTGGGCCTGTCCGCGCGGTACTCGCACAACAGCCAGGACCTGGGCCCGTTCTTCAGCGAGCCCGGCTACGGCAACATCTTCAACGGCGGCGTCACGCTGACGTGGGACCTGTTCAACGGCTTCAATACCGACGCCCAGTCCGCGCGCGCCCAGGTCAACATCCGCAAGGCGGAGTTGACGTTCGCGCAGACGGCGCGGGAGCTGGAGGCGGAGGTGCGCCGCTCCCACCAGGTGCTGGAAGGCCAGATTGCCTCCGCGAAGCTCGCGGCGGACAACCTGACGGTCGCCCAGCAGGGCCTGGCACTGGCGGAGGAGCGCTTCCGCGCGGGCGCCGGCTCCACGCTGGACGTGCGAGACGCGCAGCTCAAGTTGACCCAGGCGGAGCTGGTGTTGCTCCAGAGCCGCATCGATGTCGAAATCGCCCGCTATGCCCTGTTCCGGGCCATGGGCACGCTGAACCCGGGAGACTCACAATGACGTGGTGGAAGGCGGCAATCGCCGGCGCGCTGTTGCTTGGAGCGGTGGCCATCACCGTGGGCGGCCTGCGGGACCGGCCGCCCCCGACGCAGGAAGTCCAGATGGCCAAGGCCCGCAAGGGCACCATCACCCGCACCATCACCGGCGCGGGCAAGGTGCAGGCGGCCACCACCGTGAAGATCTCC
Source organism: Corallococcus exiguus (assembly GCF_009909105.1). Classification (NCBI taxonomy): domain Bacteria; kingdom Pseudomonadati; phylum Myxococcota; class Myxococcia; order Myxococcales; family Myxococcaceae; genus Corallococcus; species Corallococcus exiguus. The sequence goes on from NZ_JAAAPK010000008.1 coordinate 126,889, forward strand.
TCCAACCTGTCCGGCGACCTCGTCGCCCTCAAGGTGAAGGACGGTGACCCCATCACCAAGGGGCAGGTGCTGGGGCAGATCGACAAGCGCTACTACGAGGCGGCCGTGAAGCAGGCCACCGCGTCCCGCGACGCGGCCCGCTCCGAGGTCCAGGTGTCGGAGGTGGACACCTCGCGCCAGCGCGCGGAGCTGGGCCGCGTGAAGGGGCTCGCGGAGAAGGGGCTCGCGTCCGCCGCGGAGGTGGAGCAGGCCCAGGCCGTGGCGGACACCGCCGCGGCGCGCCTCGCGGCCGCCAAGCAGCGTGTGGCCCAGAGCAGCGCCGTGCTGGAGCAGGCGTCCACGGACCTGGCGCGCACCACGCTCCTGTCCCCCATCGACGGCAACGTCATCGAGCTGACGCGTGAAGTGGGCGAGCGCGTGCGCGGCTCCGACTTCTCCGAGGACGTGGTGATGACCATCGCCGCGCTCAACCAGATGGAGGTGAAGTTCGAGGTGGGTGAGCACGAGGTCGTCCACCTGAAGTACGGCCAGCCCGCGGAGGTGACGCTGGACGCGCTGGAGGGCCAGTCCTTCACCGGCACCGTGGTGGAGATCGCCCAGAAGGCCACCATCAAGAACCCGGGCACGGAGGCCGAAGTGACGAGCTTCCCCATCACCGTCGCCCTGGACGCGCGTCCGCCGGGCGTGCTCCCCGGCATGAGCGCCGAGGCGCGCATCAGCGCGGAGACGCACAACGACGCGGTGCTGGTGCCCATCCAGGCCGTCACGGTGCGCGCGGAGCGCTCGCTGCCGGACTACCAGGCGCCGGTGGAGGGCACGTCCCTCACCGCCAAGCGCCGCACGGAGTCGCTGGCCAAGGTCGTGTTCGTGGTGGACAACGACAACAAGGCGCAGGTGCGCCGCGTGCGCACCGGCATCGCCTCCGACACAGAGCTGGAGGTGCTGGAGGGCCTGCAGGTTGGGGACCGCGTGGTGGAGGGCCCCTACCGCACGCTGTCCAAGGAGCTGTCCCACGGGGACGCGGTGCGCGAGCCGGAGAAGGCCGCGGCGAAGGGCAAGTCGTGACGTCGGCCCCTGCACCGGACGCGGGCCCCCTCATCCAGGTGGAGGGGCTCACGCGGGCCTTCTTCGTGGGCGGTGAAGAGGTGCGCGCGCTGCGCGGCGTGTCCTTTGGCATCCAGCGGGGGGAGTGGGTGGCCATCATCGGCCAGTCCGGCTCCGGCAAGAGCACGCTCATGAACGTGCTGGGCTGCCTGGATACGCCCACGAGCGGCCGCTACATGCTCAACGGCAAGGACGTGTCGAGCATGGACGACGACGACCTGGCCGTCATCCGCAACGTGGAGATCGGCTTCATCTTCCAGACCTTCCAGCTGCTGCCCCGGGAGACAGCGCTCGCCAACGTGGAGCTGCCGCTGGTGTACCGGGGGATGGGGGCGAAGGAGCGGCGCGAGCGGGCGAAGGCGGCGCTGGACAAGGTGCAGCTCACGCACCGCATGCACCACCGGCCCAACGAGCTGTCGGGCGGTCAGCGTCAGCGCGTGGCCATCGCGCGGGCGCTGGTGTCGGAGCCGTCCATGCTCCTGGCGGACGAGCCCACGGGCAACCTGGACTCGGCCACCGGCGAGGAGATCGTCAAGCTCTTCGAGCAGCTGCACCGCGCGGGGCACACGTTGGTGCTCGTCACGCACGAGCCCAAGCTGGCCGCGCGCTGCCCCCGGGCCATCCGGTTGAGCGACGGGGAAATCGTCGCGGACGGGCCGGGGCCGGAGGTGGCGCTGGGCGTGCACGCGGCACCCCAGGCGGGCACCGCGTGAGCTTCCGGAAGGGCTTCCGCGTGGACGTGCTGGAGGGGGCCCGCATCGCGGTGTTCTCCCTCCGGGCGAACCGGATGCGCACGGTGCTCACGACGCTGGGCATCGGCATTGGCGTGGCGACGCTCCTGGCCATCGTCGGCATCATCCAGGGGCTCAACGCGTCGTTCGACAAGCAGCTGGCCACGCTGGGCGCGAACACGATCTTCATCTCCAAGTACCCCTGGATGGTGAAGGGCAACTGGTGGCTCTACCGCAACCGGAAGAACTTCACGCTGGAGCAGGTGGCGCAGCTGCGCGCGCAGGCGGACTTCATCACCGCCATCTCCCCGGCGGTGCTGCGCACGTCCGACGTGTCGCACGGCGCCCTCCAGGTCTCCAACGTGCGCATCAACGGCGTGTGGAGCGACTACCTGGCCATTGGCAACTACGAGGTGGTGTCCGGACGCTTCCTCACCCGCGCGGACGAAGAGGTGAACCGGGCGGTGACGGTGCTGGGCGCGGACGTGGCCGCCTCGCTCTTTCCCAGCATCAGCCCGCTGGGTCAGACGGTGCGCATCGACGGGCGGCCCTTCCAGGTGGTGGGCACGCTGGGGCGCAAGGGGAAGGTCGTGGCCGAGAACATGGACATGTCCGTGTTCATGCCGTTCAAGACCTTCAACTCCAACTTCGGCAAGGGGCGGCCCATGCAGATCGCCATCGCCGTGGCGGACGCGGGTCAGATGGCGAAGGTGGAGGACCAGCTGGTGGGCATCATGCGGCGCGTGCGCGCGACGCCGCCGGGCCAGCCGGACGACTTCAACGTCAACCGGACGGACTCGCTCGCGGCGACCTACGAGCAGCTCACCGGTGCGCTCTACGCGGTGGCCACGGGCGTGGGACTGATCACCCTGTTGGTGGGCGGCATTGGCATCATGAACATCATGCTGGTGTCGGTGCGTGAGCGGACGCGAGAGATTGGGGTCCGCAGGGCGCTGGGCGCGCGCCAGCGCACCATCGTGCTCCAGTTCCTGATGGAGGCCTCCAGCGTGTCCGCGGTGGGGGGCTTGTTGGGGACGACAGTGGGGCTGGGCACGGCGAAGATCGTGTCACTGGTGACGCCGCTGGCGGCGGACGTGCGCCCGGGCACGGTGGTGGGCGGGGTGGCGTTCGCGGCGCTGGTGGGCCTGTTGTTCGGCATCTGGCCGGCCGCGCGTGCGGCCCGGCTGGACCCGGTGGAAGCGCTCCGCTACGAATAGGGCAATGCGGGCCTTCCTGGACAACTTGCGGCTGGCGCTCGGCACCTTCCTGGGCAACCCGCTGCGCTCGCTCCTGACGCTGGTGGGCATCGTCATCGGCGTGGCCACCGTCATCACGATGATGGCCCTCATCGAGGGCCTCCGCGAACAGGTGAACAAGAACCTGGGCAGCCTGGGCGCGCACACCTTCGAGGTGACGAAGTGGCCCACCGGCTTCGGCCGCATCAACTGGGCGAAGTACGCCAAGCGCAAGGACCTGCTCGGCGACGACGTGCGCGCCATCGTGGAGTCGTGTCCCTCCGTGAGCGCGGCCACGCCCCTGGCCCAGGAGTGGGGCAAGAAGCTGACCACGGCGTTCCGGGAGACGCCTCCTTCGGTGAGCATCCTGGGCACGGAGCCCACGTACCTGGAGACGAGCGGCGTCGTCGTGGCGACCGGCCGCTTCTTCAACGAGACGGAGACGCTGGACGGCCGCCCGGTGATGGTCATTGGCGTGGACCTGGCGGACACGCTCTTCCCGGGCATGAATCCGGTGGGCTCCGAGGTGCGGCTGCAGGGCCGGCCGTTCCAGGTGATTGGCGTGCTGCAGAAGCGCGGCAGCGTCATGGGGATGGCCAGCCAGGACAACCAGGCCATCCTGCCCATGCGCGCCTTCCAGCAGTTCTACGGCAAGAACCGCTCGGTGGAGATCGACATCCAGGCGCGCGACGGGGCGTCGTTCCAGAAGGCGCAGGATGAAGTGGTGAACCTGATGCGCCGCCGCCGGGGCCTCACGCCGCAGGAGCCGAACGACTTCGAGCTGCACACCAACGAGTCCATGACGGCGTCCTTCAACGAGCTGTCCCAGGTCATCGCGCTCGCGGGCGTGGGCGTGTGCCTGCTGTCGCTGGTGGTGGGCGGCATCGGCATCCTGAACATCATGCTGATGTCGGTGACGGAGCGGACGCGGGAGATTGGCATCCGCAAGGCGCTGGGCGCGCGCCGCCGCCGCATCCTGGGCCAGTTCGCCACGGAGGCGGTGATGCTGTCGCTCGTGGGCGGGGTGCTGGGGTTGGGGCTGGGCTTCGGGTTCGTCTTCCTGGGCAAGTGGGTGCTGCTGTTCCCCATGAGCGTGCCGGCGTGGGCCGTGGCGCTGTCGCTGGGGATGAGCTGTGGCGTGGGGCTTCTCTTCGGCATCTACCCGGCGTCGCGCGCTGCGCGGCTGGATCCGGTGGAGGCGATGCGCGCGGAGTAGGGAGCCGGAATGGGTGACGCAGTGGCGGAGGCACGGCGGAGGGCCTCCGGAGACGACCTCGCTTCGCTGCGCAGGCTGGACGCGCTGATGGTGCGCTCGGGCTTCCGGCACGCGGACCGCACGCCCCGGGAGTGGGTGGCGGAGCTGGTATCGCAGGGGAGATTGCGCCGGGGCGATACGTACGGCGCGCACGAAGCGCTGCGGGCCATCGGCCTGGGGGCGGTGCCCGCGCTGCTGGAGGTGCTGGCGAATCCCCAACTGGCGGAGAAGGAGTCCGCGGACGCGAACATCCGCTTGAACGTGCTTGAGGCGTTGCTGGCGCCGAGCCCACCGCCCCGGTGCGCGGTGCCCGCCGTGATGGGGCTCTTGTCCCGGCCGAGCGCTCGGGTCCAGCGCCAGGCGATGCGGGCCCTGGTGTACCTGCGTCCCCGGCCTACCCGGCTCGCGGTGAAGCTGTTGCTGGAGGCCTGCCAGGACAAGACGCAGTGGCAGGCACGAGCGACGGCGTTGGACGCGCTCGCGACGCTGGACGGTCCCGTCCCGGACGACGTGCTGCACGAAGCCCTGAAGAGGCTGTCGGACGAGAGTCCCTACGTCCGCCGCTCCGCGCTGCGCCTGCTGGGCCGGTGCACCCCGCCTTCCGAGGCGGTCCTTCACGCGCTGGAGGAGCAGGTGGTGCTGGACGACGAGAGCCGCGTCGTCGCCCTCCAGGTGTTGTCCTGGCTGTCGCCCTCGCGTGCGCTGCCGCTGTTGGACAAGACGGCGCGGGGATTGGTGGGCCTGCTTCCGAATGACCGGGACGGGGCGCGGCAGGGGCTCTTCGCGCTCCATCTGCTCGCGGGGATGGGGGCGCAGGCCCGGCCGGCGGTGGGCCTGCTGCGGCGCGTGGTGACGCATGCCGTGAAGCGGGGACATGGAGATCCCTTTACCTGGCGCATGCGCGTGCACGCCGAGTCGGTGGCGGACGCCATCGTCCGGAGTGTCCCGTTGCCCGTGGAGGCGCGGACCGCGGGGCCGGGCTCGCCGCCACTGGCCCTGGCGCTCGCGGGGCCGGGGCCGCTGCCGGTGGACGCGGAGCATCCGGACTCCGCCCGACTGCAGGCCTGGGTGGATTCGCTGGGGCCGCTGAGCCAGGAGGAGGAGGTCCGGCTGTGCGTGGCCGTGGCGCGCGTCGCGGCGCGTGTCTGGGACAGGCACGGGCCGGAGAACGACGGCGCCCAGTCGGCCCTCCTCGCGCTGGAGGAGTGGGTCCTCGCGCCGGATGAGGCGCACCAGCGCAAGGCGATGGAGATCGGCTTGTTCGTCCCCAGCCAGCTCCTTGCGTCGGAGTTGTTCAACGCGGCGTGGTGCCTCCACTACGCGACGCTGATGGTGGCGAACGCCGAAAAGCGGCACGTGGGCTTTACCGGCCTGACGCCCAGGGAACCCGAGCACCTGCTCGCGACGTGCGTCTTCGCCGCGTACCGGGCGCTGAGGAGCGGCGCCTGCATGACCGTGGACGAGGGGTGGAGAGACTCCACCCTCACCTGGAAGCGCACGTCCGACGAGGCGCTGGCCTTCCTCCACCGGGCGATGGTGGACGAGGTGCTGCCCTGGGCGCGGGGGGAGTGGGATCCGATTGGCGACGTCCTGCGCGAGCGGCGCCGGCTGCTGACGGAAGAGTGAACACGCCAGCGTCATGGCGGTGATGGCGCTCACCCGGTAGGGTGAGCCCGTCCCTACCGCAGGGGGCTGCACCGCATGTCCATGTCCTACGCCACGCTGCCGCTGCCCGTCGTCCCCACGCCGTTCCGGCTTCGCGTCTTCACGCCCGAGGACATGGACGGCGTCATCGCGCTGTACTCGCATCCGGAGGTGGCACGGAGCCTCAACTTCACGGTGCCCGTGCCGCGCGAGACGCTGCACCAGAAGCTGACCGGCGATCTGGAGGCGATGCGCCAGGGCAAGGGCATCCGGTGGGTGTTGTCGAAGGAAGACGACCCGACGCCCCTGGGTTACATGACGCTCTTCAACTGGAGCCAGAAGGATCGCCGAGCGGAGGTGGGCTACATGGTGGGGCGCTCACTGTGGGGGCAGGGCGTGATGTCGGGCATCCTGCCCGCGCTGATCCGCTTCGGCTTCGAGCAGCTGAACCTGCACCGCATCGAAGGCATGGTGAACACTCGCAACAGCGCGTCGAGCAAGGCGCTGACGCGCGTGGGCTTCCAGCAGGAAGGCGTGATGCGCGGCTACCAGGTCGATGGGAACGGGGGCGGGTTCAACGACATCATCCTGCTCGCGCTGCTCGAGGACGCCTGGCGCGCGTCCGTCGCGACGTAGGCTCACGGCAGGTCGCGCGCGAACTGTTCGCGGTAGCGGGCCTGGAGCGTCTTCAACTGGCGGGTACCCCGGTATTCGCGCGCGAGCAGGTGCCACGCCTCCGTGCGTGAAGGCTCCAGGGCGATGACCCGCTCCAGGTGCTTGCGTGCACGCGCATGCGCACGGGTGTTCGTCGCCAGCACGCCGAGCAGCAGGTGCGCCTGCACCGCATCCTCCCGGAACGCGAGCACCCGCTCACAGGCGGTGCGCGCAGGGCCCAGGCGCCCCTGGAGCAGGTGCAGCTCGCATTGCAGGAGCGTGACGGAGGGACTCGCCGGATACGCTTGCGCCAGCGCGGCGATGCGCTCACGCGCGGACTTCGAGGAGCCGGCACGCAGCAGCGCCTCCACGTCGGACACCGCGCGCACAAGGGCTCCCTCTCGTGCGGGATCGACGACAGCGGTGCTCGCATCCGACCGGGCCGGCAGCGCCACCTGTCTTCGGAGGCGGGCCGCCTGTTCCAGCACGGCCGCGGAAGCCGCCAGTCCTTGAGCACGGGCCGCGGTCTCCTCCGCCCACGTCACGCAGTGGGCACGCAGGAAGAGTCCCGCCAGGTCCGCCCACTGCGCGGGCTCCACGTCCGCACGGGCCTCCAGGTTCGTCCTCGCAACCACCAGACTGTCCCGGGCCTCGTCGAAGCGGCCCGCGTGCAGGTGGAGCAGCGCGACGTTCATGCGCAGGGAGGGCTCGCGGGGAAACCGCGCGATGGCCCGCTCACAGCGCTCACGCGTGGCGTCCAGCCCCGGCGTGAGATGCACGGCGAGGTAGCACGCCAGCAGCTGCACGCGTTCGTTCTGAGGATGCCGCACGGCCAGCGGCTCCAATGCCTCCGCGGCCACCTCCGGCCGGCCCGCCTTCTCCAGTGCGATGACCTCCGCCAGCCGTTGCCGCTCCAGCGGTGTCAGCGAGCGGGGCGTGCCCTCCGGTCCCAACACGACAGCGGAGGTGCGCACGCGCTCCGTCCATTCGAGGAGGAAGTCCCGCTCCGGCCCTTCCCACGCCGGGCCTGTCATCGCCTCCACCGTCACGCGGAGCTCACGGGCCCAGGCCTTCTGCGCCTCCAGCTCCACGCGTGCACCGGGCAGGTGCCTGAGTCCAGCGCCCAGCAGCGCGAGCGTCCGCGCATCGAAGGCCGTCTGGCCCGCGTCGTACTTCGGCGACATCCATCCCCGTCCATCGCGCACGTGCGGCGCGCCCAGGGTATGCGCCCACTCGTGCAGCAGGACCGCCACCTCCAGCCGCTGCCGCGCCTCCACTGGCAGCTCTCCGCTCAGTCCGCGCAACACGCAGTGCCGCCCCAGCACGCGCGCGAAGCCCAGTTCGTGCTGCGCGCCGCTGAACGACACCGGCGCCGCCACCAGACCCACGACGAGGTCCACGTCCTCGCCCGCGTCCACTTCCTCCAGTGCGTCCAGCACCGGCTCCAGTGGACCGTCCGAGCCGCGCCGATCCCATGCACGCGCGGACTCCAACTCGAACGTGATGCCCAGGGGGCCGCGCACCGACTCGCTCGCGCGCTGGAGCCATCCGGCGACGCCTCGCTCCCAATGGAGCCCCCGCGCACGGTGGTCCACGTCCGCGTACACGCGGACCCGCAACACCTTCGCCGTAGGGGCAGGGGAGGAAACCGCTGACAGGGATGTCCTCGCTCGCGCGGTGTCACGCGACTGTGACGGAGCGGCGCAGCGCAGCCCCAGGAATCCGGAGAGGAGGAACAGGACCGCCCTGAACCAGCCTGGCGTCCGCGGGGACCCGGGAATCACGAACAGGACCTGGCAGGTAGAGGGGGAACAGTGCCCGCGAACGGGCGGGGGAGGCGGTGGGCCTCTACCGGAAGGAGGCTTCCACCGCCGTCACCCGGGGAACGACGTTAGGCCGCCGCGTCCTCTTCCTTCGAGGGCTCCGTGGCGTTCGTGATCCAGTCGATCGCCTTGTGCTCCCAATCGGAGTCCTTCGACGCGTCGATGTAGCGCTCCCACTCGTACACGCCGCTCTGCTTGGCCATGCGCACCATCATCAGGCGGGCCACGGTGCTGTCGAGCACCACCGCCGAGCGCACCATGCCGTTCTGCCGGAGCCAGCCCATCGCCTGCTTGATGATCTCCTGGGTCTCCGGCGGGTTCGCCTTCTGGCCCCGGATGTCCACCATCAGTCCGAAGGGCCGCCCACGCTTGATCGCCACCTTGGCGCGAAGGTCCTCGAACCAGACCTTGGCCTCGGCGGGGGTGATGTAGCCCGGCGCATTGAGCCGGAAGCCGTACTCCGTCCTCAGATTCTCAGCCATGAAACCCCCACGTTGTTTTTGTGGTGCACGCGCCATTCCCGTGCGACTCCGGCTGGATGGCAGCGCACTTACGAGCCTACTCCAGTCGGCACGTGAGTGGATCCACTCCTGCCGCGCCTGCGTACGCGCGCGAGCCACGTCCTCCCCGTGAAGATGGAGACGTCCCCGGGTAAACGTGGTACTCGTCACGAAGTTTGAGAATCCAGCGTCAGGCGAACTTTCCGCTGATTTTACTTCACACTCGCTCGCTTCTCGGCTATTAAGGGGATGCAGTTTTTCAGCATCCCCGCAACACTGTCACACGCATCGAGGTCCCCCCGGACTCGGTGGCAGCGAATCGACGCAGCATCCGCGTCGAACCTCACGGGTTCCGGGGCCTTGGAGACGTCCTTCAATGTCCAACTCCTCGCTCGCTGAGCTCCAGGCCGTTACGTCGAACACCCTGCGGAACGAGGTGCCCGTCGAGGCACTCCGGCACGAGACGCCGACCCAGGGGAAGACGAACGTGCTGGAGGCTCGTCACGGCGATCCGATCCCGATGTACGGGGACGTGAATGCGCGGGGCTTCAAGACGGTGGAGGACCTCTCGGTCGCCGACTGCGTGATCGCGCACCTGGAGGCGGAGGAGGTGGACGCGGTGTTCGGCGTCCCGGGCGGCAACATCGCCCCGTTCCAGCAGGCGCTGCGCAAGCACAAGTCCATGCGCTTCATCATCGCGTCCCACGAGGGTGGCGCGGCGTTCATGGCGGACGGTTACGCGCGCTCCACCGGCAAGCTGGGCGTGTGCATGGTGACGGCGGGCCCGGGTGCCACCAACGCGCTGACGGGCGTGGCCTCCGCGCACCTGGACGGCGTGCCCATGCTGGCCATCAGCGGCAACATCGCCACGGACCGCGTGGGCCTGATGGCCATCCAGGAGAGCAGCAGCACCCACGGCGTGAACACGGTGGAGATGTTCCGCCAGGCGTGCGCCAGCTCCTCCATCGTTCCGGACGCGCAGAGCTTCCAGCGGCTGCTGGCGCGTTCGCTGCGCACCGCGCAGGGCCTGCCCGGCGGCGCCGCGCACCTGAGCGTGCCCGCGAACATCGCGCGCCAGCCCATCCACCGCGCCTCCGTTCCCACCACGCGCGGCGCCTTCCGCGCGCGTCCGGCGACCGCGCCCTTCGAGGACCTGCGCGCCGCCTTCACGCTGCTGCGCACCGCGCGCCGCCCGCTCATCTTCCTGGGCGCGGGCGCTCGCGAGGCGATGGCGGAGCACGCCGACACGTTCACCGCGTTCGTCACCCAGCACGGCATCCCGGTGGCCACCAGCATGCGCGGCAAGGGGCTGTTCTCCGAGCGCGAGGCGCTGTCCCTGGGCGTGCTGGGGCTTGCCGGCAGCAAGCGCGCCGAGGCGTACCTGCGCGACGGCGTGGACGTGATGCTCGTCCTGGGCAGCCGCCTGGGTGAGTGGGCCTCCCGCAGCTTCCACCGCTACTTCCAGGCCATCCACCACGTCATCCAGGTGGACGTGAACGCCTCCAACATCGGCCAGTTCCTGCCGGTGCGGCTGCCCATCGTGGCGGACGTGGGCTCGGTGATGACGGGCCTGGCGGAGCTGGGGCAGATGATTGGCCCGTCCAGCGGCGCGCGCGTGCAGGAGCGCTGGGCGCAGGTGATGGCGCTGACGGAGCCCGCGCCCGTCATCCGCACCCCGCAGGACCGGGACTCGGTGAAGCCGCAGGACCTGATGGCGGAGCTCGACAAGCACCTGAGCCCGGACATGGACCTGTACATCGACATGGGCAACTGCACGGGTTGGACGTCGCACCTGCTGCACATCACGCCCCCCGCGCGCATCTTCTACCCGTGCGGCCTGTCGTCCATGGGCTGGTCCTGCGGCGCCGTCATCGGCGGCAAGGTGGGCCGGCCGGACCGCGCGGCGGTGGCCATCGTCGGCGACGGCGCGTTCCTGATGAACGGCACGGAGATGATCACCGCGTCGCGCTACCGCGTGGGGACGGTGACCATCGTCCTCAACGACAACTTCCTGGGCATGGTGAACCACGGCGAGCACGTGCAGGACCGCACGCAGCCGCTGGAGGATGACTTCTACAGCCTGGGCAACCCGGACCTGAAGGCCTTCTCCGAGTCGCTGGGCGCGCGCGCCTACACGGTGAACGGCCCCGGTCAGCTGGACGCGCTGCTGCCGGAAGTGCTGCGCCGCGCGGATGAGACGGGCCAGCCGCAGGTCATCGTCGCGCACATCGACTACCGCGAGGTCCCGCCGTACGGCGACCGCTTCGCCGCGGTGGCGTCGGACGCGAAGTAGCCGCCATGACGGCCGCGACCTTCGCGCTCCTGGGAGTCGGCGCCGCTGTCCCCGAGCACGTTCGCGGCAATGACGACCCGCTGTTCGAGTCCCTGCGCCGAGCCGCCGGAAGCGGCGGGGAGCACGCGCTCTTCTACGGCAACCGTGAGCGCAGGGTGCTGGGTCAGGGCGAGTCCCTGGCCGCGCTCACCGCGAAGGCGGGCGCCGCCGCGCTGCAGGACGCGGGGCTGACGCCCGCGGACGTGGAGCGGCTGTACGGCTACGTGTCGGTGTCGGAGTTCGTCGCGCCGAACGAGCTGTACGCGGTGCACCGCGAGCTGGGCCTTTCCCAGGGCACGCTGGTGGTGCCGGTGAACGCGGACTTCGCCAACTTCCTGATGGGCATCGTGCTGGCCTGGGAGGCCCTGCGCGCGGGCACCCTCCGGCACGCGCTGGTGGCGGTGGGCTCCGCGTGGACCCGCAACGTGGACTACACGCAGGGCCACGCCATTGGCATTGGCGACGGGGCGGGCGCGGTGGTGGTGGGCGCGGGTGAAGGGCTCACGCTGGTGGACTGGGGCGCGGACACCTTCAGCGACGAATACGGCGCGATGATGATGGGCCCGCGGCCGGAGTCCGGCCTGGCGTACCCTACCTACGGCATCGCTCCCGCGGCGGGCGTGAAGGCGTTCCTGCAGTCGGGGATGAACGGGCCGCCCCGGTTGGTGGAGCGGCTGCTCGCGAAGCACGGCGTGGCGCGCGAGGACGTGACGCTCATCTCCCACCAGGCCACGCGCAAGCTGATGGACCACTGGGCGCAGGAGATCCGCCCGCGCGAGTACCTGGACACCTTCGAGGAGTACGGGAACATGGTGCACGCGTCCATGCCGGTGACGCTGGCCAGGTTCCGCCGCCAGCTGCGCACGAAGTACCTGGTGATGGTCGGCCTGGGCATTGGCGCGCACCAGATGGCGTTGCTGGTGCGCGTCTGACGGGACCGCCCGCTACTGGTCGTCGCAGGGCGTGCCCAGCCGGATGCCCGTGTAGACACCCAGCTCGTTGTAGATGAGGGGCAGGTTCTGCTCCACGGGGACGTTGCGCAGCTCCACTTCCTTGCGCGCCTTCTCGATCCAGATGGGCTTCTGCGCGCGGTCGATGACGAGCCGCAGCTGGCCCTTCTTGGTGGTGAAGATTTCGCCCTCGGAGTCCGCGACCACGTTGGTCATCTTCTGCGGCTTCAGGTCCCCACGGGGGCCGATGAAAACGCGGAAGTTGCGGGACTCCGCGGCCGAGGAGCCCTTGTCCACGTAGTAGTACGTGCCCTCCGAGTCACGCAGCAGCGCGTGAGGGACGAACTTCTGCGGGTTGGGCACGTAGGTGGCCTTGCGCAGCAGCTCCCGCGCCTGCGCGCCGGGGACCATCTCCAGCGCCACCTTGCGCTCGCCGCAGCGCAGGGCGCAGGTGCGCTCCTTCGTGTCCACGTTCAGCTGCGAATGCACCCGCAGGTCCACGCCGTCGTAGTCGGGGGTGCCGCCGGGGTTGAAGAAGCGCGGATCCAGGAAGGTGGTGGCGGACAGGTTCCGGGAGCGGGGGCGTGGCACCACGACCAGCGACTTGCCGTCGCCGTAGTAGAGCTGGTCCTCCAGGTCGTCGGTGCCCTCGCGGGGCACGGAGACGACGTAGTGGCCGCGGCCGTCGGTGCAGACGGCGGTGGCCTCCAGGTGCATGCGCTGGCCCAGGTTCTCCGCCTTTCCCCACGGCGGTTCGACGGCGGCGGCGGGAGTGGCGGAAAGGAGCACGGCCACGGGAAGGGTGCGTTGGAAGAGCATGGTGCGCGGGCCTAGAGGTTCTTCTTGAAGTAGCGGGTGGCGGCCTTCTCCTGGCTGGAGGCCTCCGGGGTGGTGGTCCACACGAAGCGGTCGCCCTGCAGGGCGGGCTCCAGCGCGGCGCCGAAGCGGCAGTCCATCTGCTTCAGGCGGGCCTTCACGGTGGTGCGGGCCTCCTCGGAGACTTCGCACAGGGCCTTCAGCGCGGTGAGGGGGAAGACGCAGTAGCGGGAAATCTTCTGGGCCTTGAGGAAGGGCTCGGTGACGGTGGTCCAGTCGATGGCGCCCGCCACGGAGGTGCCGCAGGTGGTGTTCAGCTCCTGGAGCGCTTCGGTGTAGGCGGTGTCGTGGAGGGTTTCCTCCGCCTTGCGGTCGAAGGCCATCAACTTCGCGAGCTGGCCGCTCTGGGTCTGCTGCTGGTGCTGGGCGTAGACCTCCTCCGGCTTGAGCTTCTGGGAGCGCGCCTCGTCGTACTGGACGGCGATGCCGTTGCCCGGGCCGCCGGGGAAGTGCAGCTCCGTGTTCTTGCCCACGACGATGAGCGGCGAGTAGTCCTTGCCGTGCCACTGGGTCGTGTAGTTGTGGCGCAGCGTGCTGGGGCTGCTCCAGTCCTTCAGGGTGTAGGGGAGGACCAGGTTGTCCAGCACGGAGCCCGTGCCCTGGATGCGCAGGAGGAACTTCTTCTGCTCACGGGGCGCGAGGGGAACGACGGCGACCAGTTCTCCCTGCGGACCGACGAACACCTTGCCGGCTTCCACGGGAACGGGCGGCGCGGCCCGGGCGGGCAGGGTGCCCAGAAGGGTGGCCAGCACGGCCACGGCGACGATGCATTTCATGTTGGATGTATCCCCCTCACCCGTCCGGGGGGGCGTGGACGGGCGGTGTTCGCTCAATGCTGCAATTCAATCTCGTGCTTCTGACATTCGGCGATGAGCTGCGGTGTCAGCTCCGACGGCCTGATCTTCCGCGCCTCTGGGGCGGCGTTCACGATGTCTCCGGTCTGGCACCGGAGCTTGATGGCCAGGTAGTGCGCGGCCAGGTTGTCCTGGGCCGCGTAGCTGCGCTGGGCCGCTCGGACCGCGGAGTCCACGTCGTTCCGCGCAGCCGCGGCGCGGGCGTCCTTCAGGTCGCTTATCGCGACGGCGTTGGTGGGCTCCAGGGGGATGCGCGCGGACGGCGTCCTGCCGCCCGGCCGGGTGTTCGTCTTGCCTGTCGTCTTGGTCTGCTGCACCTGGGGATCGACGATCGCGGGCGGATCGTTCTGCGCCATGACAGGCGGTGGAGGCTGGGGCGGCGGACCCACGGGCGGCGGGGGCGCGTGATTCGGGCCCGCGTGCATGACCGGCGGCGGGCCTTCGGGAGGCGGCCCTGCGCGTGGCGGGGGGACGTGATCCTGGCCCGCGTGCATGACGGGCGGCGGGTCCATGGGCGGCGGTCCGGGCCGCAGCCACCACCCGAGTCCCACGGCACCGAGGATCAGCGCGGCGGCGCCCGCGATGGGAAGCACGCGCGACCTGGGCGGGAGCGCGGCGGGCATCGTCATCGGCCCCGGCTGGCCCGACATGCTCACCGGGGCGAGCGGCTGCCCCTGGGGGCCGACAGCCCCCGCGAGACTGCCCGGCACCGCCTGCTGGCCACCGTAGCTTCCCGGCACGACCTGCTGTCCGCCCATGCTGCCCGGAGCGACGTGCTGGCCCGTGCCATAGCCCTGGGCGACCTGCTGCCCGCTGTAGCTGGCCGGTGACTGCGCGGGGGCACCGGGCACAGGCAGGGCCACGCCCGAGCTCCCCATGCCGCTCCCAGGCATCTGCGTGGCGCCGAAGCCCATCGTGCCGCCAGCCACCTGCGGCTGCTGTCCGAACGGGACCGTGCCGCCGGCTCGCGGCGCCATCGTCGCGTCGAAGCCGATGTCATCCGACGCCGCCAACGCATCCGCGCCAAAGCGGCCCGTCCCAGGCCCCTTGTTCGACGGAGCCATCGTGGCCCCCATCGCGTCGTCGTCGCTCGGCGCCACGGAGGGGAGGGCGACACCGGAGGGACGCTTCGTGCGCCCGAAGGTGCGGGCCGCGATCTGCTCCTCGGTCTCCGGCAGCGACTGGAGCTGCGTGCCCGTGAGCTCCGCGATGAACGACGCGACGTCCTGATGGCGGTGATCCGGGTTCTTCTCCAGCGCCCGCGCCACCGCCCGCGCGACGTTCGGCGGCAGGTCCGGCATCAGATTGGCCAGCGACACCGGCGGCTCGTGCACCACGCGGTAGATGATCTGCACGAGCGACCCGCCACCGAAGGGCGTCATCCCGGAGATCATCTCGAACACGATGCCGCCCAGCGCGAACAGGTCCGTCCGCGCGTCGATGCGGCTGTTCTGCCCCTGCGCCTGCTCCGGCGACATGTACTGCGGCGTGCCGATGAGCACCGCCTCCTGCGTCTGCAGCGTCTCCGACGACATGACCTTGGAGATGCCGAAGTCGAGCAGCTTCACCCGCTCGCCCACCACGCCGCCGGAGTCCGTGGGCACCAGGAAGATGTTCGCGGGCTTCAGGTCGCGGTGAACGACGCCCGCGCGGTGCGCCGTCTGCAACGCGGACCCCATCTGCCGCGTGAAGGAGAACACCTCCTCCAACGTCAGCCGCCCGCGCCGCAGCCGATCCGCGAGGCTCTCGCCGCGCAGGTACTCCAACACCAGGAACGGACTGCCGTCCTCCAGCGTGTCGAAGTCCAGCACCTCCACGATGTTCGGGTGCCCCAGCCGGGAGGCGATCTCCGCCTCGCGCCGGAAGCGCACGTGGAGGTCCGGCCCCACGTGCTCACCTACCCGCAGCACCTTCACCGCGACCTGCTTGCCCGGAAGCCGCAGGTGCTGGGCCAGGAATACCGAACCCATGCCGCCCCGCCCCAACACGGAGACGACTTTGTAGGTATTCCGGAGGACCGAATCGATGTGCAGCTCACCGTCAGCCGAGCGCGTCATGAAGAGGGCGTGTCCTGATGACAAAAGGGGTGCGATGCACCGCCGTGAAACACGGCGCCACGCTACCACGCCCCATCCGCCAGGGGACGAGCCCAACCCTCCGCCGCCATACCCCGGACAGTCGAACGCCCGGACCCTCGTGAGAGGAGCCGGGCGTCATGAACTCAAGTCCAACCCCCACACACAGGAAAAGGCGCGCCCCTCAACGGCCGCGCCCTACCTGGGACGGGGACTCAGCCCCACTTGGACATCGTGCGACGGGGCGGAGGCGAGCTCGGCCCCGCGGCAGGCGAAGCCACCGCCGGACGGGCTTGCTGCGAACGGCCCTGGCCACCACCGCGCGGCGCCTGGGCGTTCCCACCACCGCTGGCCTGACGCGACTGGCCACCGCTCGGACGGCCCTGACCGCCGCCGCCGCGGCGCTGCTGCCCGCCACTCCGACGCTGACCCCCGCCGCCACCACCACCGCCACCGCCGCGCGACTGGCCCCGGCCACCGCGGTTCATCGGAGGACGGCTCTCCTCCACGTCACCGGGCAGGGGAGGGGGCAGGTGCGAGCGGAACGCGGCGTCCGCCACCACCGGCACGCTGCGGCGGATGGTGCGCTCGATGTCGCGCAGGTACGCGCGCTCCTCGGAGTCGCAGAAGGACACGGCCTGGCCGCTGGCGCCCGCGCGGCCCGTGCGGCCGATGCGGTGCACGTACTGCTCCGGCACGTTGGGCAGGTCGTAGTTGAACACGTGCGACAGCCCGTCGATGTCGATGCCTCGCGCCGCGATGTCCGTGGCCACCAGCACGCGCAGGGTGCCGGCGCGGAACTCGTCCAGCGCGCGCTCGCGGGCGTTCTGGCTCTTGTTGCCGTGGATGGCATCCGCGCGCACGCCCGCCGCCGTCAGCTGCTTGGCCACGCGGTTGGCGCCGTGCTTCGTGCGCGTGAACACCAGCGCGCGCGGAATCGCCTTCGCGTCCTGGAGCAGGTGCGTGAGCAGCGCGCGCTTCTCCTCGCGCTCCACGAAGTACACCTGCTGGCTCACCGTTTCCGCGGTGCTGGACGCGGGAGACACCTCCACGCGCACCGGCTCCTTCAGGATGTTGCGCGCCAGGTCCATGATGTCCGGCGGCAGCGTCGCGCTGAAGAACAGCGTCTGGCGCACCTGCGGCAGCACCTTGATGACCCGCCGCACGTCGTGGATGAACCCCATGTCCAGCATGCGGTCCGCCTCATCCAGCACGAACACTTCCAGCGCGCGCAGGGTCACGAACCCCTGGTCGATGAGATCCAACAGGCGCCCCGGCGTCGCCACCAGGATGTCCACGCCCTGGCGCAGCGCCTGGACCTGCGGATTCTGGCCCACGCCGCCGAACACCACCGCGTGGCGCAGGGGCAGGTTCTTGCCGTAGGTGACGAAGCTGTCGCTCACCTGGCTGGCCAGCTCGCGCGTGGGCGTCAGCACCAGGCAACGCACCGGACGCGCGCCGCCCGCGGGCGCCTTCGCCGACAGACGCTGGAGGATGGGCAGCGCGAACGCCGCCGTCTTGCCCGTGCCCGTCTGGGCCACGCCCAACACGTCCTTGCCCGCCAGGGCATGGGGAATCGCCTTCGCCTGGATGGGCGTCGGCGTGGTGTAGCCCTCCGCCTTGACGGCCTTGAGGAGCGAATCGGTCAACTGCAGTTCGTCAAAAGTCATGAAATCCCGCATGAGTAGGGTCGGCGCACTCCCCCTCAGGCGGGGGACCGACCGCGCAGCGCGCCCTCTCGCGGTATTGCGGGGGCGCCTGGCGGTACGCGGTCAGGCCAATCAGCGGCCCGAGGCACCTGCGAACGACTTGGAACCCCTGAGCCTCCGGAACGATTCCCGGTGCCGCCCAGGGCCCGGCCACACTGCCTGCAACGGGAGGCAATGTCCCGGGAAATCCTCCCCGCCCGCCTGCCCCCGACCGCTGTGGAGATTTCGGACAGGGCTGTTGGCCGCCTGCCCCCATCGTCCACAACCCTCCATTCCAGGCGCCGCCAGCCCCCTCTCTCAGCGCCCTCTCAAGCCGTCGAAATCATTGGTGTTGCAAGGAAGTGACGGAGGCCCGTTTTGGGCAGGTCCTTGGAATGATTGGGAAATTCCCTAGCCCCTGCCGACTGGCATGCCCGTTGCTAGCCTTTGCCGCGTCGCGCCGTACTGGTGCGGGCGGTGGACCCTGGTGAGGAGCGGGATTTGAAGCGGTGGCAGCGACAGACGGTGGGGATGGCCTGGGGGATGGGGCTGTGCGTGGCGGCGCTGGCGTGCGCCCAGCAGCCGAAGGCGGGGACGGCGAAGGCCTCCGGATTCTCCGCCCAGACGGTGGAGGAGAAGGCCCGCGCGCTGGCCGCGAAGCCGTACCAGGAGCCGCCCGTCGGCGTGCCCCCGTCCTTCGAGAAGCTCACCTACGATCAGTACCGGGACATCCGCTTCCGCGACTCCGCGTCGCTGTGGCGTGAAGAGGCGCTTCCTTTCAGGGCGCAGTTCTTCCACCCCGGTTTTTATTACACCCGTCCGGTGGGCGTGAACGTGGTGGAGGGCGGCAAGGCGCGCCCGGTCCCGTTCTCCACGGAGCAGTTCACCTACGGCCCCCTGGTGGGCACGCCGCCCAAGGGCAAGGTGAACGGCTTCGCGGGCTTCCGCCTCAACGCGCCGCTCAACACCAAGGACTACTACGACGAGCTGGTGGTCTTCCTGGGCGCCAGCTACTTCCGCGCGCTGGGCAAGGGCAACGTGTACGGCCTGTCCGCGCGCGGGCTCGCCATCGACACGGCGCAGCCGGGGGGCGAGGAGTTCCCCACGTTCCGCGAGTTCTGGCTGGAGACGCCGGCGAAGGGCTCCGACACCGTCGTGGTGCACGCGCTGATGGACAGCCCCAGCGTCACGGGCGCGTATCGTTTCGCCATCCGCCCGGGTGAGCGGACCGTGATGGACGTGGACTCCACGGTGTTCGCGCGCAAGGCGGTGCGCCAGCTGGGCGTGGCGCCGCTCACCAGCATGTTCCTCTTTGGAGAGAACGACCGGGGCGACTTCGACGACTTCCGCCCGGAGGTGCACGACTCCGACGGCATCTCCGTGTGGACGAAGAACGGCGAGAAGCTGTGGCGCCCCCTGAAGAACCCGAAGCAGATCCAGACGAGCAGCTTCCACACGGACGGGCTGTCGGGCTTCGGCCTGTTGCAGCGCGACCAGGCGTTCACCAGCTATGAGGACCTGGAGGCGCACTCCGAGCGTCGTCCGGGCGCCTGGGTGGAGCCGGTGGGTGACTGGGGCGCGGGCTCCGTGCGGCTCGTGGAGCTGCCCACCCGTGAAGAGATCCACGACAACATCGTGGCCTTCTGGGTGCCGGATGCACCGGTGCAGGCCGGTGCACAACTTCGCTTCTCCTACCGGCTGTCCTGGGGCTTCTCCCCCGAGGGTGCGAAGGCCGGAGGTTCCACCGTCGCGGCGACGCGTGTCGCGGCGGGCAGCAAGCCGGGGGCGCGTCGCTTCGTCCTCGATTTCACGAAGGCCAGCGTGGAGGGCACGGGTCCCGTGGAGGCGGTCGTCACCGCTTCCCGCGGCCAGGTGCTGCACCCGCGCGCGGAGGTTCACGCCGTCACGGGTGGCTTCCGCGCGGCCTTCGAGCTCATGCCCGACGGAGAAGGCCCCGTCGAGCTGCGCTGCTTCCTGAAACGCGGTTCCGAGACCCTCACCGAGACCTGGAGCTACCTGTGGATTCCGTGACCACGCACCCGTTCATCACCTTCGCGCCGGCGATGCCCCAGGAGGCCCGCGCGGACACCCACGCGGCGCTGGTAAGCTTCTTCCAGGACTTCGGCTTCACCGGCCGCAACGACCTGGAGAAGCTGGCGGGCTGGGTCCTGGGCACGCGTGAGCTGTCCCTGTCGCCGGAGGCCGCGCTGGCGCTCGCGCGGTGGCGCGTGGAGGGCTGGCTGGCGGAGGTGCTGGGGCCGTCGCACGTGGGGCCGTCGCTGATGGTGCGCGGCCGGGCCGCGTTCGTGCTGGTGGGCGGCGCGCGCTGGGGCGCGGACGTGCTGATGCGCGCTCCGTCCTCGCTGCCGGAGGCCTGGCGCCGCGCGGTGTGTGAAGCAGTGCCCATGTCCGCTCCGGCGGAGGTGCCCTGTCAGATGCGCGAGCAGGTGCTCGTGCTCAATCCCTTCATGGACATGCTGCGCCGCTGGCTGCGTCCCGCCGCCGGCCAGGCGGGCGTGTCGCCGTCGCGCTAGGCGCGCACCTCACACACAGCGAAGCCGCACGGGAGCCCGGAGTCCGCATGAACGCCCAACCCTACACTCCGGCCCTGGCGCGGCCCCGTCGCGTGATGGTGCTGGGCCTGGCGGCCCTGTCCACCGGTTTCGCCTCCGTGGAGATGCACCGGCTGCTCGCGGCTCACGGCACCACGGTGCCGGAGCTGTTCGTGCTGGGGCTGTTCGCGGTGTGCTTCGCGTGGATCGCCCTGTCGTTCTGGAGCGGCGTGGCCGGCTTCATCCAGCTGGTGGCGAACCAGCGGCTGCCGGGTCTGCGCTGGCCCACGGAAGAAGAGGCCGCGCAGCCACTCACGCGCCGCACCGCGGTGGTGATGCCCGTCTACAACGAGGACCCGTCCGCCGTGTTCGCGCACGTGCAGGCCACGTATGAGTCCATCGCCGCGACGGGGCAGCTGGACGCGTTCGACTTCTACGTGCTGAGCGACTCCACGCGGGCGGAGTCGTGGGTGGCGGAGGAGCTGGCGTGGTCGGAGCTGTGCCGCCGGGTGGGCGGGCAGGGGCGCATCTTCTACCGCCGCCGCTCCGACAACACGGCCAAGAAGGCGGGCAACCTGGCGGAGTTTTGTGAGCGCTGGGGCCGCCGCTACGACTTCCTGCTGGTGCTGGACGCCGACAGCCTGATGGCGGGCGACAGCGTGGTGCAGATGGCCCGGCTGATGGAGCTGAACCCGGGCGCGGGCATCCTCCAGGTGCCGCCGCAGAACGTGGGTCGCTCCACGCTGTTCGCGCGGCTTCAGCAGTTCGCCGGGCGCGTGTATGGCCCCATCGTGGCCGCGGGCGCGGCGGCGTGGCAGATGGGGGACTCCAACTACTGGGGCCACAACGCCATCCTGCGCATGGCGCCCTTCATCGAGCACTGCGGCCTGCCGGTGCTGCCGGGCCAGCAGCCGTTCGGCGGCCACATCCTCAGCCACGACTTCGTGGAGGCCGCGCTGATGCGCCGCGCCGGCTACACGGTGTGGCTGGTGCCGGAGCTGGGTGGCAGCTACGAGCAGCCGCCGCCGGACCTGCTCGCGTACGCGCAGCGCGACCGCCGCTGGTGCCAGGGCAACCTCCAGCACCTGGGGCTGGTGATGGCGGGCGGCCTGCACCCGATGAGCCGGATGCACTTCCTCATGGGCGTGATGTCCTACGTGGCGTCGCCCCTGTGGCTCATCTTCCTGGTGGCGGGCCTGTTCGCCGCGCTGCACGAGTGGTTCTTCGCGCCCGCGACGCTGTTGGAGTTCCAGTCCACGCTGCCGGGCGGAGACGCGTTCGACACGGTGGGCGCGCTGCGGCTGATGGCGCTGTCGCTGGCGCTCCTGTGGATCCCCCGCCTGATGGGCCTGGGCCTGCTGCTCGCGAACCGCGAGGAAGCGGCGCGGATGGGCGGCCGTTTCAAGCTGGTGCTGAGCGTGATGCTGGAGGGCGTGGTGTCCACGCTGATGGCGCCGGTGATGATGCTCTTCCAGTCGCACTTCGTGTTCGGGACGCTGCTTGGCTACAAGGTGAACTGGTCCAGCCAGCAGCGCGAGGACACGGACCTGCCGTGGTCGGAGGCGCTGAGCCGGCACAAGTGGCACATGGTGATTGGCGGGGTGCTCGCGGCGCTGACGATCGCGGTGGCGCCGGGGATGCTGGCGTGGCTGTCGCCGGTCATTGTCGGGCTGTGGCTCGCTCCGGCCATCTCCGTCTTCACCGCCCGCGCGTCGCTGGGATTGTGGGCGCAGAGGAGGGGCCTGTTCCTCATTCCGGAGGAGGCCGAGCCGCCCACCGTACTGGTGCGCGCGCAGGAGCTGGCGGAGGAGGGGATGGAGCCGGTGGACGACGCGTTGGATCACGTGCTCTCCGACCCTCGCGCGCATGCGCTGCACCTGGCGCTGCTGGAGTCCCACCCGACGGCGAGCGTCCCCGTGGCGCTGGCCTCCGCCCGGCGCAAGCTGCTGGCGGGCGGGGTGGAGCCCCTGTCCCCGCAGGAGAAGTCCGCGGTGCTGTTGGACGCGCGCACCCTGTCGGAGCTGCGCGGCCGGCGGCTGGGCGTGCAGGCCTGATCCTGGTTGCATGACCCCGCTTCGCCCTGGATGCTCCGGGGCATGAAACGGGTCTCGTCCGCCGCCACGCTCGCGCTGTTCGTCTCCTCCGGGGTCTTCGCCGCGGAGGCTCCCGCATCCAGGTCCCAGGTGGCCGAGGACCGCTGGTGGAAGCACGTGGAGGTGCTCGCCAGTGACGCGATGGAGGGGCGCGACACGGGCAGCAAGGGCTACGCGACGGCCGCGGGCTACGTGTCCAAGGAGCTGGCCTCGCTCGGCGTGAAGCCGATGCTGAAGACGGGCTTCCTGCAGCCCATGGCGCTGCAGTCGCGCCGCCTCATCGAGTCGAAGTCCAGCGTCGCGCTGGTGAAGGACGGCAAGACGCTGCCGCTGGTGCAGGGCGAGGACGTCGTGCTGTCTTCGCGGCAGGGCGACAACGGCACGGTGGACGCGCCGCTGGTGTTCGTGGGCTACGGCCTGTCCATCCCCGAGCTGGGCCACGACGACTACGCGGGCCTGGACCTGAAGGGCAAGGTGGTGGTGATGCTCCAGGGCGGGCCGGGGAACATCCCGGGCCCGGTGAAGTCGCACTTCTCCTCGTGGGCGGAGCGGCTGAAGGTGCTCAAGGCGGCGGGGGCCGTGGGGGTCGTGTACCTCCAGAACCCGAAGCTGCTGGAGCTGCCGTGGGAGCGCGTCGTGGGCTCCAACAAGAACCCCACGGTGGTGTTCGCGGATCCGTCGCTCAATGATTCGCGCGGGCTGAAGGTCACGGTGGTGGCGAACGTCACGCAGTCGCAGAAGTGGCTGGAGGGCGCGCCGCACACCTACGAGGAGCTGGTGGCGCTGGCCAACGCGGACAAGCCGCTGCCGAAGTTCGACCTGCCCCTGCGCCTGAAGGCGAAGCTGGCCTTCGACGTGAAGCCGCTCAAGTCCATGAACGTGGTGGGCGTGATGCCGGGCACGGATCCGGTGCTCGCGAAGGAGTACGTGGTGCTCAGCGCGCACCTGGACCACGTGGGCGTCGGCGAGCCGGTGAAGGGGGACCGCATCTACAACGGCGCCATGGACAACGCGTCCGGCGTGGCGGCGGTGCTGGAGGTCGCGCGGCAGCTGCATGATCAGCAGGAGAAGCCGAAGCGCTCGGTGGTGTTCGCGCTGGTGACGGGGGAGGAGAAGGGGCTGCTGGGGTCGAAGTACTTCGCGTCCCGGCCGCCGGTGCCCATCACCTCCATCGTGGCGGACTTCAACCTGGACATGTTCATGCCCCACTGGCCGTTCACCTCCGTGGTGGCGCACGGCAAGGACGAGTCCTCGCTCGCGGTGCCGCTGGCGGAGGTGGCGGCGAAGCTGGACGTGCAGGTGCTCGCGGATCCGGAGCCGGACCGCAACCTGTTCGTGCGCAGCGATCAGTACTCGTTCATCCGCGAGGGTGTGCCCGCGCTGTTCTTCAAGTTCGGCTACACGCCGGATTCGGAGGAGCAGAAGGTGTTCAAGCAGTGGCTGACCGAGCGCTACCACGCGCCGTCGGATGACCTGTCACAGCAGCCCGTGGACCACGAGGGCGCCGCGCGCTTCATCACCTTCCTGACCGCGCTGACGAACGCGGTGGCGGATGCCCCCGGCCGGCCGTACTGGAACGACGACAGCTTCTTCCGCCGCTTCGCGAAGCCGGCGCCGGAGGCGGATCCGGCCCCGTGAGCCCAAGCGCCTTCACGCATCCAGGCGCGTGTCGGTGACGCCGGGGCGGGCTTCCAGGAAGCGGAGCGCGCAGCGGATGTCGGACGACGCGGTTTCACGCGGGGCGTTCCGGGCCGCTTCGATGCGACGTCGGGCGGCGACCCTGGCAGTGTTGCCTTCGGGGCTTCGCGCGGGCGCGGCGTCGGCTTCGGCCAGGTCGAGCGCCGCGCGGAGCAGATCCACGAGTTGGAAGAGGGCAGGGTCCTCGCGCAGCTCGGGGGCTCCTTCCAGTCCGGCGAAGCCCTCTCGCGCGGCGCGCAGTTCTCCGCACGCGGCCTCCAGCGCGGCCCGGTGCGCGATGAACCGCAGGGCCTGCCAGCGGGACGCACGGCCCAGGATGGTGACCGCCTCCGTCAACGCCGCGCGCGCCTGCGTCCAGTCCCCCCGGGTCAGCGAGGCGCGGCCCAGTTCGCCCAGCGCAGTGCCTTCCAGCAGCCGCAGCCCCAGGAGCCGCGACAGGCGCACCGCGGACTCCAGGTGTTCGCAGGCCTCCGCGATGCCGCCCGCGTCCATCAGGTAGCAGCCCAGGTTGATGCTCGCGAGTGCCTGACCCGCGCGGTCCTCCACGCTCAGCGCGCGGCCCAGTGCCTCGCCCAGGAGCATCACGGCTTCACCTGCGTCGCCCGCCTCGCCGATGGCGACCGCGCAGTTGGTGAGGAAGCCCACCTCGAACGTGACGTCGCCCACCTCGCGGAACAGCGCCAGCGACTCGCGCAGGTGGGGGATGGCCGCCTCCGGCCCGTGGCGCACCTGTTCGACGAGGCCCAGGTTGCCCACCGCGTAGGCCTCCAGCCAGCGGTCGTTTCCGGAGGGAAGCGCCTGCGCGTCGCGCATCAGCGTCCACGCGGCGGCTCCGTCTCCGGCGTGACGGGCGACGATGGACAGGTCCACGAGCACGCGCTTCTCCGACGCCGTCTCGCCCAGCGTGTGGAAGACGCCGCGCGCCTCTTCCAGGGCCTGGCGCGCGTACTCCGCCTGTCCCGCGTCCATGTACGCGCGGCCCAGCACCGCGAGCGCCTCCGCGCGCTTCAGCGGCGCCACGGCGACGTGGGCCGACGGCTCCAGCACACGCTCCAGCCGCTCCACGAGCAGGCCCACCGGTCCACGCGTGCGCGCATCCGGCTCCAGCGCCACCAGCGTCTCCATCGCTCGGCCCAGGGACTCCGCGGTCGCGGGACGGACGGCCATCGCGTTGGCGCACGCGGCCAGCAGGTTCTCGCGCTCCAGGGCCAGCCGCCGCAGCGCCGTCGCGCCGCCCGTCTTCTGCACGCGCTCCCGTAGCCGCCCCGCGACCTGGAGGTACGTGTCCGCGTGCCGGGCCTCGCACGCCGTCTCGTCGCCCATCTCGTGCAGCCGCAGCGCCGCGTACTCGCGGATGCTCTCGTACAACCCCAGGCGCAGGAAGCCGCCGGGAGCCCCCACCTCGCGCGCGCACAGGAGCGATTGGGAGCGCAGCGAGTGCACCACCTCCAGCACGTCCGGCGAGCCCTCTGGCAGCACCAGCACGGTTTCGGCGGCCTCCAGCGTGAAGCCGCCCCGGAACACCGAGCACTGCGCCAGCGCGGCGCGCTCGGCCGGCTCCAGCAGGTTCCACGACCAGTCGATGGCACCTCGCAGCGTCGCTTGTCGCGCGGGCGCGTCCCGCCGTCCCACTCGCAGCAGGTCAAAGCGCTTCGACAGCCGCTCGCGCAACTGCTCCACGCCCAGCACGCTCACGCGCGCAGCGGCCAGCTCGATGGCCAGCGCGATGCCGTCAAGCTGCCGCACGATGTCCGAGACGCGCGGGGCGTCCGCGTCGGTCAGGATGAAGTCGCCGCGCGTCTCACGGGCCCGCTGCACGAACAGGCGCACCGCGTCCGAGCGCAGGATCACGTCCCAGCGCGTCTCGTACGGATCCGGCAGGGCCAGCGGGGCCAGATCCAGCACGCGCTCCCCTGGCAGCCGCAGGGCTTCTCGGGTCGTGACGAGGAAACGGGCGCGCGGCGCCAGCACCCACCAGCGCCCCAGCGTCGCGGGCACGTGCCGCACCACCTGCTCCACGTTGTCCAGGATGACCAGCACGTCGCCACATCCCGCGAGCGCGCGCCCCAGCCGCTCCGCGGGCGTGCTGCCGTCTCCGTCCGCGGTGAGCGGCACGCCCAGGGCCCGGCCCACCGCGTGACAGAGGTCGCCCTCCGTCAGGGCCTCCTCCAGGTCGCATCGCCAGACGCCGCCCTCCCATGCGCCCGCGTCCGACTCCAGCGCGCCGAAGTGCGTGGCCAGCCGTGTCTTGCCCATGCCCCCCGGGCCCAGGATGCTGATCAGCCGCGCGCCCTCCGACACCCACTGCCGGAGCGTGTCCAGCTCCTCCGCGCGCCCCACCAGATCCTGCCGCAGCGTGGGCACGTTGCCGGGCCGCTCGCGCGGCGCGCGCAGGGGCCCGAAGCGGCGGTGCGCGAGCGACGCGGGCAGAAGCTCCACCAGCGCCACGCTGTCGCTCACGCCACGCAGGCGGAAGGACCCCAGTGCGCGCGCGATGGGCATCCCCAGCGCCGCCAGCTCCGGTTGGATGCGGGTCCACGCCGCGCCGCTCAGCAGCACCTGGCCGCCGTGTCCCGCGTCCGCGACGCGCGCCGCGATGTTCACCGGAGGCCCCAGGTAGTCCAGCCGGTGCGTGGACGGATCCAGGCGACAGTCGGGCTCGCCCACGTGCACGCCCATGCGCACGCGCAGGCCCCGGTGGCTCAGCCCTTCCGGCGCGTGCTCCTCCGCCGCGTCCGGCTCTTCCAGCAGGGCCTCCGGCCAGCTCGTGTGCAGCAGCGCCTCCTGCGCGCGCAGGCACCAGTGCGCCGCCTCCACCGGGGATGCGAACGCGACCATGAAGGCATCGCCCTGCGACTTCACCTCGTAGCCGTCGGTGCCCAGCAGCAGCGCGCGCAGCACGCCGTCATGCAGCTCCAGCGCGTCGCGCATGGCCTGGCCACAGCGCTCCCACAGCCGCGTGGACCCCTGGATGTCGGTGAAGACGAGCGCCACCGAACCGGTGGGCGGCAGGTGCCGGGCGGGCGGCGGAGCAGGGACGGAGGCGCCATCGTCGGCCGGGGGCGCGACGACCGTGAGTCTTCGGAAGGCCTCTCCCATCTCCCGCTCTCCCCGATGCCAGGAACCCCCACCCGCTCCCACCCTCCTGTCGCCCGTGAGGGTGACACCCGTGCCGCTGGCGCCTCACATGGAAAGCAGTACGGGCCGGAACGGCAACGCGCACCTGCCGGGCAGGGTGGTGCGCCGCTAGTGAGCACTTGTGATCGCGCCGCGCGCGCATCCATCCACGGACGACATCCGTATGACCCCGTGGGGTCGGTCGTCACCGCCTGCCCGCTTGCCGCGCCGCCGGGGTCTGCCGGGCCCCATTCCAAGGAAGACGGGGGGCCGTGTTAGGACGGAGACACGTCCCGTCCCCGCGGCTGGAGCGCGAGGGCGCGACGCCTCTTCCTGGAAGGACTCATGCGTTCGACTTCGGCACTGGCGTTGATGATGGCTTCCCTCGCGGTGGGCGCGCTGTCGGCTTGCGGCGATGACGACGGCAAGACGGACAACACCCCGGACTCGGGCACGGACGCGGGCACGAACACCGACGGCGGCACGAGCACGGGCAACGGTCAGTGCCCCGCATCCGCCATCATCTGCGAGAACTTCGACAAGGGGCAGAACGGCTGGAAGCACCCGGACGAGGACCACCACGCCACCATCGCCATCGACGGCACGCGCACCCGCTCCGGCAGCGGCGCGCTGCACGTGAAGACGGACCCGGGCTACAACGAGGACACCGGCCCGGGGGATCAGCAGGCCATCGCGCACCTGCGCAAGGACATCCCGGCGTTCGGCACGAAGCTCTACACGCGCGCGTACGTGTACCTGAACCGGGCCTCGCCGGAGGGCGTGATGGGGACGTACTTCATCCTCTTCTCCCCGAAGGACAACGACTTCGGCGGCATCGAGCTCCAGGGGATGCACAACGGCGCCTTCGCGCTGGATGACTGGAGCGGCATCAAGGGCACGGGCTGGAACCTCCAGGAGGACACGAAGGTCACGGTGTCGCCCAACAAGTGGACCTGCATCGAGTGGGGTGTGGAGCGCGCCAACAGCTCCGCCACCACGGGCCACGCGCTGGTGTGGGTGGATGGGAAGCAGGCCTACGACTTCCCCAACGTGGGCATCCGGCCCTTCACCAACTTCGGGGTGGGCTACGGCTTCGTGCACCCGAAGGGCGACTCCGCGTCGGAGACGTGGATCGACGACCTCGCGGTGGCGCCCGAGCGCATCGGCTGCGAGTGACGCCATGTCGCTGAACCGCGTCGCGGACGAGACCCTTCACATCCTGGATCAAGGCACCTACGTGCCGCTGTCCGGGCGGGAGGTGTCCATTCGCGACGCGGTGTCGCGCGCGGTCGAGGGCACCGTGCTGGTGCGCCCCGGTGACTTCGAACACCTCACGCGGCCCGCGCCGGTGCCGGGCTTCACCATCGAGGTGACGCCAGAGAAGACGGGCGACGCCGCGCGCCGGCTGGTGGAGCAGGAGGGTGAGCGGCGGGTGCTGGCGCTCAACTTCGCGTCGGCGGTGAACCCGGGCGGCGGCTTCCTCACGGGCGCGAAGGCGCAGGAGGAGGACCTGGCGCGGTGCTCGGCGCTGTACCCGTGCCTGTTGAAGTGGCCGGAGTACTATGACGTGAACCGCAAGCTGCGCTCGCCGCTGTACACGGATCACTTCATCTATTCGCCGGACGTGCCGTTCTTCCGCAACGAGCACTACGACCTGCTGGATCGGCCGTTCTCCGTGTCGGTGCTGACGGCGCCCGCGCCCAACGCGCGGGAGTTGCCGGCGAAGGATCCGGAGGTCGCGCAGAAGCTGCGCGAAGTGCTGGCCGCGAGGGCGCTCAAGGTGTTGCAGGTGGCGGCGCACCATGGGCACCGCACGATCATCCTGGGCGCATGGGGTTGCGGCGCGTTCCGCAACAACCCGCACGACGCGGCGGAGGCCTTCGCGCGAGGGCTGTCCACGATGGCGGGCGCGTTCAGCCGCGTGGTGTTCGCGGTGTACGAGCGCGGTGGGAAGGGGCCAAACCTGAGCACCTTCCGCGAGCGCTTCGGCTGAGGGCCTGTCTGGCGTTCATGCGCGCCTGCTAACCTTGCGCGCATGCGATGGAGCCAGATGGGGCTCGTGGTGGGGATGCTCGCGTGCGCGGGCACGTCGAATCAGAGGCCGGTGTCCGTGTCCGAGGTGGC
Organism: Corallococcus exiguus; assembly: GCF_009909105.1. Taxonomy (NCBI): domain Bacteria; kingdom Pseudomonadati; phylum Myxococcota; class Myxococcia; order Myxococcales; family Myxococcaceae; genus Corallococcus; species Corallococcus exiguus. Next base: position 156,194 of record NZ_JAAAPK010000008.1, read on the forward strand.
GCGCACCGAGGCCGCGCCCGCGTCCGCGCTGCTCACGGTGCTGGCGAAGGATGCGGAGGGCAGGCCGCTGCCCCACATCGAGTTCCGGATCCGGGAGGCCATGGCGGATCATCCCGAGGTGATCTGGGGCATGACGGATGCCCAGGGGAAGACCGGACTGACGGTGCCTCCCGGCTGGTACGTCTTCACCGCCGAGGCCTTGGGCTACCAGACCTTCGTGGATCCGGACGTGCGGTTCGGGCGCGAACACCCGGCGACCGTGACGATGACGCTCCGTTCCTCCAAGTCGGTCCCCGGGCGCGTGGTGGACGGCGCGGATCAGCCCATTCGAGCCGTGTCGCTCTCATGGATTCCCGCGGACACGACGGCGCCCCGGTTGGACCTCGTGGGGAACCCGGACGGAACCTTCCAGTTCGAAGGCATGGGGCCCGGTCCAGGCGTGCTGCTGGCGCGGCGCAAGGGCTACAGCGACGAGCGGTGGGCATATGACGCGCGACCTTCGGAGCTGAAACTCATCCTGCGCGAGCAGGGCACGCTGCGGGTGACGGCCTTCGATCCGAAGGGCCGTCCGGTGGGCTCGCCAAGGGTGGAGGTCAAGGCGCTCGATCCCGTGGCGAAGGAGGGCGCCTGGATCGATGAGCACGTGAAGGACGCCCGGATGTACCGGGGCCTGGAGGCAGGGCGCTACCGGGTGACGTTCACGCATCCGCTGGATGGAAACGCGGAGTGGAGCACGTCCTCGGAGGTGGAGGTCGTGGCGGGGCAGACTCGCGAGCTGGCGCTCCGCTTCGAGGGTGTGGTGGAACGCGCACCGCTTCGGGGCCGCGTCATCGACGCCAGCGGACGGCCCGTGGCGGACGTGTGGCTGAGCGCCTCATCGGGTGATCCGAAGAAGGACGCCTTCGCGAGCGAGGACTCCACCCGGACCGACGCGCAGGGGCGCTTCACGTTGGAACACCTGCCGCGGGGACCTGTTCGCGTGGAGGTCTCCAGCGGGATCGTGAAGGTCGAGTTCGGTCCGGAGGCCAAGGACGTGTTGCTGGAGCGGCGTCCCAGGCCCTTCGTGGAGGGACGCGTGCTGGGACCGGATGGAAAGGCCCTGACCCGTTTCAAGGTGAACTCGGATACCTACGAGGATCCGGAGGGGCGCTATCGGTACACCCTGGAAGGCCCTGGGCCCGCGGGCCTGGTTTTCGAGGCGGAGGGACTCGCGAGCACGCGCATGCGGGTAGATCCCCGGGAGGAACGGACCGCCCTGCCAGACGTGAGTTTGGAAGCAGGCCGCACCGTGCGCGTCCGGCTCGTGCGGGAGAATGGGCAGCCGGCCGTGTCGAAGGGAAGAATGGACCTGCATCCGTTGCCCGGGCGCGAGTCGACGTTCTCCTGGTTCCAGACGTTCCGGATCGTGGATGCCGATGGCCGCGACGTGCTGGAGAACGTGCCGCGCGAGCCGTTCATCCTCGATGCGGAGACGGAAGAAGATGGAACGGCCTCACAGCCGTTGGGCGCGGACGTGGAGGAGGTGACGATGCGGCTCAGTCCGGAGGCCACGCTGGCTGGCACGATGGTGGATGAAGTGGGGCGCCCCTTGCAGGGCCTCAGCCTGATGACGGGGTGCGAGGTCTATCCCGACCGGGTGCCCGTCACCGACGCGGAGGGACGGTTCAGCTTGTCGGTCGTCCCGGAGCGCGAGTGTGTCTTGAGTGTCTATCAATACAAAGACCCAGGCGGTTGGCCCATGCCCCCGCTGCGCGTCTTCTGGCCCTTGCGATTCAACAGTGGCCGTCCAGGAGAGACGGTCCGGGTGGAGCTGCGGCCGCGCACGGGGCCCGCTGCCGTGCAGGTCTCGTTTCCGGATGCGGGCGAGTGGGATCGGGTCATCCTCGTGCCAGGGGATGTTCCGATGCCGTCGACGGCGGAGGCCATGAACGCGCTGATTGCCTCCGCTGCCGAACCGGATTCGGCCCCCGCCGAGCAGCGCCCGGAACGCCAGGTCGAGAACTGGTTCTATCGCGCCTGGGGTGAGCCCCGGTTCAGCCAGCTGCCTCTGGGGCGCTACACGGTGTTCGTGCTCGGAAGCCGTAACGGGGTCTTCGTGCTCCGCTACCCCGTGAACCTCACGGAGCCTGGCGTCCACAGGTTCGAGACGAAGCGCGCCGTGGTGGGGGGCGTGCACTTCGTTCACTGACGGAGCCGTGCCTCACGATGGCCTGCTAACCTGCGGGGCATGCGATGGAGCTGGGTGGGGCTCTTGGCCGTGGTGCTCGCGTGCGCGGAAGCGCCGCGTCCGGTGCTGAAGCGTTGGCCTCAGGAAGAGGTGCCGGTGAGCGTCCGCGTCGTGGATGCGGCGAACCAACCGGTTCCAGGAGTGTCCCTGGTCGCGCGCCGCGCGGATCGAGGGTCCTCCGTCGCCAGGGGAGGCACCACGGATGCGACCGGCACGGCGCGGCTTCAGGTGATGCCGGGCTGGTATGTCCTCCAGGCGGAGGCGCCCGGCTTCGTGAGCGTGACCCGCACGGATGCGCGGGTTCCTTTCGGTGAGGAGGTTCGTTGGGACGTGACGCTGGAGCGCGCCGCGCCCGTCGCCGGTCGCGTGGTGGACCTGGAAGGACGGCCCGTCGCGGGGGCTCGGCTTGAACTCCGCTTCGCGAACGAAGACGTGGCCGTCCCGCCGACCGAGAGCGATGCGGAAGGGCGCTTCCACTTCGACGGCGTTCCCGCCGGAGCGGTGACGCTTCGCGCGGAGAAGGACGCTTGGAGTCCGACGCGGCTGAAGCTCGCGGCGCCCGCACCGGAGTTGACGGTGGTGATGGGGGGACTCGGCAAGATGCGGGTCCGGGTGCTGGATCCCCAACAGCATCGACTGCCCGAGCCTTCCGTGTGGATCTCACTCGAGGAGGAAGGCGAGCGTCCGATGACGAAGAGCCCGATTCAGGTGCCCGAGGGCATCTTGTTCCTGAACCTTCCCGCCGGTCGCTACCACGTCTCGGGTCGATACGAGCCCTCGGTGGGATGCGAGTGGGAACGTGTCATCGAAGTCCAGGTGCTTCCGGGGCAGCAGACGGAAGCGACGGTGAGCTTCGAAGGGATCGAGGGGTTCGGGCCCTGGCGCGGGCGTGCTGTCGACGACAAGGGAAGGGCGCTTGGCGGTGGACGGGTGATGGCCTGGATGGGGGATCACGGAGAGGATGCACTCGGTCTGCGCGGAAGGTGCGAAGCCCGCGTGGAGCCGGATGGCTCCTTCTCTCTTTCACGTGTCGTCGCGCCTCCGGTCCAGGTGGTCTGGGACTCCGACAAACCGTCACCAACGCGGATGTTGAAGGGCGCGCTCGGGGCGGGGACGGGCGAAGCGCTGGTGTTTCCTCCGGAGGGCGGGACTCTGAAGGGCCGTGTGGTGCGCCCGGATGGGCAGCCCGTGGGCTACTTCGAAGTCGACGGATACTTTCCGGGGAATCAACGGGGCGAGTACGTGCAGGGCGTGTGGATGAACCACACCTATCAGTGGGTCATCGATGTGTTGGGATTCGCTCCCGCCCTTGTGCGTGCACAGGGGCAGGTGGGGGAAGAGCTCCAGGTTCCGGACGTCGTGCTCGACGAGGGCCGCACCGTGCAGGGCCGCGTCTTCGCGAGAAACGGTCGCACGGGCGTGCCCCATCAAGAGGTCCAGCTCGTGGAGACGTTCGACCTGGACGGGCATCGGTCGAATCGCCCGCGGGCGGCGAGGACCGACGCCGAGGGGCGCTTCCAATTCGAGCATGTGGCGGGCCGGCTCCAGTACCTGCGCGTGGATGCGAAGGACCAGGGGACCGTGCTCCAGGCGCTCGAACCCGATGCGTCGGCGGTGCGGTTGCGGCTCGTTCCCAACGCGGAGCTGCATGGCTCCGTGACGGATGGCGCACGGGTTCCGCTGGCGGGAGTGGGCCTGCATGTCCGCTGCGAAGGTGGCTTCAAGATGAACACGGGAACGGACCAGGCGGGCCTCTACTCCATGAACATCCCGGGAGACCGCGAGTGCTTCGTGCATCCCGTCGTGAGCCCTCTGAATGTCCGGGATGGGCACCTGCCGCCTCCGGTGTCCTTCTCTCCGACGCGGGTTCGTCTGGCGCCCGGCTCGCGCCATGCGCTGGACCCCACGCCTCGCCAAGGCGCTGCCTCGCTGAAGGTGAGCGTCGAGGCATCCCTCGAGTTCGTCACTGCGTTCGTGCTGCCAGGAGACGTTCCGTGGCCCCGCTCGCCCGAATCATTGGATGCGCTCATCCGGGCCGGCTTCAACCCGGAAGATGATGACGACGGCTTCACTCCCTCGTTCATGTGGGGGGCGGTCTTCCACTTCGGCCATCTTCCCCTGGGGCACTACACGGTCTTCATCCGGGATGCGATTGATGGAGCGGATGCGGTCCTTCGCATGCCCGTGGAGCTGACTGGAACCGACGTGCACATCATCCGGTCCGAGCGCCCCGGTCTCGGAGGCGGAAGGCCGTACACGCGCTGACGTGAGTCCATCGCGTATGCTTCGTGCCATGCGATGGAGCTGGGTGGGGCTCTGGGTGGTGGTGCTCGCGTGCGCGGAGGCTCCGCGTCCGGTGCCGAAGAAGACCCGATGGCCCGTGGACGAGGTGGCGTTCACCGTCCGGACCGTGGATCCCACCGGGCAGCCCGTGCCCGGTGTGGCGCTGGTGGTGCGCCGCGCGGACCAGGGGAGCCTGATCTCCCGGTCGGGTACTTCCGACGCGGCCGGGACGGTGCGGCTTCGGGTGATGCCGGGCTGGTATGTCCTCCAGGCGGAGGCGCCGGGTTTCGTGCGAACGCTCGAGATGGACGCGCGGATTGCTCCTGGATCGGAGGCCCGGCTCGAGCTGACGCTGAAGCGTGCGGTGCCGTTCGCGGGACACGTGGTGGATCTGGAAGGACGGCCCGTCGCGGGGGCTCGACTTCAGCTCACCCTGTCCGGGGATGAGGACTCAGCGCTGAGCACCGAAAGCGATGCGGACGGACGCTTCCGCATCGACAGCGTGCCCGCGGGGACCGTGAAGCTTCTCGCGGAGAAGGATGAGTGGAGTCCCACTCGGCTGGAGCTCGCAACGCCACAGCCGGAGTTGACGGTGGTGATGGGCGGACTGGGTTCGCTGCGAGTCCAGGTGCGCGGGCCCGATGGCAAACTGTCGTCTGCCGCCTGGATCTTCCCCGAGGATGAGGAGCAGTTCTTCGAGCTGTTCCCGGAGAAGAGGTCCGACGCCACCGTCTTCCAGAAACTTCGCGCCGGGCGCTACCGCGTCTCCGGTAGATACGCTCCCGCGTCCGGCGACTGTTTGTGGACTCAAGGCATCGAGGTCCAGGTCCTTCCGGGCCAGCAGGCGGAAGCGACGGTGAGCTTCGAGGGCGTCCAGGATGTTGGCCCCTGGCGAGGCGTGGCCGTGGATGCCAGGGGGAAGGCCCTTGCCCCGGGGGTGGTGAAAGCCTGGCTGGAGAATGGATCGCTGGATGACGTGGGCATGCATGGCCGGTGCGACGTCCGTCCGGGGCCGGATGGGTCCTTCGCCCTTCCGCACGTGTTCAAGGCTCCGGTGAGCCTGGAATGGACGGCCACCCACCCGTCCATGGGCATGTTGGCCGACGGGCCGCTTCCCGCGGGAACGGGGGAGCCGGTGATGTTCCGCTCCGGCATCGGATTGCTGAAGGGACGCGTCCTGCGGCCGGACGGGCAAGCCCAGGCGCACTTCAAGATCCGCTCGTATTCCGAAGAGGATCCGCGTGGCGAATACGAACACAACGTCCCGTCGTCACACACGTACCAGTGGGTCATCGAAGCGGAGGGCTTCGCGCCCGCGCTCGTGCGCGCGGAGGGGCGTGCGCACGAAATCCTCACCGTCCCGGATGTCGTCCTCGATGTGGGCCGCGCCGTCCACGGGCGCGTCGTCGCGGAGGATGGCAAGACGGGGGTGCCCGGGCAGGAGGTCGAACTCGTGGAGGTCTTCGACCTGGAGACCCGATGGATGCGCCGGCCTCACAAGGCAACGACGGACGCGGACGGGCACTTCCGGTTCGATCACGTCGCCGGTCGCCGCCAGTTCCTACGCGTGGACGTGAAAGGGCAGGGGACCGTCCTCCGTGGGCTCGAATCCGATGAGGTGTCGGTGCAGCTGCGGCTCGTGCCGGCTGCGCAACTCGAGGGCTCCGTGACGGTGGGGGCTCGGGTTCCCCTGGCCGGGGTGAACCTGGAGCTGCGCTGCGAAGGTGGCTTCAAGGTGGACGCCAGAACCGACGCCGTGGGCCATTACTCGGTGAGCGTTCCGGCGAATCGCCCGTGCTTCATGCACGCCCAAGCGAGTCTCCTGAACGTCAGGCCGAGGCCCCGGCCGCCACGGGTGTCCTTTTCGCCGCGGCTGATCAATCTGGCTCCGGCTTCGCAGCACCGGTTGGACTTCGAGCCAAGGCAGGGGCCCGCCCACCTGCGAGTGACCGTCAAGGCATCCCGCGAGTTCGTCACGGCGTTCATCCTGCCGGGGGACGTTCCGTGGCCGGGCTCACCGGAAGCCCTGGATGAACTCCTCCGGGCCGGCTTTGAACCCGAGCCGTGGCAGAACGCATGGGAGTCGGAGGACGGGGAGTCCGGGATCGTCCCCAGCTTCCTGTCAGGAGCGCGGTTCGATTTCAGGAGGCTGCCCCTCGGGCGCTACACGCTCTTCATCCGCGAGGAGGAGAACGGGCTCGATGAACTCCTGCGCATCCCCGTGGACCTGGCCCGGGCCGGCGTGCATGCCGTCGATTCGAAGCGGCCCGCTCGGGAGGGCGGAAGGCTCTACACGCGCTGATGCGAACCCATCGCGTATGCTTCACGCCATGCGATGGAGCGGGGTGGGGCTCGTTGCCGTGGTGCTCGCTTGCGCGGGCACGCGTCCGGAGTTGGAAACGCCCGGACCGGCGAATGAAGTGACATGGGTGTTCCGGGTCGTGGACCCGGAGGGACAGCCCGTGTCCGGTGCGCGGGTGAACGTCTGGCGCGCGGAGCTGTCGCAAGACAACGCGCTGCCCGGCATGACGGACGCAAAGGGGACCGGACGTGTTGCGCTGAAGCCGGGCCGGTATGCCGCGGAGGTCCAGGCCCGGGGCTTCGTGACGGCATTCCGCACGGACATCCGGATCGCGCCGGATTCGAGGCCGCGGATGGAGCTGGCCCTGGCGCGCACGGTGCCACTCTCCGGACGCGTGGTGGACACGGAGGGAAAGCCGCTGAACAGCGTCTGGCTCCGGTTTGTCTCTTCCTCCGTCGCCACCCCGCTCGTGCAAACCTCCAGTGACACGCAGGGCCAGTTCACCCTCCAGGGCGTGGCCGCGGGCGAGGGCCTGCTCTATGCCAGCAAGGCGGATTGGAGCTGGCACCGCTTGAAGGTCGTCACTCCCCAGCCCGAACTCACCATCGTGATGGGCCAACACTCGTCATTGCTCGTACGGGTGGTCGACCCCGAGGGCCGCGTGGTCCCGAACTCCCGTAGCTTCGTGAGGCCCATCGACCGGAATGTCGGCATCTCGCACGCGTCCGAGCAAACGGCTGAGGGAACGCGCCACCTGCGACTCCCGGCGCAGCGCTATCGCGTGTCGGCCAGCTACGCTCCTGCGGCTGAATGCCGGTGGGACCGCACCGTGGACGTCGACGTCCCTCCCGGACAGCAGGCTGAATTCACGGTGAGCTTCGAAGGCGTCTCCAGTGCGGGAGTCTGGACGGGCCGGGCTGTGACTCCCGACGGGAAACCGCTGGCTGGCATGAGTCTGAGGGCCACGGCGCTCAAGACCCCGGAGGGCGGGGAGCTCTTGGGCGAATGCATGACGACGACAGACGAAGACGGACGCTTCGAGTTGAGGCATCCCCTGGCTCGGCCCTACAAGCTCGCACTCGGGTCCATGGATGGGCTTCGCCGGAAGATGGGCGTCGCGGAACAAGCACCTTCCGGCCCCAATGGAGGGCCCGTGGTGTTCCAGCCTCCTGGCGCGCTCCTGGGCCGCGTCCTCCAACCGGATGGGCAGCCCATGCAGGAGTACATCCTCCAGGGAAATCCGGTGGCCAATCGCGACGGCCGCTTCGCCTGGACCACGGACACCTCGCGTCCCTATTCCCTGTTCATTGGAGCGCAGGGCATGGCCCCGGTCCGCCTGCGAGTCGAAGCTCGCGCGCACGAGGAACTGACGCTCCCTGACATCACGCTCGAACCCAGTCACGCCGTCGTGGGCCGGGTGTTCCATGAAGATGGGCGCACATGGGTTCCCCATGCCCGCGTCGAGCGGGTGGACCCCGCCGACCTGGAGACCCCGCGCGACGAGCACCGTGCGACGCGTGAAGCGAACAATGCGGGCCGCTTCCAAATCGAACAGCTGCCCCGAAGCCCCCAGTTCCTCCGGGTGACTGACGAGCAGGGCGGAACGGCCTTGTACGAGGTCGGAGCTCACGAGGACCAGGTGGAGGTGCGGCTGACCGCGGACGCGGTGCTCCAGGGGGGCGTGACGGATGGGGCGCGCGTTCCGCTCGCGGGCGTGACCGTCCGGGCGCGCTGCGAGGCCGGGCTCGACACCCGCACCACGACGGATGACGCAGGCCACTACGTGCTGCGCGTTCCGGGGGAGCGCGAGTGCTTCGTGCACGTTTCGGATGAGCCGCTCCGGGATGCCCAGTGGCCCCGGCCCGCGCCGCTGGTCTTCTCACCCCAGCCCGTCTCGTTTTCGCCACACCAGCGCGAAAGCAGGGACTTCGCCCCGAGGGACGGAGGGGGCGCGTTCCGGGTCCAATTCCCGGAGCCACGCGAGAAGCTGGAGACCTTCGTCGTTCCCGGCGATGTGGACATGCCGAAGACGTACGGAGCCATGCGGATCCTCCAGCGCTCCGCATTCACCAGCGATCCCGCCGCGAGGAAATGGCCGCCGGAGGATCCTGATGTGCCGGGGGCTTACTTCTGGCGCACGGACTTCGCCTTCAGCCACCTGCCGTCCGGCCGCTACACCTTCTTCGCCGTCGATGGGGAGTTTGGACCGTCGGTTCTGCGCGTGCCCGTGGACCTGAAGCAGGGCGAGATGAAGTCCCTCCGTCTCGGCTTTCCCGCCGACAGTGGGGGGACGCTGCTCGTGCCCTGAAGCCCGCATGCACTCCGTCCACGGCAGCGTCACGCCCTGCTAACCTGTGGGGCATGCGATGGAGCTGGGTGGGGCTCGTTGCCGTGGTGCTCGCTTGCGCGGGCACGCGTCCGGAATTGGAAACGCCCGGACCGGCGAAGGACGTGACGTGGATGTTCCGGGTCGTGGATCCGGAGGGGCAACCTGTCCCCGGTGCGCGGGTGAAGGTCTGGCGCGCGGATCTGTCACAAGAGAGCGCGCTGCTTGCCACCGCGAATGCACAGGGGACGGGAGCCCGCATCCTGAAGCCTGGCTGGTATGCCGCCGAGGCCCAGGCCCGGGGCTTCGTGACGGCATTCCGCACGGACATCCGGATCGCGCCGGAATCCAAGCCCCGGATGGCGCTGTCCCTGGCTCACGCGGTGCCTCTCTCCGGACGGGTGGTGGATGCGGAGGGGAAGCCCGTGAGCGACGTCCGGCTCCGGTTTGTCTCTTCCAGCGTCGCCGCCCCGGTCGTGCAAACCACCAGTGATGCGCAGGGCCACTTCACCCTTCAGGGTGTGAGCGCTGGCGAGGGGTTGCTCTATTCCGACAAGGAGGAGTGGAGCTGGCAGCGGTTGAAGGTCCTCACGCCCCAGCCCGAGCTCACCGTCGTGATGGGCCGGCGCTCGTCATTGCTCGTGCGGGTGCTCGGCATCGACGGACACGTGGCCTCGAAATCATCGAGCTTCGTGAGCCCCATCGACCGGGGGGTCGACCTCTCGCACGAGTCAGAGCGAACGCCCGAGGGGACCGTCCACCTGCGACTCGCGGCGCAGCGCTATCGCGTGACGGCTGTCTACGTTCCTCACGCCGGTTGCTGGTGGAAGCGAAGCGTGGACGTCGAAGTCCTTCCCGGGCAGCAGGCCGATGTCACCGTGAGCTTCGAGGATGTCGCCCGTGCGGGCCCCTGGATGGGCCGGGCGGTGACGCCTGACGGCAAGCCGCTGGCCGGCCTGCGACTGCTCGCCACGGCGCTCAAGGCTCCGGAGGACAAGGGGCCCGGAGGCGAGTGCGAGACCCTCACCGCCCCGGACGGAAGCTTCGAGTGGTTGGGTGCCCTGGCGCGGCCTCACAAGCTCGAGCTCCGAACCCAGGCAGCTCTCCGGCTGATCGGCGTGGCGGAACAAGCGCCTTCCGACATGAAGGGCGGACCCGTGGTGTTCCGCTCGCCTGGCACGCTGGTGGGACGGGTCCTCGGGCCCGACGGAAAGCCTGTGCCCGAGTACAGCGTCGATTGGGCATCCTTTACCGAACCCGAAGGTCGTTTCAGCCGGGAGCTGTGGGCGTCTCGCACCTACTCGCTGATCGCCAGTGCTCCGAACATGGCTCCGACGCGCGTGCGTGTCGAAGGCCGCGAACATGAGGTGAGGACGGTCCCGGACATCATGCTCGACGCCGGGCACTCCGTGGTGGGGCGGGTCGTCGAGGCGGATGGCCTCACCCCGGTGCCCCAAGCCAGGGTCGAACTGGTGGACCCCGACGATGTGGACATCCGGCGTTCGTACTTTCCCCATGCGCTTCCCGCCGACATGGCCGGCGGCTTCCGGTTCGACCGCGTGCCCCGGCGACGGCAATACCTTCGGGTGAATGACGAGAAGGCCGGGACGATCCTGTACGCGCTCGGGCCCGGCGAGGACCGGGTGGACCTCACGCTGAAACCCGACGGAACGCTCGAAGGCTTCGTGACGGATGGCGCGCGGGTTCCTCTCGCGGGGGTGACAGTGCAGGTGCGTTGCGAGGCCGGGCTCGATGCTCGCGCCAAGACCGACGAAGCCGGCCACTACGTGCTCCGTGTTCCCGCGGACCGGGATTGCTTCGTGCATGCTTCAGAGGAGCATCTCCGGGATCGAGCGCCCTGGCCCAGGCCTCCGCCGCTCGTCTTTTCGCCCCAGCCCGTGGTGCTCTCCCCGCGTGAGCGTGAGCGCACGGACTTCGTGCCCCGAAGTGCTGGCGCCACGCTCCGTGTTCACTTCCCCGAGCCGCGTGAACGACTGGAGCCGTTCCTTGTCTCTGGCAATGCGCGCATGCCGAAGAACTTCGCGGAGCTGAAAGCGCTCCAGCGATCCGCCTTCAGCATCGACCCGCCTTCACTCACCTGGCGTTCGGATGATCCGGACGTGCCCGGATATCAATTCCTGCAGAAGAACTTCACGTTCAGCCGCCTACCGGGGAAGCGCTTCACGCTCTTCGTCGTCGAACCCCAGGACACTGCGTTCGCGGTCCTGCGCGTGCCGGTGGACCTGATCCGCGAGGAGACGAAGTCCCTTCCGCTCCGCTTCCCCCTGGAGAGTGGAGGGGCGCTGCTCATGGATTGATGCCGGCGCCGTATCCGCGCCAGTCCCTGCTAACCTGCGGGGCATGCGATGGAGCTGGGTGGGGCTCTTGGCGGTGGTGCTCGCGTGCGCGGAGGCGCCGCGTCCGGTGCAAACGAAGACCCGATGGCCCGTGGAGGAGGTGGCGTTCACCGTCCGCACGGTGGATCCGGCCGGGCAACCCGTGCCCGGCGTGGCGCTGGTGGCACGCGGCGCGGATCGCGGGAGCCTGGTCATCAGGTCGGGCACCACGGATGCGACGGGGACGGCGCGGCTTCAGGTGATGCCGGGCTGGTATGTCCTCCAGGCGGAGGCGGCGGGCTTCGTGAGCGTGACCCGCACGGATGCACGGGTCCCCGTCACCGGAAAGGCGCGTCTGGACGTGACGCTGGAGCGAGCGGCGCCAATCGCCGGGCGCGTGGTGGATGCGGGAGGGAAGCCCATCGCGTGGGCCACGCTTCGACTCAGCCGCTCCAACGAAACCGTGTCCGCGCCGAAGACCGTGAGCGATGCGGAAGGGCGCTTCCGCTTCGACGGTGTTCCCGCTGGACGCGTGATGCTTCAGGCGGAGAAGTACAAGTGGAGTCCGACGCGGTTGGAGCTCGTGGCGCCCGCGCCGGAGCTGGTGGTGGTGATGGGTGGGCTCGGCTCGTTGCGCGTTCAGGTGCGCGGGCCCGATGGACAGCCATTGCCTGGAGGGCCTTTCTCCATCTCGTCCATGGATGACTTCGTGTCCATGGATGACATGAGCCCCGACGAGCTGTCCCCGGAGGAGGCGCAAGATACCACCGTCTTCCAGCAGCTTCCCTCAGGGCGCTACAGCATCTCCGGCAGGTACACTCCCGTGCCCGGCTGTGAGTGGACTCGCAGCATCGCGGTCCAGGTCCTTCCAGGCCAGCAGGCGGAAGCGACGGTGAGCTTCGAAGGCCTTCATGACGCTGGACCCTGGCGAGGGCGGGCCGTGGATGCCAACGGCAAGGCGCTTGACCACGGGACAGTGACTGCCTGGGGGGGGCATGAAGAGCCGCCGGGGCTGGGCTTGAGCGGTTGGTGCAAGGGCGTCGTGGGGCAGGACGGCTCCTTCACCCTTCCGCACGTCTTCAAGGCTCCGCGCGTCCTGACATTGGGTGCCCCCGAAGGGGCCCAGGACTGGGAGGCGAGAGGTCCTCTTCCCTCAGGAACGGGTGAAGCGGTGGTGTTCCGCAGAGTCTCTGGAAGCCTGAAGGGCCGTGTCGTGCGCCCGGATGGACAGCCCGTGGGCTTCTTCGAAGTCAACGGACACTCACCGAACAATCCGCGGGGCGAGTACGTGCGATACGTGGACTTGACCCACACCTATCAGTGGGTCATCGACGTGTTGGGATTCGCCCCCGCACTCGTGCGCGCGCAAGGGCGGGAAGGAGAAGTGCTCCAGGTCCCGGACGTCGTCCTCGAGGAGGGCCGCACCGTCCAGGGCCGTGTCTTCGCGAGGAACGGCCGCACGGGCGTGCCCCATCAGGAGGTCGAGCTCGTGGAGGAGTTCGACCTGGACGGCCATGGACCCTATCGCTCGCAGGGGGCGATGACCGACGCCGAGGGCCGCTTCGAACTCAAGCATGTGCCTGGCCGGCTCCAGTTCCTGCGCGTCGATTCGAAGGAACACGGGACCGTGCTCCATGCGCTCGAACCGAATGAGACGGCGGTGCGGTTGCGGCTCGTTCCCCATGCGGAACTGCACGGTTCCGTGACGGATGGGGCGCGGGTTCCGCTGGCGGGGGTGAGCCTGAACGTCCGCTGCGAAGGTGGGTTCACGGTGAGCTCCAGGAGCGACGGGGCGGGCCTCTACTCCATGAACATCCCGGGAGACCGCGAGTGCTTCGTGCATCCCGAAGGGAGCCCCCTGAACATCCGGCCGCCTTTTCCGCCCCAGCCGCCTCCGGTGTCCTTCTCCTCGACGCGGCTTCGTGTGTCGTCCGGCTCACGGCAGTCGTTGGATTTCGAGCCCCGTCAGGGGCCCGTGTCGCTGGAGGTGCGCGTCGAGGCATCTCGCGAGTTCGTCACCGCGTTCGTGCTTCCGGGAGACGTTCCCTGGCCTCGCTCGCCCGAGGCGCTGGATGACGTGATGCGGGCTGGTTTCGGATCCGACCCGATGCCGAGCACATGGGAGTCGGAGGATGGGCACGAGTCCTTCGTTCCCGACTTCATGTTGGGGGCGGACTTCCGCTTCAGTCATCTGCCCCTGGGGCACTACACGGTCTTCATCCGGGACCAGATGGACGGAGCGGACGCGATCCTGCGCATCCCCGTGGAGCTGACCGGGACCGGCGTGCACGTCATCCAGTCAGCGCGTCCTGGTCGCGGAGGCGGAAGGCCGTTCATGCGCTGATGCGAACCCATCGCGTATGCTTCACGCCATGCGATGGAGCTGGGTGGGGATCGTTGCCGTGGTGCTCGCTTGCGCGGGCACGCGTCCGGAATTGGAAACGCCCGGACCGGCGAAGGACGTGACGTGGATGTTCCGGGTCGTGGACCCGGAGGGGCAACCTGTTCCTGGCGCGCAGGTGAAGGTCTGGCGCGCGGATCTGAAGCGAGACAACGCACTGCCCGGCACGACGGACGCCCACGGAACGGGACGCGTTGCGCTGAAGCCGGGCTGGTATGTCGCCGAGGTCCAGGCACGGGGCTTCGTGACGACCTCGCGCACGGACTTCCGGATCGCGCCGGATTCAAGGCCGCGGATGGAGCTGCCCCTGGCGCGCGCGGTGCCACTCTCCGGACGCGTGGTGGATACGGAGGGGAAGCCCGTGAGCGACGTCCGGCTCCGGTTTGTTTCTTCACACGCCGGCGCCCCAGTCGTGGAAACCCGCAGTGATGCGCAGGGCCGGTTCATCTTCCTGGGCGCGGCCGCGGGCGAAGGCCTGCTCTATTCCACCAAGAAAGAGTGGGCCTGGCGGCGGTTGAAGATCATCACGCCCCAGCCCGAGCTCACCGTCGTGATGGGACGAGGCTCGCCATTGCTCGTGCGGGTGGTCGACACCGAGGGACGCGGGGTCCCGAACGCCACGAACGTCTTGACGTCCATCGATCGGTGGCTCGACGTTTCGCGCGAGTCCGAGCAGACGCCTGAGGGACTGCGCTATCTGCGACTCGCGCCGCAGCGCTACCGCGTGACGGCGGGCTACGAGCCTGCCGCCGGGTGCCGGTGGGACCGCGACGTGGACGTCGAGGTCCATCCCGGACAGAAGTCCGAAGTCACGGCGAGCTTCGAAGGCGCCGCCGCGGGGCCCTGGACAGGCCGGGCGGTGACTCCCGACGGGAAACCGCTGGCCGGCCTGCGGCTTCGGGCCATCGCGATCGAGTCTCCAGAGGGCAGGGGCCTCAAGGGCGAATGCGAGACCCGGACCGACCCGGACGGGCGCTTCGAGTTGATGCATCTCCTGGCCCGGCCCCACAAGCTCGAGCTCAGGTCCACGGATGGGATGGACCAGGTCGTGGGCCGCGCGGAACAAGGTCCTTCCGGCCCGAATGGCGGGCCCGTGGTGTTCCAGCCGACGGGCCGTCTGGTGGGCCGTGTCGTCGATCCGGTTGGGAAGCCCCTGTCGCTGTACTGGATCCACAGTTGGACGGTGGCCAATCGTGAAGGCCGCTTCGCCTGGGCCACGGAAACCTCGCGGCTCTACACCCTCTATATCGGCGCGCCGGACATGGCCTCGGTTCGCCTGCGATTCGAAGGGCACGCGCACGAGGAGCGGACGGTCCCTGACATCACGCTCGATCCCGGCCACATCGTTCGGGGTCAGGTGTTCCACGAAGATGGGCGAACCCAGGCTCCCTATGCTCGCATCGACCTGGTGGAGCCCGACGACCTGCAGATCCCGCGCGACGCATTCACCGGGGGCGGGAATGGCACGGACAAGGCCGGGCGCTTCCGTCTCGCGGGCCTGCCCCATCGCCCCATGTTCCTCCGGGTGAACGAGGAGCAGGGCGGAACGGCCTTGTACGCGGTCGGAGCGCACGAGGACCAGGTGGAGCTGCGGTTGACCGCGGACGCGGTGCTCCAGGGGTTCGTGACGGACGGGGCGCGTGTTCCGCTCGCGGGCGTGACGGTCCGGGCGCGCTGCGAGGCCGGGCTCGATACCCGCACCCAAGCGGATGAAACCGGCCACTACGTGCTGCGCGTTCCAGGGGGCCGTGAGTGCTTCGTGCACGTTTCGGAGGAGCAGGTCCGGGATGCTCCGTGGCCAAGGCCCGCACCGCTGGTCTTCTCACCCCAGCCCGTCTCGCTCTCGTCACGCGAACGCGAACGCAGGGACTTCGTCCCGAGGACTGGAGGGGGCGCGCTCCAGGTCCACTTCCCGGATTCACGCGAACGGCTGGAGACCTTCCTCGTTCCCGGCCATGTGGACATGCCGAAGACGTTCAGAGGCTTGCGAGCCCTCCAGCGCTCCGCATTCACCCGCGATCCCGCCGCGACGGATTGGCCGTCGGACGATCCGGATGTGCCGGAGTTTCAAAACTGGCCGTGGGACCTCACCTTCAGCCAGCTGCCTCCCGGCCGCTACACCTTCTTCGCCATCGATGGCTTGTTCGGCCCGGTGGCAATGCGCGTGCTCGTGGACCTGAAGCAAGGCGAGACGAAGCCCCTCCGGCTGGGCTTTCCCGTCGACAGTGGGGAAGCGTCGCTCGATCCCTGAAGCCCGCCTATGCGCCGTCCACCGGCAGCGTCACCATGAACGCCGCGCCGCCGCCGGATGCTTCCTCCACCCAGACGCGGCCGCCGTGCGCTTCCACGATCTGCTGCACGATGTAGAGCCCCAGGCCCAGGCCTCCCGTGCGCGCGGAGCCCTGCACCTGGGCGAAGCGCTGGAAGATGCGCTCTCGCTCTGCGGCGGGGACTCCCGGACCGCCGTCCCGCACGGTCAGCCGCAGCTGTCCGTCCTGACGGCGCAGCGACACGTTCACCGGCGTGCCCTGTCCGTATCTCAGCGCATTGGAAATGAGGTTGCTCAGCACCTGCTCCAGCTTGAGCCGGTCGAACCGGCACGGCGCAGGGCCCTCCACGCGCGCGTCCAGCTCCACCCCGGCCTGCTTCGCCTCGTCCCCGAAGCGCGCCACCAGGTCCTGCACCACCGGCGCCAGGTCGTCGCTCGCCAGATCGAAGTCCAGCTTGCCCGTGCGGATGCGGCTCACGTCCAGCAGGTTGTCCAACAGCGACGTCAGCCGCTTGAGCTGCCGGTCCGCCGCGTCCAGCCGCGTCGTGACCTTCTCGGAGCCCAGGGGCTCGTGGCCCTTCGACTCGGCCATGCGCCGCAACAGGTCCACCTGCAGGCGCAGCGACGTGAGCGGCGTGCGCAGCTCGTGGCTTGCCACCGACAGGAAGTCGTCGCGCGTGCGCACCGCCTCGTGCAACGCCTCCTCCGTCTCCTTCAGCGCGGTGATGTCCAGGATGGCCCCGCGCACCACCATCACCTTGCCGTTCGCGTCGCGGATGACTCGCGACCGGCTGATGAGCCAGTGCCAGGTGTTGTCCGGCCAGTGCGTGCGGAAGGTGGAGGAATACGACAGCACGTCGTTGTGGAAGATGGCCGTCACCTGCGCTTCCACCGCGGGACGGTCGTCCGGATGCAGCGACGCCAGGAACTGCTCGTGCGTCCACTCCGCCAGGAGCTGCGGGTAGCCGTAGAGCCGGTCATGCCCCTCCGAGCGGAACACCTGCCCGGTGACGAGGTTCGTCTCCCAGACCGCCATCTGCGCGGACTCCAGCGCCACCTGGAACCGCTCGCCCAGCTGGCGGAAGCGCTCCTCGGTGCGCGTGACCTCGGTCTCCGCGCGCTGACGGCGGGTGATGTCCGTGGCCAGCACCCACGTCTCGCCGCCCACCGGCCGCACGGACAGCTCCAGCCAGACGCCTGACGGCAGCTCCGACAGGAAGCGCGCGGGCTCGCGCGTGGTGAGCGCGTCCAGCAGCCGCTCGTGCAACGTCGTGCCGGCCAGCATCGGCTGCGCTTCCCACGGCGTCAGGCCCTGGCAGGTGCCATACGGCAGGCCCAGCAGCGACGCGGCGCGGTGGTTGAGCTCATGGATGATTCCCTGCGCGTCGAGCGCCAGGAACGCCTCGGCCATCATCTCCCGCAGGACCTGCAAGCGGGTCTGCGCGGACATGCTGGCCTCGTCGGCCGGAACGGGGGGCTGATTCGCGTCACGCGGCGTGCGCGCGGCGGCCGTGCCCGGTGAGGACGCATCGTCCTTGGATGCGTGGCGAACAGGTTCGAACGGACCACCGGGGAGGGGACTCATCGGGTTTGCACGCTCCCGCACGGCCCCCGCGCCCGTCAAGCGAGCGCACAGGGCGTCCGGGCCGTCTGTCAGCCCAGCGGATCCATGAGGGGTTCAGGCATGACCCACAACTCGGTGGGCCGTGCATAGGCCTTGTCGAACGCGAAGAGGATTCCGTTCCATCGATCCCAGAAGTCCGCCCAGCTGTACTCGCACGGAGGGGAGGTGAGCGGGTTTCCGTCGCGGTCCGGTTGGGCATACGCATAGTCCGCGTAGGTCCAGCGCACGGTGCCGAAGTCCGTCATCAGGAAGGGCGTCAGCATCTGGAGCACGGCCGCGCGAGACACCTCGTCGGAGGGCGAACCCGCGGGCGTGAAGACGGGCTGGGCCTGGTCGTACTGTTCGCGCCACGCGACGAAGTTGGTGCCCATGGCGACGAGCGCGTCACGGCGCGCGGGCGTGGGCGCGAGCCGGGCGTCCTCGTAGAGCGCGAACGCGGCGATGAGCAGGCTCTTCCAGGGCATGCCGGGGAAGATCAAATCCATGCGGGTGGGGCGCGGCGAGTCCTCCGCGTGCGCGATGGCATAGGCATACGCCTGCTGTGCCTCCACGTTGTTGGCGTCCACCAGGGTGAACTCGGTGAGCACGCGCGCGGGCGTGATGGGCCCGGTGGCGGCGGCGCGCCAGTCCAGATACAGACGCGCTGAGCCGCCGATGTCGTTGTAGATGGCGAGGTTGCCTTCGTGGAGCGTGCGCTCCAGCGTGATGACGATGGCCTCCACCTTGTCGAGCGGCGTCGCGCCCGGAGCGCTCCAGTACAGCGTGCCCATGCGCGACGCGGTGGCCAGCAGGGTGCGCACGTCCGCGAGCGCCCCGGCGTTGAGCGCGCTCGTCAGCACACTGAGGGCCGTGGCAGCGTCCACCGTCAGGCCCTGCGCGATGAGCCGGAGCGACAGGTCCTGGATCCGCAGGCGCAGCACGCCGTCCAGCCCCAGCCGGTCCAGCGCGTTCGTCAGCGACAGCGAAGGCTGAAGCCGCGCGGTGTTGATGAAGTGCCGCGCGAGCGCCGCGCTGTACATGCCCTTGCCGCCGGCCTGGGACGCATGCGGCGCGAAGGTGAACCAGTTGGGACGCACGCTGCTGGTGCCACCGGGTTGCAGCGTGGGGTCGATGATGCCGCCCAGCTCATACGCGATGCCGATGTAGCCCAGCGTGATGGTGCGGTTGTCCTCCAGCGGCGTGGGCGCGGACTGCGCCTGGGCGGAGGCGGAGGTCAGGACGAGGAGCGCGCCGAGGAGCGCGGCGGTGGAGCGGCGCACGTCGGTGCGAGAGGGAATCGCCAAGGTGGGGGTCCAGGGGTGGGGGGCTGATGGACCAAGCTAGACAGCGGCGGCGCCGGTCCAAACCCCAGCCCCCGCAGTGGGACTCATGCTGCGTTGAGTGGACGACCCTTGGGCAGCAGGCTCGCGCTGTTGACGCGCGGGGTCAGCTCCCAAGTCCCGGCAGGGCACGGGTCTTCCTGGGAAACCGGCGCCGCGGTGCTTCAAGCTCCCTTCGGGGGCGCGAAGTACGAGACGAACGGCGCCACGTCCCGGTAGCCCATGCGGCGGTAGACGGGCGCGCCGGCCTCCGTGGCATGCAGCACCGTTCGCTCCAACCCCCACGCGTGCTTCGCCTCCTCCAGCGCGCGCCGGAGCACCGTCTCCGCGGCGCTCTTGCGGCGGTGCTCCGCGAGCGTCGCCACCAGCGCGATGTAGACGATGCCGTCCACGCGCAGCGCCACCGTGCTCGTCGACGGCGCGCCGTCGTGGCAGCCGACGAAGGCCCGGCTCTCGGGGCCGAAGATGCCGGGGGCGGCCAGGGCTTCACGTCCCAGCGCCTGGGGCGTGTCGTAGCTCGCGGCGTTCACGTCCGCGACGGCGTTGTAGCCCCAGGTGTCGTTCACCGGCCGGAGGTCGAGCGGCGGCAGGGGCCGCACCGGCTCCAGCATCCGGTCCGCCACCATGCCCGACGTGGTCATCCCCGGCTTGAGCCCTCGCGTGGCGAGCAGCGCGTCCGCCTGCTCCCGCAGCCCCGGCGCCAGCCACTCCGGCGTCAGCGTGAAGGCCCACCCGTGCGGTCCCTGCGCGAAGTAGCTCGCGGCCGAGTCCACCGCTCGCATCAGCTCCGCCTCCGTCTCCGCCGGCCGGTTGAGGAACGACATGTTCATCAGCGACCACGTCACGTGACCCGCGGTGATGAACACGTCCGCACGCTCCACGACCTCTCCACGGGGCAGCCCCAGCGTCATGAGCCTCCAGGCTCCACGGAACTGCGCATGTGATTCGTCGATCTCGGCTCGGGACATGAGGGGCTCCAGAAGGGTCCAGGAAGTCGGATTCTCCGCATTCATAGACGCTCACGTCTACGTGCGTGAGAGGAGGGGCCTTGCTAAAGCGAGTCCGCAAACCGGGTGCGAGGAGTGGGTCGCGATGACTCCAATGGAAGGGCAGTCCTGGCAGACGACCTGCCGGGTATGTGGCAGGCAGACGTGTCCGAAACCCGAGGCGGTGGCCGCCTGGATGCGCACGATGCTGGACCGCGTGCATGGCACGCAGATGCGCGGCGCGGGTCGGAGGGGACTGCGCGAGGCCCTGGCCATGGAGGGCGTGCTCATCACCACGCACCTGGAGGTGTGGTCGCGCGCGCTCGAAGGCGTGTGCCCGGACTGCATCGCGGACGTGGCTCCGGAGACGGACGAGAAGCTCCAGGATCCGGAGGCGATGCACGAGGCGGCGCTGGAGCGCTGGCGCACCTCCGCGCCGGAGTTGGTCAGCGACGCGGTGGAGTCCGCGGTGGACGACACGCTCCAGGCCGCGCGCGAGGCCGCGACCCGGAACAAGCCGACGATCTGATCAGGCCCAGAGCTCCTGCTCCAGCGTGTCGAGCAGCGCCAGCGCGGCCTCGGGCGTGGGCAGCCCCGCCTCCGTGACGAGCGCTGAATCGAGCGGCATCGCGACCTCCGCGCGCAGCAGGGCCACGGCGCGCTTCTGGGCCTCGCGCAGCGCTGACTGCTCCGGCGCGGACAGACGCGAGCGCGCCCACCGGTCGATGTCCCACGACAGGCCCGCGTGCCGCGTCTCATCCTCGGCGATGCGGACCATGGCCTCGCGCACCTCCGCGTCGCGCGCGTGCAGCGCCTGGTGATGGGCCACCAGCGCGCCGTAGGTCTCGCGCACGCACCCCTCCACGGCGTTGTCCAACGCCACCTCGCTCAACGGGCGCAGGGGCACGGCCGCGACGGCGGGCGGCGGTGGCGTGGCCCCGTAACGGCGCGCGAGCCGTCCCGTCATCTCCGTGTGCATGACTTCATCCACCGCGCTCGCGAGCGCCGCCTCCTGGAGTGCTGCCTCCGCGCCATGCAGGGCCAGCTCCTCACGCAGCCGCAGGAAGGCGTGGATGGACGCAGCCTCCAGGTGCGCGGTCTGGGCGAAGTGGTGCCCGAGCGCGTCCTCGCAGCCCCCCGCGACGGAGCCCTCCAGCCCCACGGGCCGGCGGCCCACGGAGCATGGGCCCGAGCCCTTCTGCAGCACGTGATCCTCCACCTCGCGGAGCTCGCCGTTGGCGGACACCCTGACCACGTACTGCATCAGGTTCGAGCCCTCGCCGCACGCGTCGCCCTTCGTTGCCACGACGTTGAAGCCTCCATCCGGATTCCGCTTCACCGCTCCCTGCTCCAGCGTTTGGCAGCTCAACCGGTAGCCCGCGGCGAAGGTGAGGAGCGCCGCTTCCTGCGCGGTGTCGACCGCGCCCAGCAGGTTCTGGAGCTCTTGCAGCGAAGCCCAGGTCTTCACCTCATCGCCACGCGTCGTCGCCAGGAAGTACCTCGAGCAGAGCTGGACGCAGTTGCCGGTGAAGCCGTCGCTGGAGCTCGCCTCGGCCAAGGCTGTCTGACAAGCGGACACGTCGGTGGCGCTCGCGCACGCCTCTCCGGTGGAGGCTCGGGTCTCGTAGCCCACCGGGCCCTCGCGGCCATAGCCTGAGAGGACGCGCGACTCGACGAAGTCCACCGCGGGTTGGATGCTCAGGTCATTGATGGCGGGATCGCCCAGCGGGGTGCACTCGACGGCCGAGTAGCCCCGCAGGTCCGTGCCGCCGGTGCCACAGCCCGCCAGCACCAGTGGCGTCGCGAGCGAGGCCCGCAGCGCGCGCGAGAAGAGATGCCGCAATCGGTTCGTGTTCATGGATGCCTGCTCCCGTGGGACGAGGTGTCCCGCGAGCAGAGCAACAGCGATGCCATCGCAGTGCTCCCTCTGGGAGCCACCATCCCGCGAGCGTGTTCGTGTGCTCGGAAAGCTGAGGCGTCTTCAGAAAGCTGAGGCCCTAGAACGACTCCTTGAATGGCCGCAGGTCCACTTCCTGGGTCCACGCGGAACGGTGCTGCCGGTGCAGCTGCCAGTACGTCTCCGCGATGGCGTCGATGTGGAGCAGCCCGTCCTCGCCCAGCGCCTTCACCCGCTCAGGGGCCAGCGTGTGCAGGCGTTCACCATCGATGCCGCCGTCGATGAGCACGTGGGCCACGTGCAGGCCCTGCGGACCGAACTCGCGCGCCATGCCTTGGGAGATCATCCGCAGGCCCGCCTTCGCGGCGGCGAAGTGCGTGAAGCCCGCGCGGCCTCGAAGGCTGGCGGATGCGCCGGTGAAGATGACGGTGCCCCGGCCCAGGGGCACCAGCCGCCGGGCCGCCTCGCGTCCAACGAGGAACCCGCCGAAACAGCCCACCCGCCAGAAGTCCTCGAACGTCGCGGCGTCCAGGTCGCGGAAGGGGACCTGCCGGTTGTTGCCGGCGTTGAACACGACCAGGTCCACGGGGGCGAAGCCCGCTCCCGGAGCCAGGGCCCGGTCGAACAGCCGCGCGACGTCCTCCTCCCGCGTCGCGTCCGAGACCACCGCCTCGCCACTGCCACCGGAGGCCGTGAGCCCCGCGACCACCCGGTCCAACTTCTCCCGCGTGCGCCCCGCGACGAGCACGTGGTGGCCTTCCGAGGCGAACTTCCGGCACAGGGCCGCGCCCAGGCCCTGTTCAGCGCCAACGCCCACCACGACCGCGGTGGGCTTGAGGGAGGAGGTCATCGAGAGCAGCTCCGGGATAGAGGACCGTCGCCCGTATCAGACCCGCTCGGACGTGCGGAACAAGGGCGCACCCAGCGCGGCGCCGTTGACGCCACCGTCAACGAACAGATCCTGCCCGCTCACGTAGGACGCATCGTCGGATGCGAGGAAGAGCACCGTCCGCGCGATCTCCTCCGGCCTGCCCATGCGCCCCATGGGAATGGTGGCGGACATGCCGCGCTCCATCTTCGCGAAGGCCTCCGGCGTGGGCGCGTTCTTCTCCCAGATGGGCGTGTTCGTCGCGCCAGGAGACACGACGTTGACGCGGATGCCCTTGGGGGCGAGCTCCGCCGCCAGCACGCTTCCCATCGCCTTCAGCGCGCCCTTGCTCGCGGCATAGGCGGAGTACCCGGGCATCCCCAGCTCGCTGTGCACCGAGCTGGTGAGGATGACCGACGCTCCGGGCTTCAGGTGCGCCGCCGCGGCCTGCACCGTGAAGAACACGCCGGTGACGTTGGTCTGGAGCACGGACGTGAACGCTTCCTGCGACGTCTTGCCCACGGGCGTCTGCGCCGAGACACCCGCGTTGGCGAACACGATGTCCAGCCCGCCAAAGCGCTCCACCGTCGCCGCCACCGCATGCTCCAGGGCAGCCGGATCCGTGGCGTCCGCCTGCACCGCCAGCACGTTCGCGCCCAGCTCCTTCACCGCCGCGTCCAGCGTCTCCCGGTTGCGCCCGGTGATGGCCACCCGCGCCCCCTCCGCCACGAACAGCCGCGCCGTCGCCAGCCCGATGCCACTGTTACCGCCCGTGATCAGCGCCGTCTTTCCCTTGAGCCGCATCTGACTGCCTCCGGTGTGATTGGTTTCATTATGAAACCAATTGCCGGATGAATAAAAGCCCCGGTTTCGTTATGCAACCAGTTGTGGAGCGGCCCTCTGGAAGGAGGCGGTGGTGAAGCGGACGAGCATGGAAGGGGCGGTGTGCCCGGTGGCCCGGTCCCTGGACGTCATCGGGGACTGGTGGTCGCTGCTCATCGTGCGCGATGCGCAGTACGGCCTGCGCCGCTTCGGCGAGTTCCAGAAGAGCCTGGGCGTGGCGAAGAACATCCTGGCCCAGCGACTGAAGCACCTGGTGGACCACGGCATCCTCGAAACCCAGCCGGCGTCCGACGGCAGCGCCTGGCAGGAGTACGTGCTGACGGAGAAGGGGCGGAGCCTCTTTCCCATCCTGGTCGCGCTGGGTCAGTGGGGGCAGCAGCACTGCTTCGAGGCGGGAGAGCCCCGGACGCGAGTGCTCGACAAGGCGCACGGGCAGCCGGTGAAGCCGCTGGAGGTTCGCGCCGCGGACGGCAGGGTGCTGACGGTCCAGGACGTGCGCCTGGATCGGCCGGCCACACAAGGCTAGCGCCACCCGGAGCCGGGCTGGTTAGGGTGTGCCCATGACGCGCCCTGCATCGGATTCGTGGTCACTGCCCTGGATGGGGCTGGGGCTGAGCAGCAACCTGAGCGCCTCGGACGTGCCGCATCCGTACCGGTTGCTTGACGCCTCGCCCGGTCTCTTCGACTTCGTGGAGTACAGCGCGCCCATCGCGCTGGAGGAGGCGAGGGCCCAGGCCACGCTCTTCCCGGAGATGTGGCGCCGCCGCTCGGACGTGCCGGTCCTCTTCCATCCGGTGCACCTGAACCTGTGGGGCCCGGAGCTGGAGCCCGCGTCGGCGCTCGCGGAGCTGGACGCGCACGCGCGCGCGGTGGGCAGTCCGTGGGTGGGCAACGACGTGGGCTGGTGGCACGCGGGCGGCCAGCCCTTCCCGGGCTACCTCTACGTCACGCCGCCGTTCAACGACGCGGGCGTGCGGGACAGCGCGGCGCACGCGCTCCACATCCAGGCGGGCTTGAGCGTCCCGCTGGTGATTGAAAACCCCGCCGTGCTCGCCACGCGCGGCGGACTGCACGCGCTGGACTTCATGGCGAAGCTGCACGCGCGCACGGGCCTGCCGCTGCTCCTGGACCTGGGCCACCTCTTCAGCCACCAGCTGTCCGCGGGCCTCCCCCTGCGCACGGGGCTGGATGGCTTCCCGTTGGATCAGGTCGTGGAGATCCACATCGCCGGCGGAGTGGTGACGCGCAGGGGAGGGCGGACCTTCTACGTGGATGACCACACGCAGCCCGTGCGCGAGGAGCTGTTCGAACTGCTGGCGGAGGTGCTCCCGCGCTGCCCGCGCCTGCGCGCCGTCACCTTCGAGGGCGACGGCCATCCGCCAGAGGTGGCGCTCGCGTCACTGCGGCGGCTGCGCGCGCTCGTCCCGAAGGAGTCCCGCGCTTCCATCGACATCCCCGCGGCGCGCGAGCCCGTGCCCGCCCTCACTGGGGACAGCCGCCCGTTGGCGCTGTTCGACGCGGGCCACGGCGTCACGCCGGCCACGGAGGACGAGGACCCCGAGGGCACGCGCGCGGACCGGGACTTCCGCCTGGCGGTGGTGGCGGAGCAGCTGGACAAGGACTGGCCCCTCACGCGCCTGCTGCTCGCGGCGGCGCCCGAGGGGCTGGAGTCCTTCACCCGCTCGCGCGAGTACCGAGGCCTCTTCGATGGGCTGGGCAAGTCCCTGTCCCACGCGTTCGCGTCCTGGGCGCGCAAGCGCGTGATGGCCGCACCGTCGGACGGCGTGGCCGCCGCGCTGTCGCTGGAGATGATGCTGCCGCACGCCTTCCTCCAGGCGCCGCCGGCTCCAGCCCCGGGCCAGGTGGCGCTGGCCGAGGACGTCCGCCTGGGTTCCTTCCCCGCCGACCTGACGGAGCTGGTGTTCGCCATACGGGCGTTGCGGCGGCATCTCACCGGCCGTGCGTGGGCCTGCGGGGCGCTGGAGGTGTCCGGCCTGGAGGCGCTGGCGCAGGTGGCGGCCCGGCCGGGTCCGGGCCCGTGGCGCTTCGCCATCCGCCGCAAGGCCATCGGCTTCGAGGTCCTGACGCTGCCCCCGGAGGTAGCCGCGGGGCTCCAGGGGCTCGCGGATGGGCCGCTTCCGGTGGAGGCCCTGCCCAGATGGCTGCTCGCGGAAGGGCAGGCACGCGGGCTCTTGCGGCGGGCATAAGGGCGGACACATGTCGGCCGGTCAACGGATCCTTGCGCCCACCTGTCGGGTGGGATAGTGCCCGCCGCATGTCGTCACCCCTCGTCGTTGGCATCGCGGGCGGCACCGCGTCCGGCAAGACCACGGTGGCCCGCAAGGTGCGCGAGGCTCTCGCCGACTGCCGGGTCGCCTTCATTGATCAGGATTCGTACTACCGGGACCTGAAGGACATGTCCCTGGTGGACCGGCGGGAGGTGAACTTCGACCATCCCGACGCGTTCGACACGGAGCTGCTGGTCAGTCACCTGCGTGCGCTCAAGCAGGGCCAGGCCATCCAGAAGCCCGTCTACGACTTCGTTACGTCCGGCCGTCAGCCGCACACGCACCGCGTGGACCCCGGGGACATCGTCCTCATCGAGGGCATCCTCGTGCTGCACATGAAGGAAGTGCGCGACGAGATGGACGTGAAGATCTACGTCGACGCGGACGACGACCTGCGCATCCTTCGCCGCCTCACCCGCGACATCAAGGACCGCGGCCGCGACTTCGACCACGTGGTGGGCCAGTACCTGCGCCACGTGCGCCCCATGCACATGGGCTTCGTGGAGCCGTCCAAGCACCACGCGGACATCATCATCCCGCACGGAGGCAACAACGACATCGCCATCGGGATGCTCGTGGGCGCGCTCCGAGCCCGGCTCGCCTCGCAGCACCAGTCGCAGCGCTAGCTAGCCGCGCAGCCAGCGCAGGAAGTCCTGCACCGGCCCCTTCAGCCGGTGCGCGTCCGACAGCAGGGTGCCGTGGTCTCCAGGCCCCTGCAGCTCCACGAACCGCGCCTGCACCCCCGCCGCCGTCAGCTGGTGGTAGGTGTCCCGCACGCGGCCCGCCGGAGCCAGCGCGTCCGTCGCGCCCGCGAGCAGCAGCACCCGCGCGTGGATCTTCGAGAACGTCTCCGTCAGGTCGCAGCCCGCGTACGCGGAGCAGAGCATCGACCACGCGATCGGATCGAATGTGTCCGCGAATGACGCGGCCTCCGCCTCCAGCGCCGCCTGCGCCGCCGCGCTGTCCGGATACGCGCTGCCCAGGTGGTCGCGGCCGTAGAGCAGCTTGAGGTAGTCCATGCGAAGCCGCGCCAGCGTCCGGTTCGGGGCGCGCTCGCGCAGGGGCGGGGTGTCCTCGTTGTCAGGCGCCATGCGCAGCACCTGCGACGTGAGGCCCAGCTTCTCGCGCAGCCCTTCCGGCAGCGCCCGTGCCGCGCCCAGCACCACCACGCCGTCCGCCAGCTCCGGGAACAGCGCGGCCAGCCGCAGCGCCACCAGCCCGCCCAGGCCAATCCCCACCACCGCCCGGACGCGCGTGAGCCCCAGGGCCCGCAGCAGCGCGGACACGCCGCGCGCCATGTCCAGCACGGTGAGCGGCGGCAGGGCCGCGCCCCAGGGCCTCCCGCTGTGCGGATCCGGCGTCAGCGGCGACGTGGAACCGAACGGGCTGCCCAGAAGGTTGGGCACGATGACTGGCGTCACGTCCGGATCCAGCGCCTTGCCCGGACCGATCAGCTCCCGCCCCCAGCCCGAAGGTTGGTACGCACCGTTCACTTCCGTGCTCAACGCCTGGTGGGAATGGGACAGGTCGTGCAGCACCACCACCGCTTTGCCATCCGACGGTTTCCCGTAGGCCTGCCAAGCAATCTGGGGGCTTCCCAGCAGGTCCCCTTCCTCCAGCGGAAGGGGTACGGTGAACAGTTGGATTCCCTCGGCCTGGGGCACGATGATGCGGCTCATATCATTGCCTGCCCGAACGCACAGGAGCCTGTCGCTTGAAGCGCTACTTCGGAATCATCGTTGTCATCGCCCTGGTGATCGTCGCCGCCGTGGCGAGTCACCGCACCGCCTCCGCGCGGGCCACCGAGGCGGAGCGGGACGCGGACTATCGCCGCATCCAGTCCGTCTACATGGAGCGCGTGGGCTGGATGCGCTCCAACCCGGATGAGGCTTCCTACAAGGACGAGCTGAAGTCCTTCTTCAAGGGCTACTTCGACGACGTCGACGCGCACCTGGACCGCTTTGGGGGAAACAAGAAGTTCGACAGCTATCTGGCGGAGCTGGATCAGCGCGCGGAGTCGGGGGGCGAAAAGAAGGACAACCGCGCGGGAGACCGCAAGGCCTTCTACGAGTACGCGCGCAAGCAGTTCGACTCCCTGCGGGAGGGCCGCTACCGCCCGGTGTTGTCCGCCACGGACAAGGGCATGCGCCTGGACGTGGTGTCCAACGACGTGGTGATGGTGATGGGCAAGCCGCAGATCCGCCTGCAGCTGGTGCTCTGGGGCGCGCAGCGCGTGGAGAAGGACGAGGGCAAGGTGAAGAAGATGGTCACCAGCGCTTCGTTCGACACGGTGTGGAAGCTCACGGACGCGAAGGGCAAGCTGCTGGGCGAGATGCGCGGCGCCGACCCGTCGATGAAGATCGACTACCCCGAGCGCCTCATCGCCGGGTTCCCTCCGCAGATGGTGCTGGGCCACTACGACCTGGACCTGCTGCCCGCGGAGGTGGCGAAGCTGGAGATGACCATCAACGTCGCCTCGCACGCGGCGTCCGGTGGCAACGCCAACGCCACCTACGCGTGGAAGCTGGACGTGCCGTCGGAGTGGAAGCTGGGCGCCAACGAGACGTGGGAAGGCGCCACGCAGGAGGAGCGGCCGGAGGAGGACATCGACCCGGCCAAGGCCTCCGCCAAGAAGGGCGAGTAGCCCTTCGTTTCAGGTGAAGGGCGAGTCACGGACAGGCCGCACTTCGTCACTTCACGACGGCGAAGTGCGACCCCAGCCGGTACGCGGACAGCGTGCCGGCGTCGTCCAGGAAGTACAGGTTGAGGCGCACGTCGGCCTGGAGCGCGACGAGCCCCACCCCCGCGCGCACCTCCGCGAGCACCTGACCGCCGCGAGGATCCACCGCGCGCACCACCTCTCCCGCGATGAGCGTCACGTCGCGGGCGGTGCGCGCCGGCAGCGCGGTGATCAGCGGCTCGCCGGCCGCCCCCACCCGCCAGTCCACCTGCCCGGACAAGGCCACGCGAGCGGCCGCCCCGGACGCGCTCGTCACCACCACCGCGCGAGGCAGCGGCGCCAGCGCATAGGGCCCCGGGCCCAGGTGCAGCGCGCGCTCCCAGACCTTGCGTCCACGCGCGTCCAGGCACACCAGGAACCCGTCCTGGTCGCGCATCCCGGCCAGGAGCACCCGCTGGCCCACCGGCAGCGGCGTGGAGGGCAGGATGAGGTCCGGCTCGAACGTCCACTGCGTCTCGCCGGTGTGCGCGTCCGCCAGCAGCAGCGCGTGATGCGAGCCGCGCCCCAGGAGCGCCAGGAAGCGCCGGCCCCACGCCACCGGAGGCCCATGGAAGGGCAGGGGCGAGCGCAGCCGGTAGCGCACCTGACCGTCCTCCAGGTCCAGGCCGTACAGGTAGCCCGAGTCCGTGGACAGGAGCGCCCGGTGTCCCTGCGTGGCCATCCACCCGCGCTGCGTGCGCGGAGGGGCCAGGCGCCACACCTCTCGGCCCGTGGCCTCCGCGAAGGCCACCGCCGTGCGGTCCTCCGACAGCGTCAGCAGCAGCCCGTCCTGGCGCAGCAGCAGCGGCCCCAGAGGGATGCCGTCATGGTCGTGCAGCCACCGCGCGCCCGAGCCCCGGCCGGTGAAGCCGTACACGCGCGTGTCGTCCGCCGCCACCGCGTGGCCATCCGCGGACGCCGCCACGCCCAGCGACGCGGCCCGACGCCACAGCAGCGCGCCGTCCTTGCGTGAGAACGCGCCCGCCAGCCCCGGGGCGCAGTACACCGGCCCGTGCCGTCCCAGGAGCAGCCGCGCCTCTTCCGGCTCCTCCAGCCCGCGCTGCTCCCACAGCTTCTCGAAGCGCAGGCGCCGCAGCTTCCCGGGCACCTTCAGCGGACGGGACTCGCCGCGCGCCGGGGGACTCTTGCGCTCGCGGGCCTCGCCCTCGGCTTCGGGCGGCTTGTGCGCACCTCGCAGGTGGGACAGCCCCTCGCGGCAACGCTCCGCCACCTCCACGAGGTACGGGTTGGAGACCTGGACCCGGTGCGCCTCCGCGAACGCCAGTCCCAGCGCCTCCCCCAACTGGAAGAGGGCGGACAGCAGCGCCTCGGGCTCCAGCTCGAACCACGTGCCGGTGGGCCCCAGCTTCGCCCGCCGTCCGGGCAGGTCCAGCGTCAGGCGGGGACGCACGCCCGCGGGCTCGAACTCGAAGCGGGCCTCGCCCAGCTCCACGGCCCGCGCCAGCTCCACGGCCTGCCGGGACAGCTCCAGCACCGTGAGGAACGGCGGCCCCGGCGCACGCCACGCCTGCGGCCGTCCCGGCAGCGCCAGCCACACCTCACCCGCGCCCAGGAGCGGCGCCAGCGCCCCGGAGGGGCCCTTCGACGGCGCCTCGCGCGAGGCGGGGGAGATGTCCTTCAGCTCGAAGCCGAACCCCGGCACGGAGACGGGCTCAATCCGCAGCGGGGTGGGGGGAACGGGCTTTTCTTCCGCATGCGGGGCGGCCTTGCCCAGGCCCTGGAGCGCCTCGCCCAGCTTCCGGGCGGCCGTGGCGGACAGGGCCTTGGGCGCGAGCTTCGTCACGTCCTGGAGGAATCTCTGGCCGCTCTGGCGGGTGGCCTTCGTCAGCTCCTCGGCGTCCACCCGGATGGGCGGGCGCAGCAAATGGGCGGGGCGGGCAAGACTCGCCACCGAAAGTTCGATGTCCGGCCCGACGCGCCGCAACACCAACTCCAGGTGCGCCTCCGTCAGCGAAACCTGCGCCAGCCGCCGCCTCCCCGCGTGCAGGGCCGCGACCGCCTCCACCAGAGCGGGGACGACCTCCGTCAGGGGCTCCTCCACCGCCCCGGACAGCAGGTTCACGCCGTCGAGCTCCAGCGCGATGGAATCGAGCGGGGAAGCCGACGGTTCGCGCTTCCAATGGTGGCCGATGCGAAGACGGGTCATTGACGTTCGTTGACAAGCCAGTTTAGCGATGGCTAGCATCCGCCGCCCATACGGACCTACATTTTTGTAACCGTTCGGAATTCTTGGGGAATACTCGATGACATTTTACGAGGCCGCGCTCCGTGTACTGGAGAGCGAAGGTCGCCCCCTGCATTTCCTTGAGATCACGGAGAAGTCCATCCAGCTGAGCCTGCTGTCCCACATCGGTAAGACGCCGGAAGTGACGATGCTGTCGCGACTGGCCGCGATGGCGCGACGGACGCGGGATCGAAAGGTGATTGTCACCGCGAAGGATACCTTCGCGCTGACGGACTGGTCGCTCTCCGAGGACGTCGAGGCACTTGCACAGACGGGCGTGATGGAGCCGCATCCGGAGGAGGAGTTGCCTCCGTTGCGGCCGGTGGAGCGTCACCCGGAGCCCCGCACGGACAACGTCCGCGCGTCGGGTCGTGGCACGGAGCGCAAGCGCCGCCGTGACGAGGGTGAAGAGGAGCGGGGTGGACGCCGCAAGCGCTTCCCGCCACTGCCGGAGGTGGTGTTCGAGATCCTCAGCGAGGCGGAAGCCGGACTGCGCACGGATCAGCTCATCGAGCGCGCCAAGGCCAAGGAGCTGTGCGCCGAGGAGACCACGGTGGAGGCGGTGCTCACCGCCCTGCTGGAGGACAACCAGCGCCGCATCGACGCGGGCCGCCGGCCCCAGTACGCCTTCAACCAGGAGACCGGAGAGGTGTCCCTGGAGCGCGCGGGCGCGCCGAGCGAGGCGCCGCCCCTGGAGCTCCAGGCCGCCTTCGCGCAGGCCCTGGGCATTCCGCTGGAGGGGGGCCGCCCGGTGCTGGGCAAGCCCGCCGCCGCCGGGGAGCCCCTGGTGGACGAGGCCCTCATCACCACCGCGCGCACGGCCCTCAAGGACGCGCGCCGGGCGGTGGCTCGCGGGCTGCGCAAGCGCCTGGGCGACGCGGACGTGGGCACCTTCGAGAAGTCCGTGGTGAAGATGATGCACGGGCTGGGCTTCCGCGAGTTGAAGGTCGCCAAGCGCTCCAAGGAAGGCCCCCTGCTCACCGCGCGCAAGCGCGAGGGCAGCGTGGA
This sequence comes from Corallococcus exiguus, assembly GCF_009909105.1. Lineage (NCBI taxonomy): Bacteria > Pseudomonadati > Myxococcota > Myxococcia > Myxococcales > Myxococcaceae > Corallococcus > Corallococcus exiguus. The sequence continues at coordinate 188,135 of NZ_JAAAPK010000008.1, forward strand.
GCTGCGCTACGCGGTCCGCATGCTCAAGGGCATGCCGGGCATCGATCGCAAGACGGTGCAGGAGCTGCGGCGCGACCTGGGCCACTACTCGGCGCAGGTGGGCCTGCTGGTGAGCGCGGGCGAGGTGCGCGGCGACGCGCGCTCGGAAGCGCAGGCCACTGGCTCGCTGGTGATGCTGTGGTGCGGGGACGCCCTGGGTGAGAAGTTCCTGGAGGCGAAGACGGCCGTCACCGTCACCCAGGTGGAGCTGTACGACATCGACGAGCGCTTCTTCGAGGCCGCGAAGCTGGACGCCGAGGAGGCCCAGCGCCGCCGCGAGGAGCGCAAGAGCGAGAAGCAGGCCCGCGAGGAGGGCGGTGGCGAGGCCGAGGTCGCCGCTACCACCGAAAAGCCGGAGCGCGCGGAGCGTCCCGAGCGGAGCGACCGTTCGGAGCGTTCCGAGCGCCGCCGCGACCGTCAGCGCGAACGGGCCGAGGCCCGCGACTCTGCCCAGACCGGTGCCGAGGGCTCCGAGGCCAAGGCCTCGCCGGTGGCCCCCGCGCCGCCGGCCGCCGCGGGGTTCACGCCCGCGTCGGAAGAGGACGAGTCCGAGGAGGGCGACGACGAGGGTGACGACGAGGACCTGGAGGCCGCCAGCGCCTTCGTGGGTGGAGGCAAGGAGGGCGCCGAGGCCGGTGCCGCCGAGGGCAGCGCCTCCGAGCGCAAGCGCCGCCGCCGTCGTCGCCGGGGCCGTCGCGGCCGTGGCACGCGCGGAGCGGAGGGCACGCCCGCGGGTGAAGCCGGCGCTCCCGCCGGTGAGGCCTCCAGCGCGGATCAGTCCGATGCCACCACGGTGGCGGTGGTCGCCGCCGGTGAGGGCACGGAGTCCTCGGGTGGCATCGCCGCGCCGTCTCCGGGTGGCAGCCTCACCGGTGAGACGGTCGCGCTCGCGGGCGAGGCACTGCCCGTGATGAGGGAGGTCAGCCCCGCGAACGAGGAGGCCGCCGCCCCGCCGCCCGTCGTGGGCAATGCCTGGCAGGCGGGCGAAGCGGTGCAGGCTGCTCCGGAGTCCGACGAAGCCGCGCGGGCCCGGGCCGAAGCCGCGAGTGATGCGTCCGATGCGGTGACCCCGGTCGCCGCGCAGGCGCTGCCTCCGGAAGAGGCTCCCGCCGAAGCGTCCTCGCAGCCCGCGGAAGTCCGCGAGGAGCACGAGGCGCCGGTGGCCCCTGGGACGGACGGCTCGTCCGAGGGCAACAAGGAAGGCTGATCCCCCGCACGGAATCGGGTGCGGTGGACGCGGGAGTGTTAGCCTGTGGGGGCCATGAAGCCGGCCCTGCTGCTAACCTCCTGCGTGCTGTTTTTCGGGGCCTGCCGCTCGCAGGCCCCGCGCTATCCGGTGGCGCCGGTGGAGCTCTCCGGGACCACCCTGCGGGACAACGCCCTCCTGGGTTTCGGCCCGGAAGGCGTGCGGGACCTGTTCGATGACGCGCTGGAGTCCTCTGGCCGCTTCGAGCTGGTGGCCGACGAGTCTCCCAAGAAGGCCCGCCCCTGGCGGCTGTCGCTGGACGTGCCCTTCACCCGCGAGGTGCTGAAGGACGGCAACCCGCACAGCTTCGCGGAGGTGGGCGTCAACCTGTCCCTGGAGCGCTTTGGCGGCAACACGCCCCAGCGCTACGAGGTCGTGGGCCTGGGCGAGGCGGCGGTGGAGGTGGACTCGACGGACGGGCGGCGGGCTGCGATGCGCAGCGCACTGGAGAACGTGCTGCGGCAGGTGACGGAGTCCGCGGTGCTTCAACTCTCCGCACTGGACCGCACGGACGAGGCGCTGGTGGCGGACCTCCAGGCCACCGATTCGCGCATCCGCGAGTTCGCCCTGCGGACGCTGGCCGAGCGCAAGCACCCGTCCGCCGCGCCGCTCCTGATTGAGCGCCTCAAGGACACCAGCGACGCGGAGCAGGTGCGCCGCACCATTGGCGCGCTGGCGGAGATGAAGGCGAAGAGCGCGGTGCCGGCGCTCATCGACCTGGCGCGCGGCCGCGACTCGGGCTTCCTGCAGGAAATCGTCTTCGCGGTGGGCGAGATTGGCGGCCCGGAGGCGGAGGCGTACCTGTACACGGTGGCCCAGGGCCACGACACGCCGTCGGTCCAGGCCGCCGCGCAGCAGGCGCTGGACACGCTCTACGCATCACGCAACCACGCAACAGCGGAGGCGCGTGGCCAGGGCCACGCGGACCCCTAGCGCATGATGAAGCAATCGCTGTCGATGGTGGGGGGCCTGACCCTCCTGGCCTCCACGCTCGTCGGTTCCGGCTGTGCGAAGCGCGTCGAGTCGGACACGCGCCCCTCGCCCGAGTCCATCGGCCAGTTCTACCCGCTGGCCGTGGGCAACGCATGGACGTACCGGATTGACGGGCGCGACGACAAACCCGTCACGGTGGAGATCGTCAAGGAGCAGGACGGCTACTTCGTGGACAACCAGGGCGGCCAGCTCACGGTGGACGCCTTCGGCCTGCGCGACCCCAAGCGCTACCTGTTGCGCGGCCCGCTGGAGGCCGGGCGCGGCTGGAACAACGTCGTGTCCGTGTCCTCCACGGAGCGCTACCAGCTGGTGCAGGTGGGCTTCGCCTGCAAGGTGCCCGCGGGTTCGTTCTCCAACTGCGTCAGCGTGGAGGGCCGCAACAAGGTGGATGGGCAGACGACGCTCGTGAACACGATGACCTTCGCCGCGGGCGTGGGCCTGGTCCGCGTGGACGTGGCCACGGAGCACGAGGGCAAGCGCGTGCCGCAGACGGAGCTGGAGCTCATCTCCTACAAGGCGGATGGCGCCAGCCCCGCGGCCACCCCCGCCGCGCCCGCCCCGAACTGAAGCGGCCCGCCTCCCGTGGAGATGACGAACGAACTCACGCAGGACGCGCGCATCCTCAACTTCCTCGCGGAAGGCGGGGAGGGCTTCATCTCCGGTGAGGCGCTGTCCAACCGGCTGGGCCTGTCGCGCACGGCGGTGTGGAAGCACGTGGAGGCCCTGCGGCTGAAGGGCTACCGCATCGAAGCAGTGCCCGCGAAGGGCTACCGGCTGGTGGGCCGGCCGGACCGGCTCTCCGCGCTGGAGCTCCACCCGCTGCTCGCCACGCGCGCGGTGGGTCGCGTGCTGCACCACCACGACACCATCGGCTCCACCAACGCGGCGGCCTTCCGGCTGGCCCAGGACGGCGCCGCCCACGGCACGGTGGTGGTGGCCGAGCAGCAGACGGCGGGGAAGGGGCGCCGGGGCCGCGCCTGGGTGTCGCCGCCGAACCTGAACCTGTACTTCTCCGCCATCCTGCGCCCGGAGCTGCCCCCGCAGCGCGCGCCGGAGCTCACGCTGGTGGCCGCCGTGGCCCTGGCGGAGACGCTGCGCGACGTGGGCGCGGACGCCGCGATCAAATGGCCAAACGACGTGCAGATCGCTGGCAAGAAGGTGGCCGGCATCCTCACGGAGCTGTCCGCCGAACCGGAGCGCGTGCACTTCGTCATCGTGGGCGTGGGGGTGAACCTCAACTCCGGTGAGGAGCACTTCCCCGACGAGCTGCGCGCCACGGCCACGTCGCTCGCCCTGTCGCTGGGGCGGCCCGCGGCCCGCGCGCCCTTCGCCGCGGCCCTGTGGAACCGGCTGGAGACCTGGCTGGACACGTACCTGGCCACCGGCTTCGACGCGGTGCGCACCCGCTGGAAGGCGCTCTCCAGCACCCTGGGTGTCCCGGTCCGGGTGCGGACGGACCGGGGGGACTGGGAGGGGTTCGCGGAGGACATCGACCCCACGGGCGCCCTGATGGTGCGCATGGCGGACGGCCGTGTGGAGCGCGTGCTGGCGGGGGACGTGGAGCAGCTGCGTCCCCAGCGCTAGAGTGCATCCCTGATGCTCCTGGCCATCGACGTCGGCAACACCAACACCGTGCTGGGCGTGTACGAGGGCCGGCGGCTCCTGGACCACTGGCGCCTGGAGACGAGCGCGCGCAGGAGCGCGGACGAGTACGGCATCCAGGTGCGCCAGCTCTTCGCGTGGAGCGGCGTCGACGCGAACCAGGTGAAGGCCGTGGCGGTGTCCAGTGTGGTGCCGCCGCTCCAGTTCATCCTGGAGAAGATGAGCGAGCGCTACTTCAAGACGCGCCCCATGTTCGTGGGCCCGGGCGTGAAGACGGGCATGCCCATCCTCTACGACAACCCGCGCGAGGTGGGCGCGGACCGCATCGTCAACGCCGTCGCCGCCTACGAGAAGCACCGCCGTGGCCTCATCGTGGTGGACTTCGGCACCGCGACGACGCTGGACGCGGTGACCCCCAAGGGCGAGTACCTGGGCGGCGCCATCTGCCCCGGCATCAACATCTCCATGGAGGCCCTGTTCCAGAACGCCTCCAAGCTCCCCCGCGTCGAGTTCGCCCGGCCGCCTCACGTGGTGGGCCGCAACACCGTGCACTCCATGCAGTCCGGCCTGGTCCACGGCTACGTGAGCATGGTGGACGGCATGTGCGCGCGGATGGAGGCGGAGATGGGCTTCTCCGCGAAAGTGGTGGCCACCGGGGGCCTGGCCCCGCTGGTGGCCAGTGAATCGAAGGCCATCCAGGAGGTGGATGAGTTCCTCACCCTGGAGGGGCTGCGCATCATCTACGGAAGGAATCACGCGACATGAGCACCGCCGACCCCAGCGTTCCGGCCCCGCCCCCGGGCTGCCCCTTCAACGCGGAGTTCCTGCCGCCCAACCTGCGCAAGCACGTGGACCCCAACGCCCCCGTGCCCCTGCGGATGATGGCGGCCAAGTCCCTGGTGCCGCTCAATCCGGCGGACATGCTGGGCGCCCTCTACATGCTCACGTTCGACCCGGACGCGGGCGTGCGCGAGACGGCCGCCAAGACGTCCTCCGGCCTGCCGGACCGCATCCTCGGATCCGCGCTGCGCGACGAGGGCGTGCAGCCGCCCGTGCTGGGCTACTTCCTGGGCCTGCTCAAGGACAAGGAAGCCTACGCGGAGATGCTCGTCCTCAACTCGGAGACGCCGGACGACGCCGTGGCCAGCGTGGCCGGCACGTGCAGCCCGAAGGTGGCGGAGATCATCTCCCAGAACCAGCTGCGCCTGCTGCGCAACGAGGGCATCATCCGCGGCCTGTGCGCCAACCCCGGCGTCCCGGTGTCCCTGGTGGACAGCATCTGCGACTTCGCGGTCCGCAGCGGCCTGGTGCTGGCGGACGTGCCCGCGATGCAGGCCGCGCGCGTGCGCATCTACGGCCCGCAGGCCGCCGCCGCGCCGCCGGATCCGGGCCCCACCGCGGAGGAGGTGCTCCAGGAGCTGGGCACGGAGGCGCAGGCCGAGGACGCCGCTCCCATGGAGGAGGGCAAGCGCATGACGCTCGCGCAGCGCATCATGAAGATGTCCATCGCGGAGAAGATCAAGCTGGGCACGCTGGGCAACAAGGAGGCCCGCTCCGCCCTCATCCGCGACACCAACAAGCTCGTCTGCGTGGCCGTCATCCGCAGTCCCCGCATCACCGACGGCGAGGTGCTCGCGTGCGCCGCGAACCGCGCCGTCAACGACGACGTGCTGCGCGTCATCTACAACAACCGCGAGTGGACGAAGATGCAGAAGGTGAAGCTCGCGCTGGTGAAGAACCCCAAGGTGCCGCTCACCGTCACCATGAAGTTCCTCAACACGCTGCGCGACGCGGAGCTGAAGGACCTGTCCCGCGACAAGAACGTGCCCGCCGCCGTGCAGTCCTTCGCCAAGAAGCTGCACGAGAAGAAGACGACCCCGAAGCAACCCAGCAAGTAACCGGGGCCTGGAGCGGGGGAGGGCGGCACACAAGCCCGCGCCTTCCCCCGGCTTCGTCAGGCGGTACCGCGGTGCTTCAGGCCGCGGCTTCCTCGTCGGCGTCGTCGCCCACGGCGGTGCCCGGCTCGTCCAGCAGCTGCTGCGCGATGGCCAGCGCCTTCTTCGTCTTCTCGCGCAGCTTCTCGTCGCCCTTGATGCGCGCGTAGAGCTTCGTCACGCGCTCCTCGTTGCGCACCGCCGCCTGCTCCAGCTCGGTGATGCGCGCGCGCAGGCCGTCCGCCTCCGCGGCCGCCTGGGCGCTCTGGTTGGACAGGTCCGCCTGGGACTGCTCCAACTGGCCGCGCAGGCCCTCCAGCTCGCCGCGCAGGCCTTCCAGCTCGCCGCGCAGACCTTCCAGCTCGCCCTGCGCCGCCTCCACCTGCGAGCGCAGCCCTTCGGCCTCGTCGCGCGCCGCCTGGAGGTCCGCGTCCTGCTGGGCCATCTGGGCGCGCAGGCTGTCCGCCTCGGCCACCATCTCCTGGGCCTGGGCCTGGTGCTGATCCAGCTCCGCCTGGAGCGTGCCCAGCTTCGCGGTGGCGCCGCGCGCCTCTTCCTTCGCGGTGGCCAGCTGCTGATCCACGCGCTTGCGCTCCGTGGTGAGCTGCTCGGTGCGCGTGGTGAGCGTCTTGATCTGCGCGTCGCGGCGGTTCAGCTCCTCGTCGGAGGTGGAGGCCTTCTGCTCCAGCTCCAGGTGCTGATCCTTCAGCTCGATGATCTCCTGGTCCTTCTGGTTCAGCTCCGACTTGAGCCGCAGGATCTCCTTGTCGCGCTTGTTGACGGTGTCACGCAGCGCGAACGTGTCCTTGTCGCTCTTGCCGGAGGTGGAGCGGGACGCCTCCAGCTCCGTGGCCTTCGCCTGGAGCTCGGACTCCAGCGACTGCACGCGGTCCTCGACCTGCGTCGTCTCCGCGCGCGAGTCCTCCAGCGCGCTCTGCAGCTCCGCCACCTTCGCGCGCAGGTTGCGCATTTCCGCCAGATCCGCGGCGGACGGGCCCGGGGCGGCGGCCGGCGTCACCGGAGTGGCGGCGGGGCGGGCAGCGGCGGGCGGCGGCACCGCGCGCAGCGGCGTGGGCGCGGCGCGCGCGGGCGGCGGGGTGGGGGCGGCGACGGGCTCCGGATCCACCGGCGGCATGAAGCCGACGACGGTCTTCTCCTCCGGCTCGTCCAGGCTGCCCAGCATGTCCAGCGAGTCGTCGTTGTCCGGGCCCAGCGAGTCGAGCGCGGAGATCTCCTCCAGGCCGGACGGGGACTCCATCTCCTCCGGCGGCGCGACGACGGGCTCCTCTTCCGTGCCCGTCACGGGCTCGGACATGTCGCTGAAGGCGTCGTCGAGCATGTCCAGGTCTTCCCCGGCCACCGCGGGCTCCTCGCCCGTGTCGACGGCGATCTCCTCGCCGAAGTCCGTCGCGGGCTCCTCGCCCAGCGAGTCCAGCGTGAGGCTCTCGTCCACCACCTCGTCGCTCGCGGGCGGCTCCGGGAAGCCGATGACGCCGCCCACGCGGTCGATGAGGACGTCCGTGTCCACCGGCTTCGCCACGTATTCGTCCGCGCGCGCCTTCAGCTTGCTGTGCGCCGCGAAGCCGTCCGGGCTGCCGATGATGACGATGGGCACCGTCTTCAGCTCGTCGTCCTTCTTCAGCTTGCCGCAGATGAGGTAGCCGTTCTGTCCCGCGGACAGGTCCACCGCCAGCACCACGAGGTCCGGACGCTCACGGCGGATCAGCTCCACGCTGCCCTTGCCGTCGCCCGTCGTCTGCGCGGAGAAGCCTCGCGACTCCATGGCCTGCTGCAGGGTGGTGGCGAGGGTGGCGTCGCTTTCGACGATCAGGATTCGCTTAGACATGAAGGGACGGCCATCCTGGGGGTGCGGCGCGCGGTGTGTCACCGCGTGAGACAGCAGCGGCGGCGCGCGAGAGTAAAGACGCCGTCGAGGCTATCGGCCATGCATGGGACCGTCAATCTTCACACCGGGCGCAACGCCCGGTATTCAGTTGAGCAGCCGACCACCCGAGCCCCCGGTTTCCGAGAGCTTCAGGGCTGTAGCGAGACAGGCTGCACGCTCACCGCGGGCTTCACCTGCGCGGGGCGCACGAGCCCGTTCGAGCGGTGCTCCTGATCCCGCAGCATCTGCAGGATGGCGGCGTCGTCCAGATCCGTCACCAGCTCGTAGGTGACGTCCTGATCACGCCACGTCACCACGTTGTACGCCTGGCTCGAGTCCACGGCGACGTTCTCCACCGTGGGGCCCTCGTCCTTGATCACCCGCTGACCCGTGGCCGGATACACGAACACGCCGATGTTGCGCTTGGGCTCGTTGGTGAGGCGGGGCTGCGTCTCGTAGCTGACGTAGACGACTTCCTGGCCGTTGAGCGTGGAGAAGCGCGCGCCCACGGGCCGCGCCTGCTGCAGGCGGGGCAGGGTGATGCGGTGCTCCACCTTGTCGTTGAACCACGCTTCGATCTGCTCCGGCGTGCCCGCGACGAACTCCAGGGGCCGCTGGCGCGTGTGGCGCTGCACGGCCTCCAGGATGGTGGCCTTCTGCGCCTTGCCGGACTGGTACATCATCCAGCCGCCGCTCACCGTCACGACCACCAGGGCCATGGCCCCGGCGCGCAGCCACTGGCCCACCTGCGCGCGGCGGTGCTCGCGGTGCAGGCCGGACTGGATGCCCGCGCGCAGTGAGGCCGGCGCGCGCGTGCCCTGCGTAGAGATGGAGTGCTTCGCCGCGCGGCGAAGCGTCTGACGAAGCTGCATCTCCTCGTCCACCCGCGCGACACACGCGGAGCAGCCTTCGAGATGCGATTCCACGTCGTGGCGTTCCTCGGGCTGGAATTCGCCGTCGAGGTACGGATACAGCAACCGCTCGAGTTCCTGGCAGGTCATGGGCGCTCGATGAGGTGGGCGGAGGGAAGCAACGCCCCTCCAACCTCTTTCTAGCCTGCCTTCTTCCGGCGCCTGAACTCTTCCAGATCCGCCGGGGCCGCCTGAACCGGCTCCCCGTCGTGCCGGAATACGCCCTGGCCTTCCGCGTACTCGCGCAGCGTCTTCTGCAGCAGCTTGCGGCCACGGAAGAGGCGGCTCATCACCGTGCCCACGGGGCACTCCAGGATCTCCGCGATCTCCTTGTAGGAGAACTCCTGGAGGTCCGCGAGGATGACCACCAGCCGGAAGTCGATGGGCAGCGAGTCGATGGCGCGCAGCACGTCGTCCGACAAGAGCCGGTCGAAGAAGTACTGCTCCGGGTTGGCCGCGAAGTCCGTCGCGTCCCGGCTCACGAAGCGCTCATGCACCGCCTCGCGCTCCACGCCCTCCACCACCGTGCGCTCCTTCACCTTGCGGCGGTAGCGGTTGATGAAGGTGTTCGTGAGGATCTTGAAGAGCCAGGCCTTGATGTTGGTCCCGCGCTCGAACTTGTCGAAGAAGCGGTAGGCCCGCATGCAGGTGTCCTGCACCAGGTCCTCGGCGTCACGCTCGTTCTTGGTCAACCGGAGCGCCGCTGAATACAGCGGGTCCAGGTGTGCCAGCGCCAGCTCTTCGAATTCCTGCTTCGTCCGGTTGGGTTGCCTGAAGTCCAGCATCATGCTCCCGCCTTCCAGGGGCCCGAAATGATTGGGGAATGCGTCGCCTGCCTAACGGTCAATCTATGCACCGGAACAGACGGGTCAACAACGCTTTCCCCTGCCGCGCCGCCCGCATGCCCGCTTCTGGAGTGCGGAGACGTCCGGCGGGATCATTTATTCCACAGGGTGGGAACTGGACGGGACACCCGTCCAACAGTCCCCTCCAGGCAACCGGCCAGCACAGGGCTGGCCGGCTGTGGAGCAGGCAACCGCTACATCACTTCTTGCCGCCGAGTGCGTCCATCAGGGGGACGTAGTCGTACCCCATGTCCTTGGCGACGGCCTCGTAGGTGATGTGGCCGTTGTAGGTGTTGATGGCGCGCTGGAGGGCGCGGTCGGACTTGATGGCCTCCACCAGGCCCAGGTCCGCGATCTTCCGCGAGTAGGGGCGGGTGGTGTTGGTGAGCGCGAAGGTGGACGTCTGGGGCACCGCGCCGGGCATGTTCGCCACGCAGTAGTGGACGACGTCGCTCACGGTGAAGGTGGGGTTGTCGTGCGTGGTGGGCTTGCAGGTCTCGATGCAGCCGCCCTGGTCCACCGCCACGTCGACGACGACGGAGCCGGGCTCCATCTCGCCGATGAGCTCACGCGACACCAGCTTCGGGGCCTTGCCGCCGGGGATGAGCACGCCGCCGATGACGAGGTCCGACTCGCGCACGGTGCGCGCGATGGACTCCGTGTCCGACGCCAGCGTCTGCGCGCGGCCGAGGAACACGTCGTCCAGGTAGGTGAGGCGCTCCAGGTTCACGTCCAGGATGGTCACTTCCGCGCCCATGCCGACGGCGACCTTGGCGGCGCACAGGCCCACCACGCCACCGCCGATGACGGCCACGCGACCGCGACGCACGCCGGGCACGCCGCCCAGCAGGATGCCCTTGCCACCGTGGGCCTTCTCCAGGCACGCGGCGCCCACCTGGATGGCCATCTTGCCGGCCACTTCGGACATGGGCTTGAGCAGCGGGAGGCTGCCGTCGTCCAACTGGAGCGTCTCGTAGGCGACCGCCGTGACCTTCTTCTTGATGAGGGTCTTGGTGAGCTCCGGATCCACGCCGGCCAGGTGGAAGTACGTGTAGACGATCTGCCCGGGCTGCATGCGCTCGTACTCCGGCGCGATGGGCTCCTTCACCTTCACGATCATCTCCGCGCGCTTCCACACCTCATCCGCGGTGGTGATGATCTGCGCGCCGACGCGCTGGTACTCCGAATCCGGGATGCCGGAGCCGACGCCAGCGTTCGTCTCGACCAGCACCGTGTGCCCCGCGATGGTGAGCGCGCGCACGCCCGCAGGCACCATGCCAACACGGTACTCGCGGGTTTTGATCTCCTTGGGGACTCCGACGATCACGACTGCCTCCGACGAATGGGGGACTGCCTGGAAAACGTGGCGGACCCATAGACCAGGGCATGAGCGCTTTCAAGGCGCGCACGGGCGAGGCAAGGGGCCACGCGTGATGGGCCTCATTCATCCACCCATATGACGCGAGGCGTTGGACGCAGAGCGGCCCACCCGTGTTAGTTAACAGCGCATGACGCACGCGCCGAAACTGCTCTTCGCCGACCCCAAGGGCCGGGTCATGGAGCATCCCTACCTCATCGCCACCCTGCGCAGCGGCGAGGAGCTGGTGCCCCCGCAGGACAAGCCCATCGCCCTGCCAGCGACCGGGCGCCTGGTGCACCTGCCTGGCCGCCTGCCCGTGGGACTCAACCCGGACTCCGGTGAACTGGAGCTGGTGCGCGAGATGAAGATGGGCGGAAAGACCTTCGTGCCCAATGCCGTGGGCGCGCTGCTGCCGCCGGGCTACACGCGCACGTTCCTGCCCGGGGAGGTGAAGGGCAGCGGACCCATCCTGCCGCAGTGGGCGTACACGGCGGCGGCGTGGGGGGAGAAGGGGCCGCTCGCGTGGGCCATCCACACCGACCGGCGCTCGCACTGGGAGCCGGAGGCGTACTCCACGCCGGAGCTGAAGGGCCTGGTGACGGCGCACATGGAGCGCTTCCCGGACAGCCGCGTGCTCAAGCAGCTGAAGACGTGCGCGCTGCTGTACCGGTGCTTCACGTCGCAGAACATCTTCTATGCGCGCGACGAGGGCGCCATCCCCGCGTCGGTGATGTGCAACGCGCGCTGCGTGGGCTGCATCTCGGATCAGCCCGCGGACGGCCCGCCGGCCTCGCACGAGCGCATGGATGACGGCCCCTCCGCGGAGGAGATGGCGGCCATTGGCCTGTACCACCTGGAGCACGCGCCGGGCCGCACCATGGTGAGCTTCGGCCAGGGCTGCGAGGGCGAGCCGCTCACGCGCTGGAAGTTCATCGCGGAGTCCATCCGCCTGATGCGCGCGAAGACGGACAAGGGCTCCATCAACATCAACACCAACGCCAGCCTCACGCACGGGCTCAAGGCCCTGCTGGACGCGGGGCTGGACGCCGTGCGCGTGTCGCTCAACTCCGCGTCCAAGGGGCTCTACGAGGCCTACTACAAGCCGGTGAAGTACGGCTGGGAGGACGTGGAGGCGTCCATCGCGCTGGCGCGCGAGCGGGGCGCGTACCTGGCGCTCAACCTGCTCCTGTTCCCCGGCGTCACCGACCGCGAGGGCGAGGTGCAGGCGCTGGAGGACCTGGTGCGCAAGTACCGCGTGGATCAGGTGCAGACGCGCTCGCTGTGCATTGATCCGCTCCAGTACCTGGAGGTCGCGCGCGGCGTGGGCGCGGGCGGCGAGCCGGTGGGCATCCGCACGTTGCTCCAGCGGCTGAAGGCGGCGCGGCCGGGGCTCATCATCGGCAACTTCGCGCGAGGCCTGGACGAGCGGGAGAACGCCGCGGGCTCACCGGAGGTTTGACCGTCCGGGAGGGAAGGGCTACGCAGGGCGGCATGTCCGCTTCCTCCTTCCGTTCCGCGTTCCGCCTCGCCGTCTTCTGTCTCTCCTCCGGCGCCGTCCTCGGTGCGTGCAGCAAGGCGCCCGAGGAGCCGGAGTTCGACCACGGCCTGAAGAAGCCGCTCGTGCGCAAGCTGCGCGAGGAGCTGACGGAGACGCCGTGCGACAAGGCGAAGGCGCAGCAGCTGGCGCAGCTGCTGCTGGACACCGGCGACATGAAGGGCCTCACCCGCGTGACGGACACGTTCGGTGAGAAGTGCGGCCCCAACATCGTCCTGCTCCAGCTGGCGTACACGGCCAACGCGCGCGCCGGGGAGAAGGAGCTGGCGCTGAAGGCCGCCACCGCGCTGGTGACGGCGCAGCCGGACAACGCGAGCTATCGCGTGTGGCGCGGCCTCTCGCTGGAGGCGCTGGGGCGGACCGAGGAGACCGCGGCGGAGCTGCAGAAGGCCTTTGACCTTCAGCCTGGCCAGCGCCCCATCCTCAACGCGCTGGTGAAGTCCTACGACGCGCTGGGCAAGTCCTGCGAGGCGCTGGCCGCGTACCAGCGCTTCGTGGAGAACGCGAAGCCCTCCGAGGCGAAGTCCGCGGAAGTGCAGGAGCAGTTGCAGGAGCGGGCCGCCAAGACGAGCTGCCCGGCCCAGGAGACCGTGGCGACGCCCGACGCGTCCGTGGCGCCCGAGGCGGCGACGAAGCCCTGAAGCGCGCGGCGACTACTCGGCGCCAGGGGGCATCAGCTCCTTGGCGACGAGGTTGCCCATCACGGCGTCCTTGGGGATGTAGCCGTCGGCGCCGGCCTCGCGGCAGATGCGCTGGAGCTCCTCGACGTTCTCGCCGGAGCACAGCAGCACCTTGATGCCCTTGAAGAGGCTGTTGCTCTTGATGAAGCGGCAGAACTGTTCGCCGTTCACGTTGGGCATGCGCACGTCCAGCAGCACCAGGTCCGGGCGCGTCTGCTTCTTCAGGATGATCTTCGTGGCCTTGTCAGCGGTGTCCGCGACGTGGACCTCGAAGCCCTTGGACACCAGGTCCGCTTCGATGATCCGCGCGGTCATCTCACTGTCGTCCACGATGAGGATGCGCGGCTTGCGCCCCCCGGCGGCCATCGGGGCCTTGGGGAGTCCGCCGGAACCCGTGGCGGGTGCGGCCGGAGCCGGGGCGGGAGCAGGGGCGGGGGAGGGGGAGGGGACGGCGGCGGGGATGTTCAGCGCCGGGGCGCCGATGAGGCCCATCACGCCCCCCAGCACGCCCTCCAGGCCTCCGCTCTTGAGGATGTAGCTGTCCGCGCCGGAGTTCTTCACCTTCGCTTCCAGCTCCTGCTCCGAGATGTCGGAGTAGAGGACGAGCTTGGCGGTGACGCCCTTCACCGTGCGGAGGTACTCGACGACGTCGTCGCCGAACATCTCCGGCATGTTCACGTCCATGAGGATGAGCGCGAACGGGCCCTCGGTGAGCTTCTGGTTGAGCGTAGCCAGGTCCGGCGCGCCAATGGCCTCATAGCCGGCGGCCGTCAGGGCCCGGACGGTAAGCTCCAGAAGCATCGGGCTGTCGTCAATGACCAGTACGCGGGACATCGTCCTCCTCAAGGGCTGCCAGCGCACAACCCTACACCTTTGGGTCACGATGGACCATCGAAACGGAGAGCAGGCGGCCGGTCCATCACCGGACGATGGACCCTTGACCCTCTTTATCCTGGTCTCGGATACTTCGCTGCCTTGACCCCGAACTCCTCCCCCCTCCAACGCGCCTTGCGCATGGCGCCAGACCGCACGGTGGCCGCCCAGGCCCGGCCGGAGCTGGAATTCTTCTGCTTCCGCGTGGGCGAGCTGCGCTTTGGCGTCCCGAGCGAGAACGTGCTCGAGGTGCTGCGCGCCGGGCTGCTCACGCCGCTGCCGCGCACGCCGTCCTTCATCCTGGGCGTCACCGGCCACCGAGGCCAGGTGCTTCCCGTGGTGGACATGCTGCGCTTCCTCAGCAAGGGCGAGGCGCGCATCGGTCCGCGCACCCGCATCTTCGTGGGCGTCAGCGGCAACTACGTCTCCGGCGTGGTGGCGGACGTCGTGCTCGGCCTGCGCCGCATCCCCGTGGCGGACATCCTGCCGCCGCCCCTGGGCGGTGATCAGGCCGCGGAGCACCTCCTGGGCGTGGTGCATGGGTCGGGCCCGGCGGATGGCCTCAACCTGCTCAACTTCTCCAAGCTCCTTCAGACGGCCCGTCAGCGCGCGGTGGTGCGATGAGCGGCAACGTCCTGCTGGATGAGGAAGCCCCCGAGCAGGAACGGGCCCTGGGAGAGGTGGACGTCCTCTTCTTCCAGATTGGTGATTCGGAGTACGGCACGGACGCGTCGTCCGTGCTGCGCATCGACCGGGCGCTCCCGGATGACCTGACCGTGCGCGACCTGGGACTGCCCCACAGGGGGCACCGCGCGCTCGTGTTCGACACCCCCGAGGGCGAGGGCCACCTGAAGGTGGACGCCGTCAACGGGGTGCGCACCATCCCGCTCGCCGGGCTGCGCCGCATGCCGGCCGCCGCCTCGGCGGCTTCGTATGCGGTGGGTGTCTGCCTGGATGAAGAGGCGGGCCGTCCCGTGTTGCTCATTGATTTGGCGGAAACCTTGAAGACGCAAGGAAGGCACTGACACACATGTCCCTGGAGAGCCCCAACGAGAAGCCCGCGAAGTCCCGCGGCGCGAGGAAGTCCCCGGGCGTGAAGGCCGGCGCGGAGTCCGTCATCGCCAACACCGTGACGGATCCGCTCAAGCCCTTCACCGACACGCTGATGTCGGTGCTGGCCGGCAACCTGAACGCGCGCGTGCCGCAGGACCGCGTGCAGGCGGACGCCACCGGCTTCGGCCACCTGCTCAACCAGGTGCTGGAGCAGTTCTCCTCCGCCGAACACCGCAAGCAGGTGGCGGCCCAGGAGATCGATCAGGCGCTCGACTCGCTCATCATCCTGGTGCGTGAAGGCGACCTGTCGCGCTGGAACACGTCCACCGAAGACCCCCAGCTCGGGCCCCTGCTGGAGGGCTTCGGCAAGGTCATCGAGACGCTGCGCATCTTCGTGCGGGAGATCAACGAGGCCGCGCTGCGGCTGTCGTCCTCCGCCAACCAGGTGCTGGCGGCGTCCACGCAGCATGAGACGTCCTCCACCGAGCAGGCCGCGGCCATCCACGAGACGACCGCGACCATGGAGGAGTTGAAGCACGCGTCCGCGCAGATCGCGGAGAACGCGGGCAGCGTGGCGCGCGTGGCGGAGGAGACGCTGGGCGCGGCCCGCGCGGGCCGTGGCGCCATTGGCGAGTTCATCCAGGCCATGCAGCAGATCCGCAGCGACGGCGTCGCGGTGGCGGACTCCATCTCCAAGCTGTCCAAGCGCGTGGAGCGCATTGGCACGGTGGTGGAGGTGATTGACGAGATCGCGGACCGCTCCGACCTGCTGGCGCTCAACGCGGCGCTGGAAGGCAGCCGCGCGGGCGAGGCGGGCAAGGGCTTCTCCATCGTCGCGGCGGAGATGCGCCGGCTGGCGGAGAACGTCCTGGAGTCCACCAAGGAGATCAAGAACCTGATCACCGAGATCCGCGAGGCCACGCAGGCCGCCGCGGGCGCCGCGGACGCGTCCAAGCACGCCACGGAGTCCGGCGAGAAGCTGGGCGCGGTGGCGGCGCAGGCCGTGGAAGGCATCCTCGCCGGCGTGCAGGAGACGAGCGACGCGGCCCGGGTCATCAACCTGGCGACCCAGCAGCAGCGCACGGCCACCGAGCAGGTGGTGGCGTCCATGGCGGAGATCGAGGACGTGACGCGCCAGACGACGCAGGCGTCGAAGCAGGCCACCGGGGCCGCCGCCGAGCTCACCCAGCTCGCGGCCCGGCTCGCCGAGCTCATCAAGCGTTTCAAGGCCGACTAGCAGGCGTTCTCCTGAGGGGAGAAATGGGTCGAGGGGCGTGCAGAGCGCCCTGAGGCCCGCGACCCATGGACACCGAGGCCCTCAAGAAATCCCTCCTGAAGAAGTTCCAGGAGGTCACGGCCGACCGACTCCAGAAGATTCAACTGGGAGTCATCGACCTGGAGAAGGAGACCGCGGAGCAGGCCGCGGACGACGTCGCGCGCGAACTGCACACGATGAAAGGCGAGGCCCGCATGTTGGGCCTGGCCGCCATCGGGCAGCTCGCGCACGCCGCCGAGGACGTCCTGCGCGCCGAGCGCGAAGGCAAGACGGCCACCGAGACGGCCACGGACGTCATGCTCCGTGCCTGCGACGTGCTGTCGGACCTCCTGGAGGACCTGGACGCGGCCCACACCGGCTCGTCCGCCACCGAGGAGATGGTGAAGGCGCTGTCGGACGTGTCCGGCCACCCCGTGCCCGCGCTGGGCCCGGTGCGCAAGCCCGCCGCCGCGCCGCCCAAGCCCGCCGTGCAGGCGCCGGTGGCGCCACCCGCCGCCGTGGTGCAGGCCCCCGTGCCTGCCCCGGCGCCCGCGCAGGCCACGCCCCGTGCGGCGGAACCTGTCGTCGTGGCCGCGCCCGCTCCGGCCGCGAAGGAGGAGGAGGCTCCGAACACCGCGAAGAGCAACTCCATCGCGGACCGCAGCATCCGCGTGAACGTGGAGGTGCTGGACTCGCTGGGCCTGCTCGCCGGCGACCTGCTGGTGGAGAGCGCGCGCGGCCGGCTTCGCAGCACGGAGACAGCGCAGCTCTTCGAGCGCTTCAGCCGCCTGGGCGACCGCTTCCTGCGCATCTCCGAGGAGGTGGACGTCCCGGACACCATCCGCACGGAGCTGGAGCGCGCGGAGGCGGACCTGCACATGCTGCGCGACGACGCGTTCCGCTTCGTGCGCCGCAACGGGGACGGCATCAACACGCTGCACGGCAACCTGGCCCAGCTGGCGGACCACGTGGCCGAGGCGCGCCTGGTGCCGCTGTCCACCGTGTTCGACGCGTTCCCTCGCGCGGTGCGCGACATCGCGAAGACGCAGAACAAGGAAGTGGACCTGATCATCGAGAACGCCGACATCGGCGTGGACCGGTCCATGCTGGCGGACGTGCGCGACGCGCTGGTGCACCTCCTGCGCAACGCCGTGGACCACGGCCTGGAGTCCCCGGCCTTCCGCCACCAGATGGGCAAGCCCGACACGGGCCGCATCCGCATCCGCGTGCGCGTGGACGGCGACATGCTCCACATCGAGGTGGAGGACGACGGCCGGGGCATGGACACCGAGCGGCTCAAGCAGGTGGCCATCAACAAGCGCCTGCTGTCACCGGTGCAGGCCGCCGCGCTGTCGGAGCGCGAGGCCATCGAGCTCATCTTCCGCCCCGGCTTCTCCACGCGCGAACAGGTCAGTGAGCTGTCCGGCCGCGGCGTGGGCATGGACGTGGTGAAGCGCAAGGTGGAGACGCTGGGCGGGTCCGTGGGCGTGCAGAGCCGCCAGGGCCGCGGCACCACCATCACGCTGCGCCTGCCTCAGTCGCTGGCCCTCATGAAGGTGCTGCTGGTGCGTCTGGGCGACGACGTCTACGGCATGCCCGCCGCGGACGTGGTGGCCGTCATGCGCATCAAGCCGGATGACCGCATGGAGGTGTTCGGCACGCTGGCGGTGCGGCACCGGGGCAAGCCCACGGCGCTCGTGGCGCTGGGGCCGCTGTTGGGCCTCAACGGCGGCAACCGCTTCGACAAGCCCCCCGCGGTGGTGGTGCGCCACGGCGACGACTACGCCGCGCTGGTGGTGGACGGCTTCGTGGACGAGCGCGAGGTGGCGGTGAAGCCCTGCGGCGGCGAGTTCCTCAAGGGCGCGCCGTTCATCGCGGGCACGGCGGCGCTGGAGGACGGGCGCATCGCGGTGCTGCTGCACGTGCCGGACATCATGACGGAGGTGCGCCGCATGGCCCGCCCCGTCACCCAGGCGCCCGCCAGCCGCAGGCTGCGCGTGCTCCTGGTGGACGACTCGCCCATCGCGCGTGCGACGGAAGGCGCGCTCGTCAAGGCGCTGGGCCACTCCGTGGAGGAGGCCCAGGACGGCGAGGAGGCGTACGTGAAGGTGCAGACGAACACGTACGACCTCATCCTCACCGACGTGCAGATGCCGAAGCTGGATGGCTTCTCCCTCACGCGGCGGCTGAAGGGCACGCCCGCCGTGGCGCGCATCCCGGTCATCATCCTGTCGTCGCTCGCGTCGCCGGAGGACAAGCGGCGCGGCCTGGATGCGGGCGCGGATGCGTACCTGGTGAAGGGCGAGCTGGGAGTGGAGATCCTGGCGCAGTCCATCGATAGGCTGACCTGAGGAGCCTCTCGTGGGCGGCGGCACGGCGGTGATGGGACTGGCGTTCCGGGTACTCCTGGTGGGGCGGGGCCTGCGCGGGCTGGTGCGCGGGCTCTTCGAGGGCGAGTCCCTGGTCGCCGTGGGCCCGCCAGAGGCGGACTTCGTGGGCGCGGAAGCGGTAGTGCGCAGGCACTTCCCGGACGTGCTCCTGGTGGACCTGGTGTCGTCGGAGGCGCTGGGCGCCATCGAGCGCATCATGGCCCAGCGCCCCACGCCCATCCTCGCGCTGCACCCGGGCGTGCTCACCGGCCAGCAGGCGTTCCAGGCGCTGGCCATGGGCGCGCTGGACGTGATGGACCGGCCCATGACTCCGGGGCCGGACTTCTGGCACGCGGTGAACCGCAAGCTGGTGATGCTGGCGCAGGTGAAGGGCGTGCGCTCGCCGCCTTCCTCGCCCAAGGCCAAACAGCCGGTGCAGGAGGGGCCCACCGCGCCGTTCCCCCTGGTGGCGCTGGCTGCCTCGCTGGGCGGGCCGAAGGCCGTCGCGTCCGTGCTGCGGATGATTCCGCGGGGCTTCCCCGCGCCCATCGCCTACTGTCAACACATCAGCCAGGGCTTCACGGAAGGTCTGGCGCACTGGCTTTCCACGGAGACGGCGCTGCGCGTCGTCGAGGCGACGCATGACGCGTGGATGGAGCCGGGCACGGTGTACATCGCCCCTTCGGGAGGACATCTGCTGGTGAAGCCGGACGGCCGTCTGGAACTGGATACAGGACCTGCCCTGCGGGGCTTCCGGCCCTCGTGTGACATGCTGCTCACTTCGGCCGGGGAGTCTTTCGGCCGGCGGTGCATTGGCGTCATCCTGACGGGCATGGGCCGCGACGGCGCCAGGGGGTTGAAGGAGATTCGCGAGCGGGGCGGGCGCACCATCGCGCAGGACGAGGCCACGTGCGTCGTCTACGGCATGCCTCGCGAAGCCGTGCTCCTGGGCGCGGCGCAGCAGGTGCTGCCGCTGGACGTCATCGCGCCGACGCTCGTGCAGTGGGTGGACGCGTGCTGAACGTGGGCAACAAGGTGCTCCAGCAGCTGGCCGCGCTCCTCCTGGAACGCGCGGGGCTGAAGATCACCCTGGATGGCTACCACAGCCTGCGGCTCGCCCTGTCCACGCGCATGCCCGTGCTGGGGCTGAGCGACCCTGAGAAGTACCTGCAGAAGCTGATGAGCGTTAGCGGCGAGGAGGAGCTGCGCGCGCTCTTGCCGCTGGTGACGGTGGGGCACACGGAGTTCTTCCGCGACGCGAAGCAGTTCCGCGCGCTGGAGCAGAGCGTGCTGCCGGAGCTGCTCGCGCGGGCCCGGCGCGAGATGCGCAAGGTGACCATCTGGTCCGCGGGCTGCGCCACCGGCGAGGAGCCCTACAGCCTGGCGCTGGTGATGGCGGAGCTGGGGGCGCTCGCGGTGGAGGTGGACCTGTGGGCCACCGACCTGAACCTGGCCGCGGTGGAGGCCGCGCGGCAGGGGCGCTTCACCACGCGTCGCGCGATGGCCATTGGACCGGAGCGGCTCAAGCGCTTCTTCCGGCCCGTGGAGGACGGCTACGAGGCGTCTCCCATCCTGCGCGAGTACATCCGCTTCGACGGTCAGAACCTGGCCGTGCCGGTGTTCGACAAGGTGGCGCCCGCGTCGTTGGACCTCATCCTCTGCCGCAACGTCATCATCTACTTCGACCTGCCCACCATCCGCGCGCTGATGGACCGCTTCCTCGCGGCGCTGCGTCCGGGCGGGCTGCTCTTCCTGGGATACTCGGAGAGCCTGTTCAAGGTCTATGACCGCTTCGAGATGATCGAAGTGGACGGTGCGTTCGTGTACCGGCGCCCCTTGGGCGAGCGCCCCCGTCCGCCGCCGCCGCTGGCGTCCATGGCGTCGGAACTCCGGCCGGGCAGCCCGGAGTCCTTCGCCGTGGAGCTGCGCCAGCGGATGCAGGCCAGCGCGGAGACCGCGGCCAGGCTGCGCACCGACGCGGCGGGTGCCAAGGCTCCGGACGCGCCCGTGCGCAGGCCCACCCTGGAGATGCCCGCGTTGGGCGCGCTGGCGGGGCGCCGCACCGGGGAGTTCCCCGCCGTCCGCCCGGAACCGGCCCGCACCGGGGAGTTCCCCGCCATCAAGGTGGATCCGACCCGTCCCGGAGAGCCTCCGCGCCGGACCGCGACGACTGGTTCCTTCGCGGCGGTGCGCGTGGATCCGCCCGCGTCCCGGCCGCTGACGGAAGCGGTGCCAGCGCGCCCCAGCGGTTCGTGGCCGCAGCTGCTGCCGCCCGCCGAGCGCTTGAACATGGCCGTGCGCAAGATGGCGCAGGGCGACTTCCCTGGCGCCATCGACGGCGTGAAGCGCCTGCTGGTGGACGAGCCCTCCGACCTGGACGCGCTCCTGACGCTGGGCAACCTGTACTCGCTCACCGGCCGCATCGACGAGGCGCGCGAAACCTTCGGTCAGGCGCTCCAGCGCGAGCCGCTGTGCGTGGAGGCGCGCGTCTTCGGCGGGGTGGCGGCGATGCAGGCGGGGAGCCTGACCGAGGCTCGCTCCGAGCTGGCCAAGGCCCTGTTCCTGGAGCCCACGCTGGCCATTGGCCACTACCTGCTGGCCCAGGTACAGGAGCGCACGCAGGACTTCGAGGCGGCCCGGCGCAGCTACCGCAACGCCGTCGCTCAGCTGAAGTATCCGCAGCGCCCGCTGGCGGGGCACTACCCGGAGATGCTCGACTCCGCGGAGGCCATCTCCCGCGCGGCCCGCTATGCGCTGGCCGCGCTGGAGGAGCAGCCGGGCTGAAAGCAGCACAGCCCGGCGCACGGCGGAACGACGTCAGTCCAGGTTGCCCTTCACCTGATCCAGGCTCTTGGACGGATCCAGCACCGCGCCGAACTTCTTCTGGATGTACGTCTTGGCCTGGCTGCGCAGCAGCATTCCGGGGTCGGTGCCCTCGCCGGAGATGGCCTTGTCCGTGATGACGAAGCTGGCGTCCAGGTTGATGCCCATCACCTTGCCGACGAGCTTCGCGCCCTCGTCGCCCTGCCAGTCGGACTTCACGCCGTACTTGGAGCCCCAGTAGTGGAGGAGCTGCTCGACGCGCTTCTTGACCTCGTCCTTGGGAAGGTTGTGGGGGACCTCGAACTTCATCGTGCCCATGGCTGACTCCTGATTCATTCCGCGAAAGCGGGTGCGTCCGTCCGGTTTAGTGACCCCGGGCCGGAAAGTGAACCGCCGTCTTCAGGGGGATGTCCACCGGCGGCCTACCGGGCTGTCTTCCGGCGGGACTTCTTTACATTCGCGGGAACCTCGGGCTGCTCGGCCGTGGCGCCCCAGCGCTCCAGGTACGGGTCCAGGTCGAACTTCTCCGCGGTGCGGAGCGAGCTCATGGGCCGCACCTTCCCAATCACCGCGCGCTCCTGGAAGGGCCGGTCGTGCAGCCCCAGGACCCACATGAAGTTGGAGACGCTCGCCGGGTCGCGTCCGTCCACCGCGTAGGTGTCGTTGAGCCGCGCGATGCGGGCCAGCGCTTCCTCCGGCGTGGGGCTCCACTCCAGGATCTTCTTCCCCCAGAGCATGCGCAGGTAGTTGTGGATCCGCCCTCGCTCCCGCAGCTCGCGCTGGGCCGCGTTCCAGAGCGCGTCCTGCGTGCGGCCCTGATCCAGATCCTCGAACGAGTAGAGATGCGGACGCGGATCCTTCCGGTGGCGTGAGAGCGTTTCGCGCGCCCAGCCGGGCAGGGAGTCCGTGCTCAGCTGCTTCGGGCCGGGCGTGTGGAAGCAGTAGTTGAAGCCCAGCTCGCGGCGCACGAGCAGCTCCTCCACGAAGGACTGCACGGCGGGGTGGTCCTTGCCCTTCGCCGCGATGGCCGCTCGCGCTGCCTCGCCGGGGAAGAGGTTGCCCCAGTGGAAGTAGGGCGACAGGTTGGACTGCTGGCCCAGGCCTGGATCATTCCGGCCGGTGTCGTAGCCCTCCAGCCGCTCGTGGAGGAACGCATCCAGCGCCTTGAGGCCTGCCTTGCGTCCACCGCGCTCGGAGACGGGCTTCACGGAATGATCCAACGCGAACGTGTCCAGCTCGGCGCGGGCCGTCACGGCGTCGGAGAGCTCGAAGTCCGGTTGCAGCTTCGCGCCCGACACGCGGGGCTTGCGCTGGGGCAGCGTGCGCTCCAGGTACTCCGGCCACAGCTTGCGCAGCTTGGGGCGCAGCGCGTACGCGCCCACCTGGGCCGCGGGGATGCGCTGCATGGGCACCACGCAGGAGGCGTCCACGGCGATGAGCGGCACCCGCAGCGCCTTCGCCGCGCCGCGCAGGTGGCCCGGGATGATGTACGTGGGGAACAGGTCCGACACGACGGCCGCCGCGCGCCGGCCCAGGCTCGCGAGCCGCGGCTTGTGCTCCTTCTTCGTGCGCGGCAGCTCCAGCCAGTACTGCATGCCGCGCGCGGCGCAGCCCTTCGCCATGTCCGCCATGCCCTCCAGGGCCCACGCGTGGAGCCGCTCCGATGCGTAGGGGTAGTCCGGGCGGATGGCCTGGTAGACGACGACGGGCAGGCCCAGGTGGTTGCCCAGCGCGATGGCGGCGTCCAGCGCGTGGTTCTCCTCCCACCGATGGTTCACAATGCACCAGTAGAGGACGAAGTCGCGCTGACCAGGAGGGAAGGGGGCTTCGTTCACCGCCTGCACGCGGGCGGAGTCGACGCCGAGTTCGGACCACGAGATGCCTTCGGGCATGGGCGCGCGAGAATCTTCGACACGCGGCGGAAAACCAACACGCGCGCACCGGTTGTGGTTTTCTGCCGGACGGCCGGACCCAAGGAGCGCCTCGCGTGTCACACCGTCGAATCTGGAACCTCCCTGTCACCGTCCTCGCGGTCGCGCTGATGTTGCCGGGCCTCGCACTCGCGCAGGCGGGTGGCACGGGCGTCTATCCGGCACCTCAGCCGCCGCCTCCGCCCGCGCCGGGCATGTACCCGGCGCCGTCCTCGCAGGCCGAGCCCCAGGCGGAAGAACCGCGGCCCGTGTCGCCCTCCAGCGACGCTGACGGGCAGATGCCTCCCTCGCGGCCGTCGAACATCGACGCGTATCCGCCGTCCACGCAGGCGAACCCGGATGACGTGCCTCCCCGCGCGAGCGACGCGCCGCTCGCGCCGCCGGATCCGGACCGCCTGCGCACCGAGCCTCAGGCGCCGTTGACGGAAGGCACGCGCGAGGTTCGCCCGGAGTCCATCCGCGACGAGACCGCGACGGCCGCCTCGCGGCTCCGCCCGCCGCCGGAGGACAACGGCGTGTTCCTGGACGGCCAGCGCCGCCGGGGGCCGTTCCTGTCCGGTCCCGGCAGCACGCGCTTCGTGCTCCACCACACGGCCCTGGGCGCGCTGGGCGGCTTCTTCACGCAGGCGTTCAACAAGGAGTTCAACTTCGACCGCAGCTCGCGCGAGTCCATGCTCGCGGGCACCCTCATTGGCGCGGGCCTGGGCTTCGGCGCTTCCGCGTGGTGGCAGTTCAACAACTGGGTGGACACGCCCATGGCGAACTTCACCATCCTCAACTCGGGGATCGGCGGCATGTTCCTCGCGGGCTTCATGGACCTCATCACCCAGGACGCGGGCGTGCTCACCTGGGCCGGGTTCCTGGGCGCGGAGCTGGGCGCGTGGCTGACGGCGGGCATCGGGGGCGGGCAGTTGCCGCTCTCGGACGGCCTGCTGGTGGCGTCCGGCGCGGGCTGGGCGGCGGCGTACAGCGCGCTGTTCCTCGCCATCGTGCACTTCTCCGGCACGGCCATCTCCGGCAAGACGTGGAAGGACCTGCTGCTCATCTCCCCGGGAGTGGGCGCGGGCGTGCTGGCCCTGGCGACCATGCGCTACAACCCCACGGCGTCGCAGATTCTGCGTGCGGACCTCTTCGGCGGCGGCGTGGGCGCGGCGGTGCTGCTCATCTCCGGCCTGGTGCTGGGCGGCTTCAACCAGTCCACCCCCTACGTGCTGTCCTTCCTGGGCTCCGCGGGCGCCATCACCACCGTGAGCCTGTTGTGGGAGGAGAGCGTGGACCGGTCCTCCCTGCGCAGCGCCAAGGACCGGCCCTACAAGAACGTCTGGTGGTAGACGGCCAGGCGGACGGGCGAGCAGGCGTGATGGCACGCGGGGATGGGCGGCATCACCTTTCCCCGGTATGGCGCGCGTCCTTCCGTTCTCGGCCCTCCTGACCTCGCTGGGCTCCTCGCTGGAGCCCGGTGACGGTCCTCCTCGCGGCAACGCGGCCCCATTGCCCACGCATGTGCGGCCCCTGCTGGAGGCCGCGAACCCAAGCGCCGAGCTTCGCCGGTTGCGCGACTCGGGCGGGCTGTTGAAGGACGCACGTCCCGCCCTCTACGTGGTGGAGCTGCACGGCCCCGCGGGCCGCTTCTCCGGCCCGCCCGTGCGCTACCTGCTGTGCGCGCTGACGCCGGACGCGGTGCCGTCGCTGGAGCAGGACCCGTACCGGCCCCGCGCGTGGGAGGTGGAGCCCGCCGTCACCCTGGTGGCGGATGACCACGGCGCCCTCCGCGCCCTCCTGGCCGAAGCCGCCGAGCGCGGCATCTCCGTCTGGAAGGGGCTGTACGACGGCAGCCCGGTGTCGCTCCTCCGCATCGAACCGTCCCCGGTGTCCAAGCGCCTGCAGGCGGTGCTGGACGAGGCGCCCATGCGGCCCCTGGCGGCCCTGAGCGAGCAGGGCCAGACCTTGGCCGCGGTGGTGCCGCTGTCCGAGCCGGGCCTGGAGCTGTGCCCCATCCACCGTGCCCTGAAGGGCGTGGAGACGTTCCAGGAGGACACCTTCCTCACCCTGGTGGCCGCGTACGCGCGCGTGACGGAGCTGGACGCGCCCCTCACCACGCCGCAGGGACTGTCCGCGGCGCGCGAGCGGCTGGCCACGCTGGTGCCCGGACAGCACGCCGTGCTGCTGGTGCTGCCGGGAGGCCGGGGCCGCATCCTGCGCTTCCGTCAGGGCCTGGACCTGGCGCACCTGAAGGGCGCGCCTCGAAACCCCACGCTGCGCAGCCTGGACCTGGCGCTGCTCAACGCGTTGGTGTTGCGCACGGTGCTGGGCATCCAGGAGCCGGAGGCGTCCGGACATCCGCAGGTGTTCCCGGTGCACGGCCTGGGCGCGCTGGTGGCGGGCGTGGAGGCCGGCACGTTCCAGGCGGGCTTCGCGCTCAACCCTCCGCCGGTGTGGGAGGTGCGGGCGGTGATGGAGGCCCAGGCCACGTTGCCTCCGCGCACCCTGCGCGTGGAGCCGCGCGTGCCCGCGGGGTTGCTCTTCATGGATCCCGAAGCCTGACGGCTCCCTGTGTGCGTGCGCTGACCGGCACCGCGCAGGACTGGCCCGCGAAGCTGGTGCTACTCCACGCGATGAAGGGCGGCCGGTCGGACCTCACCGTGCTGCCACCGCTCGTCGTCCACGCGGACGAGGACGCGGCCTTCACGGACGAGGTGAACGCCAAGGTGGGCTGACACACCCACACGCCTTTCGCTTCACCCCGGGTGCGGCGGGGCAGGGTAGACTCCCCGGCCTCGGGGCGGGGTCCGGCCGCTCCGTCTTTGCGAAGGCAGGGTGTGATGCGCGTGGACTTCCGCCGCGCCGTGCGATGGCGACTCCGGGCCCGGATGGCCGCGGGCTTGAGCGGCTGGGGCGTGGCGCTGCTGCTGCTCATGGGCACCCGCGTGCTGGCGCAGACGCAGGCGGACCGGCTCTATCTGAGCTACGGCCTCTCCGGCGGCGGCTCGCTGGAAGCGGGAGGCGCCCGCATCAAGGAGCGGCGGACCCTGGAGCTGCGCGTGCCGCTGCCGCCACTCGTCCTGGGGCGCACGTACCTGCTGCCGTCGGTGGGCTACGAGACGCGGTGGATGGGCGTGGACGTGCCCGCCGTGCGCGATGACGCGGTGGATCGGCAGTTCCACCGCATCCAGTTGGGGCTCACGGTCGTCCGGCCCCTGGTGCCGCGCTGGCTGCTCGTCACGGGCGTGATGGCCAGCACCCGCACGGACTTCCAGTCCTCCTTCGACATGGCGCTGGACACGTCGTGGGTGGCGTTCGCGATGGCCAACTACCAGTTCGAGGACACACCGGGTCTCGGGGTGACGTTCGGAGTGGTCGCGCTGTGGCCGTTCGACAAGCTGCCGGTGGTGCCCATGCTGAGCCTGACCTACAACCGGGGCCCGTACGTCCTGGAGGTGGGCCTGCCCCGGCTCACGCTGCTGCGCAAGCTGGGCGACACGGTGGAGCTGGGGCTGGTGGGCGCGCTGGACATGCAGGTGCTCCGCACCCGCTTCGACCCGGAGCTCCAGGCGCTGAACGCCAGCTACCTGCGCGAGACGCAGGTCCGCGTGGGCCCCACCGTGAACGTCCACCTGGGCCGCGACCTGTGGCTGAGCTCGTCGGTGGGCCTGTCGCTGATCAACGACTACGCGCTGCTGGACCGCCAGCGCGAAAGCCTGAACGTCCGCGGGCTGGACATGGGGCCCGCTCCGTACGCGCGCGTTGTCCTGGGCTGGCGGCCCGGGCGGCCCCAGGCGAAGGCGAAGAGCCCGCGCCCGGCGCCCTGAGCACCGCGGAGCGGACCTACTGTCCCTCCGGGACGTCCGTGGCCTGCGGCGCCTCTTGTTTCGGCGCCTCATTCCTTGGGGGCTCTTCCGGGAGGGCGTCCTCCAGGAAGGGAGGGGGCGCCTGGGCCAGGAAGCGCTCCAGGTCCTCCCGCGCCGTTTCCGCCCGGGCGTCGCCATGCTGGGCGTAGCACGCGGCGCGCTCCATCAACAGCTCGCGGTTCCATGGGAAATGCGGCTCCAGGGGCGAGAGCCCCTCCACGCACATCGCCATGCCTCCCGCCGCGACCGCGAGCCTCGCGCGGACCAGCTTCCGCCGCTCCGTGGCCGCGCTGGCCGCGAAGGGCTGCTCGAGCGTCACGTAGAGCCGCCGGGCCAACTCCGGAGAGCGCTGGCCCACCCGGACCGCGGCGCCCAGCGCCGTGCGCGTCAGCTCCCGCGTCGGCCATGGATCCTCTCGCAGGGCCGTGAACGCGCGCTCGAGCAACGCCGTGGCGGGAGCATCCTGCTTCTGGGACTCCAGGTGCAGGGCCTCCAGGAAGTCCGCTTCGACGGGGAGGATCGTCCTCAAGGCCTGCACGGCCTCGAGCGCCTTGGGGTTGCGGGTCATCACCAGCGCGCGTGCCACCAGGTACTGCTCCAGGGGGCCGCGGGGCTCCCGCTTCATGCGCGTCCAGTGCCTCAGCGCCACGGCGTCCTGGCCCGCCAGCGCGGCGTCGACGAAGGCCTTGTAGGGACGGGCCTGTTCGGACACCTGCCCAGGGAGCGTGGTCCCCAGCCACAACCGCAGCTCTTCCACGCGCCCCCAGTCCGGGCTTCCCCCCGTGAACGCCAGCCGGTCCACCCCGAGCCGCCGCGACAGGCGGCCCATGTCCGCGGTGGAGAAGGAGATGGATTGGCCCAGGCCGCGCGCGAAGGCGAACTCCATGGAGGACAGATCGTCCGTGTTGATCATGTTCGCGCCGCGCTCCGCCGCCAGCTTCGCCAGCCCTGCGTTCGCGATGAAGTGCGCGAGCACGCCCTCCAGTTCGTCCGTCCGCCACACGGCGGACAGCGCGGTGCGGAAGGGCTCCTTTGCAATGCGGGCGCGCAGCGCTTGCAGCTCGAGTGACCGCGGCTTCGTGGAGGCGATGAGCAGCAGGTCTCCGGACTGCGTCTGCCAGGTGTCCACCTCCGCGAACTCAGAGACGAGCGTGGCGTAGGCGCTCTGGACGGTGAGGGAATCCACTTCGTAGGCCTGGAGCCACTGCAGGAACAGGCCTCCCTCGGACAGCCGCTGCTTCGCCGCCTGGTAGAACTCGCGCGTGAAGAGGCTGGAGATGCCGGCGCGGTACGGGTTGGAGGGCTCGGAGAAGATGATGTCGTAGCGCTGGCGGGTGGTGAGCAGCACCTCGCGTGCGTCGCCGAAGACGGTGTGCACCTTCGGGTTGTTCATCACGTCCGCGTTCACCGAGTGGCTGCGGCGCGCGACCTCCAGGATGGCGGGCTCGATTTCGACCACGTCCACGCGCTCCATCTCCGGGACCCGGCCCAGCCAGCCCGCGGTGCTGCCCGTGCCCAGCCCGATGACGAGCGACGTGCGCGGCGCCGGGTGCAGGATCGCGCCGACGAGGCCCGCCATGACCTGGGTGGTCGCGTCGCCAATGGCGTTGCCGTCCACCTTGCCGTTGACGATGAAGTGCAGGGCGTCGTCATCCCCCAGCGCGACGCTGCTCTCCACGCCCTCGTGTTCCCAGGCGATGGCAGCCCGGCTGGTGCGCAGGAACCCGTCGATCCGCTGGTTGTTGGCGTTCTCCAACCCCGTCCGGCCCGCGCCCACGCCGGAGTGGCGCCACGCGGCGGTGGGCCCCTGCGCGGTGAGCAGCAGCACGGCGAGCGCGGTGGCCAGCACCGGCGCCACCAGGGCGCTGCGTTGGCGCTCCCGCTGGAAGGAGAGGAGGGCGGCGCCCAGGCCCAGCGCGGCGAGGAGTCCGGACACGGCCTGCCAGGTCACCGGCGCGGTGAGCAGCGGAATCACTCCGAAGCCGCCCGCGAGCGAGCCCACGATGGAGCCGCCCGTGTTCCACGCGTACACCTGGCCCACCTGCCGGCCCGCGTCCTGCTTGCCCCGCCCGATGAGGGCGAGCAGCAGCGGGAACTGCACGCCGGACACGAACGCGGCGGGCAACACCACGATGGAGGTGATGAACGTCCAGCCCAGCGCCATTCCCGCCAGGCCCATGCCGCCCAGGGGGCGCAGCAGCGCGGCGAGGATGGCCAGCCGGTCCCCCAGCGCGAACGGCAGCGCCATCAGCACGGCCTCCGCGGCGCACGTGAGCGCGAAGCCCTGGAGCGTGGCCGGGCGGTGGCGGAAGAAGACGGTGTAGGCGGTGCCGCCCAACCCGATGCCCAGCAGCGCCAGGGCGAGGATGAGCCCGAAGGTGAAGGTCGTACCGCCCAGGAGCGGTCCCAGCATCCGGTACCAGACCAGCTCCATCAGCAGGAACGCGAAGCCCACCACGGCCGCGGCCACGAGCACGAAGCCCTGGGGGGGCAGCGCGCTCGCGTTGGCCACGGGCCCGGTGGCGGGCGCCGCCTCGGCGGGCACGGGCGTGGCCGGAGCGTCGGATTCCATCGAACGGCTCACGGAGCGCGCGGTGATGGCCACGAGCGCGTTGAGCAGGCAGGCGCACCAGAGCGTGGAGCGGTTGCCCAGCACCTCCAGCAGCAGGAACGTGGACGCCACCGCGCCCGTCACGGCGCCCAGCGTGTTGATGCCATAGAGCAGGGCGAGGTCGCGGCGATGCGGATCCGCGTCGGAGAGCACCGCGCGCGCGGCGGCCGGGAGCGTGCCGCCCATGAGCACCGTGGGCACCGCGAGCACCAGCAGCGACAGCACCAGCCGCACGACGGTACCCAGGCCCAGGCCCATCACCGGCGTGCCGCCCAGGGCGACGTAGATGGCGCGCACCGCCTCCACGAGGAAGGGGCTCAGCGCGGCGCTCGCGGCGATGAGCAGCTCCAGGTTCGCGTAGAAGCCCAGCGGCCGCGCCTGCCGGTCCGCCCGAGCGCCCAGGAGCGCGCTGCCCAGACCCAACCCCGCCATGAAGATGGCGAGCACCGCGGCCGAAGCGGCGGTCGAGGCCCCGAAGATGAGGCGGAACTCCCGCACCCACACCGTCTGATAGACGAGTGCGCAAAGCCCCGAACCGAAGAGGAGGGGAGCCACCCTCCAGACGCGTGCGTTCATCGAACCCTCGGGGAGCCGGCGCCCGTCCTTTTCATGGCGGGTCGCGGCTCCCTGCCGGGTCCTAGTATCTCGTACGAGTTGTCCGGCTGAAAACAGTGAAGCGGGGCCTGCCTGCCCCTACGGCGCCGGTTTCGCGCGCTCGGCGGCCTGGCGCTCCTGGCGGCACCAGGCGAGCTGCTCCTGGAGGGTGGCCAGGGGCACGGCCAGCTCCAGCTTGAAGGACGAGCCGTCCGGCCGGACCTTCGCGAAGTCCAGGAGCTGCGCCAGGTCGTCCTTGCCGTCCGCCTGCGCCTTCATGCGCGCCATGGACAGCGCGCCGCCCAGGGACTTGCCCAGGTCCGTCATCTTCTCCGCGTCCAGGCCCGTCACGTTGGCCACCATGGCCACGTCGCCGCTGGTGTCCAGGTGCAGCTCCACGTTCTGGGCCACGTCCGTCAGCCGCCGCGCCAGCTCCTCCTGGCCCGGCCCCAGCAGCTTCGCCAGGGTCTCCACCGCCAGCACGCCGTACATCTCGCCGTAGGTGCTGTTCTCATCCAGGAGCGGCGCGCCTTCCTCCTGGCCGCGCCCATCCATGCGATCCAACACCGTCTTCACGGAGTCCGGCGACTTGCCGAACACCAGCATCTGGTTGTTCCAGGTGCCCACCGCGCTGTCCATGCGCCCGCGCTGCGTGCCGCCGTCCGGCAGGGCGAAGGTCGTGTCCCCCGGCTCGTACACGCGCGCGCCCGGGCCGTGGTCGGACGCCACGCGCTCGCCCAGGAGCTCCTGGTACTTCGCCTTGCTGAAGTCGCCGGAGAGGATGACGCCCTCGTCGGTGACGACCAGCCGGTCCAGGTCCTGGAGCGGATCCACGCCGCTCAGCGCCTTGAACTGCTCCAGGTTCTTGCCGCCGTCTCGCAGGAGGCAGTCCATGAGCAGCTCGCCCACGGGCGAGTAGCGGAGCGCGTTCGCCTCGATGACCACCGCCGTGCGGCCCGGGCCGCGGGGCAGCGCCGCGAGCAGCGGATCCCTCGGCTTCGCCGGAGCGGCCACGCCCGCGTCCACCACCGCGGGCATCACCCAGGTGCGCCGCTTCTCCGCGCGCTCCAGGTCCGTGCCCCGCATGCGCCTTGGGAACTCCACGTCCGGAGCTTCCGCTGCCGGCTTGTCGCCCTGGCCCGTGAACATCAGGACCGCGCCTCCGGCGAACAACAGCAGCGCCCCCACCAGCCACACCCTCCTGCGCCCGCGCGAGTCCATGGTTCAGCAGTCCTTTCCTTCGAAGTGCCAGAAGCCCACGGAGAGGGCCCCCAATCCGAACACCAGCACGCCGCCCAGCAGCATGCCCAGCGAACCCTTCTCCATCGGCGTGGAGCTGGCCAGGTCCGCCGCGCGCGACGCCAGCGCGGACAGCCGGGGCAGCACCAGCGTCACCGCGTCGAACGCCGTGCGGCCGAAGCCCGACTCCAGGTAGCGCGACACGTCCGTGCGGAAGCCCGCGAGGATGCCGCCCACCAGCAGCACGAAGCCCGCCGCCGAGCACAGCGCCGCGCTGCGCACCAGCGTCGCCGTGGTGAGCATCACCGCGTACACCGCCGCGAACCCCACGCACGCCAGGCCCCCGGCGATGAGCGGCCCCACCGTCCAGTACCCCGTCTTCACTCCGAAGATGAGCGTCAGCCCGCCCGCGGCGTACACCGTGCCGCCCAGGGCCAGCGTCATCACCCCCAGGAACGTGCCGGCCAGCAGGTGCCAGCGCTGCAGGGGCAGGGAGAGCAGGTGCTCGATGCGGCCGGGAGACAGGAGCCCCGGCGCGAAGTCCGAGCACGCGACGATGCCGAAGAGGATGCCGCCGTAGAACACCAGGTATGCCGCCGCGCGGTAGATGGGCCGCAGCGCCACGTCCACGGACATGATGTTGGAGCGCATCACCTCGCCGAACAGGCGCGTCGCCGCGAGCGCTCCGTCCACGACCTCCAGCTTGAGGCTGAGCGCCACGGTGGCCAGCACCAGCGTGAGCCCCACCATGAAGGCCATGATGAACTTGCGAGACGCCGCCTCGCGCAGCACGTAGCCGGCGATGACGAAGACAGGGCTCTTCACGCCGCCACCCCCGGCCCGCCCACGGCGCCCAGGAGCACCGCCTCCAGGTCCGCGCCCTCGCGCTTGAGCTCCATCAGCAGCGCGCCCGAGGCCCGCGCCCGGTCCAGCGCCGCGTTGAGCACCGCCACGTCCGCCGCTTCCACCGTGTACACGCCTTCCTCGCGGCCGCTCCCGGCCGGCATGAAGCCCTCCGCCGTCAGCGACTGGGTGTCCGCGCCGGGCGCGAAGCGCACGCGCCAGCGGGCCCCCGCCTTCGCCAACTCCTCCAGCCTGCCTTCGCGCAGCACGCGCCCGTCCGCGAGGATGGCCACGCGGTCGCACACGCGTTCCGTCTCCGCCAGCAGGTGCGAGTTGAGGAACAGCGTCACGCCCTTCCGGACCTCCTCCTGAAGGATGCGGCGCACCTCCAGCCGGCCCATGGGATCGATTCCGTCCGTGGGCTCGTCCAGCACGAGCAGCGCCGGGTCTCCCAACAGCGCCGCCGCCAGTCCCAGCCGCTGCCGCATGCCCTTGGAGTAGCCGCCGATGCGCCGGTCCACCGCGTCTGAAAGCCCCACGCGCTCCAGCAGTCGCGCGTGCGCGGCTGCGTCGACCTTGAGCCCCTTGAGCCGCGCCACGGTGGCCAGGAACGCGGGCGACTTCCACGTGCCGGGCAGGTGCAGCCGCTCCGGCAGGTAGCCGATGCGCGCGCGGATGGCGGGATCCTCCGGCGACCCGCCCAGCACGCGCACCGTGCCCGCGGTGGGCCGGACGATGCCGAGCACGCTCTTGATGAAGGTCGTCTTGCCTGCGCCGTTGGGGCCAATCAGCCCGAAGGCGCTGCCCGCCGGGACGTGGAGGTCCATGCCCCGGAGGGCTTCATGGCCGCCGCGTCCGAACGCTCGGCGATACGTTTTTCGCAGGCCCTGCACTTCAAGGGCGGGAGGAGGAGTCGTCACGGTTACGACTGTAGACGACCCGCTGGGCGGATGATTGCACCCGCATGGAAACCAGTGCCCTCGGGGGAGGGACGGGCGGCCCTGCATGCGGGCTGCCCCTCCGCGTTCCCGCGTTCGCGCCGATGGGAAAGGCCTTGCGCACCCTGAGCGCGCGTGGCGCGACGCGACACCTCGTCTTTCCCGGGCGTTGCACTCCTGGGAGTTCCAACGGTGTCCCTGGTCCAGACCCTGCAATGCCAGTCATCGACCCGCGGGACGAAACGCCAACCCTCGCGGACACACCAAACAGGAGACATGGGCATGACGTGGGCAAACGGGACCGAGCAGCAGCTTCAGGACGCGCGCCGTGAGTTGGAGGCCGCCGAGCGGGAGCTGAACACCGGGACCGAGGCGGCGCGGGTGCGCTACGCCCGGGCGCTGTACGAGGCGGACCTGGCCGGGCGGCGGGCCGACCGCATGGCGCGCGATTCCCGCCGCCAGCAGCTGACCTGGCGCCCCGTCGCCGGCTGAGCAGGCGGATTCAGGACGCGGAAGGGGTGAAGCGCGGGGCCCGGCGGTTTATACCGGCGACCCATGGCCCACCCCGTCCACCGTCCCCGCCGGCTGCGCCGCTCGGCGGCCCTCCGTGACATGGTGAGAGAGACGCGTCTCTCGCCCACGGACTTCATCTATCCGCTGTTCGTCGTGGAAGGCCGGGACGTTCGCCGTCCCATCTCCTCCATGCCGGGCGTCTTCAACTTCTCGCTGGAGCACGCGGTGAAGGAGGCGAAGCTCGCGAAGTCGCTGGGCGTGCCCTCCGTCATCCTCTTCGGCATCCCGGACCACAAGGACGCGCGCGGCACCCAGGCGTACGCGACGGACGGAATCGTCCAGCGCGCCATCCGGGAGATCAAGGCCGCGGAGCCGGACCTGCAAGTCATCGCGGACGTGTGCCTGTGCGAGTACACCGACCACGGCCACTGCGGCGTGCTGGACGGCAACCACGTGGCCAATGACGCCACGCTGCCCTTGCTGGCCCAGATGGCCGTCACCTGCGCGCAGGCGGGCGCGGACATCATCGCTCCCTCGGACATGATGGACGGCCGCATCGGCGCCATCCGCAAGGCGCTGGATGAGGTGAGGCACCAGGACACGCCCATCATGGCGTACTCGGCGAAGTACGCCTCCGGCTTCTACGGTCCCTTCCGTGAGGCCGCGCAGAGCACGCCGCAGTTCGGCGACCGCCGCGGCTACCAGATGGACCCTGGCAACGTGCGCGAGGCCATCCGCGAGACGGCGCTGGACGTGGAGGAGGGCGCGGACTTCATCATGGTGAAGCCGGCGCTGTCGTACCTGGACGTCATCCGCGCGCTGCGCGAGAACTTCGACCTGCCGCTCGCCGCGTACAACGTCTCTGGCGAGTACGCGATGCTCAAGGCCGCCGGGCAGAACGGCTGGGTGGACTACGAGCGCGTGATGTTGGAGGTCCTCACATCCATCAAGCGCGCGGGCGCCGACCTGGTCATCACCTACCACGCCCTGGAAGCGGCCAAGCTCCTGTAGGCGACACCCGGGCGCCCGTGTTCGGCGGAAGGCTTGATCGCTTCCGCCGCTTGCGCCCAAATGGCCCCCACAACGATGCCCACCCAGAAGAAGCGGCCGGGACGCAGAACCGAGAAGCCTCCGCCCAGACGTGGCGCGACGTCCAAGGTCCGTAAGGGCCCTGCGCCGCGCACCCCGTCGAGCCAGCGCCCCGGGAAGGGTCGCGCTCCGGTGGTCCGTGAACCCGGGCCGTTGCAGTACAAAGTGGTGGAGCTGTCCACGGTGGACGAGGGAGCGCTGGAGCGCACCTTGAACGAGTGGACCGCCAAGGGCTGGAACCTGGACGGCGTGCAGTTCGCGATGCGCGAGTCCTCCAAGCGCCCGGCCATGGCCTTCATCTTCTTCACCCGCGAGGGCGAGGCCGCGCGGCACGACGAGGACGACGCGCGGCAGAAGCTGTTGCGCATGTCGGAAGGCGGAAGCCCCACGGCGCGGCTGGCGGCGGAGCACGCCGGAGAGCACGCGCAGACGGTGGTGCCCTTCGTCCACCCGCTGTCCGCGCACGAGCGGCTGGCGAGGCTGGCGGGGCTGGACGAGCCGGAGCCCACCGAAGAGGGTCTCACGCTGGAGCCCGAGGAGTGAGCACCGCCCCCGATCGCAGTCTCATGGCGGAAGGCCGGAGCGCGGGCCGCGTGCTGCGGCTGGTGCAGGAGGACGCTGGGCCGGACTCACCGTACCCGAAGGCGTCGCTGCTGCTGCGGCTGGGCGCGCGCGTGGTGGACTGCGCGGTGGCCTGGGGCCTGTACGTGGTGTGCGGGGCGGCGGGCGCGGTGGTGGCGCTGCTGTTCCTGCTGCTCGCGGACGGGATGCTCCAGGGGCAGAGCGTGGGCAAGCGCATCTTCGGCGTGAAGGTGATGCACCTGCCCACGCGCTCGGCCGCGCGGCACCGTGACAGCACGCTTCGCAACGCGCCGCTCGCGCTGGTGGTGCTGCTGGGGATGATGCCCGCGCCGCATGGCGTGGTGGCCGCCCTGGCGGGCTTCGTCGTGATGGGCGGAGTGGAGGCGTGGCGCGTGCTGCGCGACCCGCTGGGCCTGCGGCTGGGAGACACCTGGGCGCAGACGCAGGTGGTGGACGGGAAGGTTGTCGCGGGCGCGACGGTTGCAGCCCGCACGCCGGTGGCCGCCACGCGCGCCCCGGGTCGTTTGATGTCAGCGGCGAAAGTGCGCCGCGGCAAGGCATTCAGGAAAGGGAGACGGGGTAAGCCATGCGCATCGCGCTGACCTACAACCTGCGGCTTTCGGACTCGGAAGAAGAGGCGGAGTTCGACACGCAGGAGACGGTGAACACGCTGGCGGGAGCCATCGAGCGGCTGGGCCATCGCCTGGAGCGCTTCGAGGTGAGCGGCCCCGCGTCGCGCACCGTCGCCCGCCTGGAGGCGTACAGCCCGGACCTCATCTTCAACACGGCGGAAGGCCGCCGCGGCCGCTTCCGTGAGGCGTTCTACCCGGCGCTCTTCGACGAGCTGGGCTTCGCGTACACGGGCTCGGACGCGTACGCGCTGGCGCTCACGTTGGACAAGCAGCTCACCAAGCTCATCCTCTCCAAGCACGGCATCCGCACGCCGGGCTGGCAGTACGTGGAGAAGCTCAGCGAGCTGCAGGCGGAGAACCTGCGCTTCCCCGTCATCGTGAAGCCCAACTTCGAGGGCTCCTCCAAGGGCATCACCCAGGACTCCGTCGCGGAGACGCTGGAGCAGGTGCGGGAGAAGGTGGCGAAGGCGCTGGAGAAGTACCCGGCGGGCGTGCTGGTGGAGGAGTACATCAGCGGGCGCGACCTCACGGTGCCGTTCCTGGCCGCGGTGGACAACGACTTCGACGGCGTGCTCGCGCCGGTGGAGTACGTCATCGACCCGGAGGCGTCCCAGGGCCGCAAGTACGCCATCTACGACTACGAGCTGAAGACGCGCCGGGAAAAGGCCGTCTCCGTGCGCGCCCCCGCGAACATCCCGGCGAAGATGTCCGAGGACGTCCGCAAGATGGCGCAGAAGATCCTCCAGGTGCTGGACTGCCGCGACCTGGGCCGGCTGGACTTCCGCGTGTCCGACGCGGGCGTGCCGTACTTCCTGGAGATCAACGCGCTGCCCAGCCTGGAGCCGGGCGCGGGCATCTACGCCGCGGCGGAGCTGGAAGGGCTGCACCTGGACGGGGTCATCAACTCCATCATCCAGAGCGCGGGCAAGCGCCACAAGATCCGCGACTCCAAGAGCCGCCAGGGCCGGCCCGCGCGCAAGTCCGGTCCGCTGCGCGTGGGCTTCAGCTTCAACGTGAAGCGCGTGAAGCCCAGCGCCACGGCGGAGACGGTGCAGGAGGACAGCGAGGCCGAGTACGACTCGCCCAACACCCTCCAGGCCATCCGCGAGGCCATCGCCTCCTGGGGCCACGAGGTCATCGACCTGGAGGCCACGGCGGAGCTGCCGACGGTGCTCTCCAGCACGCCGCTGGACGTCGTCTTCAACATCGCGGAGGGCTTCAAGGGCCGCAACCGCGAGAGCCAGGTGCCAGCGATGCTGGAGCTGCTGGACATCCCGTACACGGGCTCTGATCCGGCCACGCTGTCGCTCGCGTTGGACAAGGCGCTGGCGAAGAAGATCGTCCGTCAGGCGGGCATCCTCACGCCCAACTTCCAGCTGATGGTCACGGGCAAGGAGCGCCTCAACAAGGAGTTCACCTCCTTCCCGCTCATCGTGAAGCCGGTGGCGGAGGGCAGCTCCAAGGGCGTCGTCACCAAGAGCGTCTGCTACTCCGAGACGGAGCTGCGCGACGTGGTGAAGGAGATCGCCGGCAAGTACCAGCAGCCCGCGCTGATTGAAGAGTACATCGGCGGCCGCGAGTTCACGGTGGGCCTGCTGGGCGAGCGGCGTCCGCGCGTGCTGCCGCCCATGGAGATCGTCTTCCTGGACAAGGCGGAGAAGAACCCGGTCTACAGCTTCCAGCACAAGCTGGATTGGACGGACCGCATCCGCTACGACGCGCCCGCGAAGCTCGAACCGGCGCTGCTGGAGAAGCTGCGCACGGCGGCGCGCAACTCGTTCATGGCGTTGGGGTGCCGCGACGTGGCGCGCATCGACTTCCGCATGGATGACAAGGGGCGCATCTACTTCATCGAGTGCAACCCGCTGCCCGGCCTCACTCCCGGCTGGAGCGACCTGGTGCTCATCGCGGCGGGCGCCGGCATGGACTACCGGACGCTGATTGGCGAGATCATGGCCCCCGCCATCCGCCGCTACAAGGAGCGCGAGGCGCGCCGGGCCCAGACGGAGAACCCGGCTGGTACCCACGCGCCGCCGCTCAACAAGGTCGTGCAGCGGATCGAGGAGCAGAACGCGCGGGCCAACGCCACTGCCGCCGCGACGGCCTCACCGCAGGAGCCGACGCCTCCTCCGCGCCCGGAGCTCAAGTCCTGAGCGTCCGCTGAAGCGCGGGCAGGGAAGGGGACGGTGCCCGAAAGGCGCCGTCCCCGTTTCATTTCAGCCGTCGTTGAGGGACTGGGCCCAGCCCTTCTCGAAGTTGTCGTGGTACGCCTGCCACAGCGCGTCCGAGTAGAACTTCACCAGGTTCTCGTCGTTGTAGCGCAGCGAGTTCTTGGACAGGTTGTGCGAGCCCGTCAGCACCATCTTGCGCACCGTCCCGTTGAAGTTCCCCGAGTAGACGAAGTGCTTGCTGTGCGTGAGCACCTCGCGCGGCGTGCCGTCGCTCGTCTTCACGTTGTTGGCGGAGACGTCGTAGAGCTGGCGCAGGGTGATGTTCTTCGCGCCGGTGAGCTTCGTTTTGATGCCCGCGTCCATGTCCGTGTAGAGCACGCGCACCCGGCAGCCCAGCTTGCCAATGCGCACCAGCTCCGTGGCCACGATGACGCGACTGTCGTTGAAGTGGTTCTGGTTCACGTCCAGCGTGCAGCCCGACACGTACGTCTTGATGTAGTCCGTGAAGTTGTTCGTCACGGTGTCGCTGGACAGCTCGTTGTCGTTGCCCGTGCGCGGGAAGAAGTAGGCGGTCCACGGCGCGTTGGGGGAGCTGTAGTAACCCTGGCCCGTGGTGGGGTTGTAGTAGTCCGTCGTCTTCGAGCCGCCGCGCAGGTCGTTGTGGTAGCCGACCCAGTAGTCGTACCAGTCCCAGTCCTCGTAGCTGACGACCATGTCGTTCCAGTAGTTGTTCTGGGAGTAGGTGTTGTTCCAGGAGCCCTGCACCACGACGCGCTGGATGCGGTTGCCCTGCGGATCCGTGGTGGTGGAGAAGGTGAAGATCTTGTCGTGCATGATGGTGCCCTCGCGGTCGAAGCCCGCGATGCACGCACTGCCCGCGCCCGTGCCGTTGCACCGCGTGAGCTCCAGCCTCAAGCCGTCCGGGCACGTCGCCGCCGGGGGCACGTAGCTGCTCAGGTCATGGATGACGCCGCCCGCGGAGAACTCCGAAGCGGCGCCGCCGTTCTGCTCGTCCACCACCAGCCGCACGATGACGCCCCGGCACAGCGCCGCCTTGATGTCCGCGTTCAGGTGGTCCGTCGTCCACAGGAACATGGCGATGCGGATGTATGAGCCCTTGGGGCTGTTCTGGATGAGCCGGGCAACCTCGTCCTTGATGCGGTAGTCCCGCGTGCCCGTGTTGTCCGGCTGGTTGAAGACGGCGTAGAGCCCGGGCACGTTCGTCGCGCCCTGGGCCTGCTCCGCCAGGTTCGGATCCGTCTGCGCCTCGGGCTGACACCCGGTGAGCGCGACCACTACCAGTCCTGCCACCGCCAACAGCCTTCTCATGACCTGCCTCCGTTTCTCCGTCTTCAACCATTTAAGCTGAAATGGTATTGAAAGCGGAGAAAGCAGGAGTCAGTGTCATTTCGCGGGCGCGAAGCCGCCGTGGAACGTCGGGGGCAGGGCGTGGTCGAAGTGGCAGCGCGCCACGGGGCCGTCCTCCAGGTGGCGCGCGTCCAGCACGGCGATGTGGGACGTGTCCGACTTCGCGTCGAACACCTGCGTGAGCACCCAGCCGTCGTCCTCGGCGCTTCCGCCGGGGCGGGAGACGAAGATGGGCTCGGAGGGGTAGGTGCCCTCGCCCAGGGACGCCGTCGTCATGCGGCCCGTGGCCACGTCCACGCGCGCCACGCCGTCGAAGAGGCCGCGCCGGGCCTCGTCGCTGCGGTGCGTGCCCACGTAGACCGTCTGGTTCTCGCGGTTCACGACGCCGGGGGCCACGCGGGGGAATTCGCAGCTCACGTCCAGCCGCTGCTCCGTGCGGAAGGTGCGTGCCTTCAGGTCCACCACCGCCCGGTGCAGCATGCCCTTCGCGTCCAGGGACGTGGCGCCGTGCACCAGCTCGCCCAGCCACTGGTTCGTCGTGAAGTCGGGATAGCGCACGTAGTCCACCACCAGCGTGTCGCCCTGCTCGTACGCGTTGCCGAAGTGCCACAGGTAGAAGGCATCCGTGGTGATGCGCACCGGGTGCGCCACGTCATCGATGGGCACCACCAGCACCTCCGTGCCCGCCTCCGGCTTCCACCGCAGGTTCTCCGAGTACGTGCCCATCCGCAGCAGCATGCGGAAGAGGTTCAGGCGCAGCGGTGACAGGAAGAAGAGGAGGTAGCGGTCCGTGGCGATGAAGTCGTGCACCATGGTCGCGCCCGGCAGCTTCACCGCGCCCAGCCGCTGCGCCTTGCCGCCATCCGGCAGCGCGTAGAGGTCCGCCAGCGTCTCGCGGCCGTAGCGGATGCCGAAGTTGTAGGACGCCTTGCGCGACGGAACGCGGTGCGGGTGCGCGGAGAACGTCTCCACCACCGTGCCGTCGAAGTCCGTCTCACCCAGCGTGGACAGGTCGTCCTGGGACACCTCCACCGGGATGCTGCCCTCGAAGAGCGCGTACAGCTTGCCGTTCCACGCCATCACGGACGTGTTCGCGGAGTTCTTTCGCACGTTGCGAAGCTTGTGCAGCAGCGGCGTGGGCGTGCCGTACGCGCCGTAGCGCTGCGAGTGCGCCTCGCGCTCCGCGACCATCGTGGGCGTGTCCAGCAGCCGCGACGCGCCCGTCACCCCGTCCGCGCCGAAGCGCACGCCCAGCATCCCGCCGTCCCCGTCGAACCAGTGCTGGTACGCCCGGCCATGCACGTCGAACGTCCACGGCCCCACCCGGTACAGCGAACCCCGCAGCCCCTCCGGCACCTGGCCCTCCACCCGCAGCGGCTCGAAGCCGTG
Source organism: Corallococcus exiguus (assembly GCF_009909105.1). Taxonomy (NCBI): domain Bacteria; kingdom Pseudomonadati; phylum Myxococcota; class Myxococcia; order Myxococcales; family Myxococcaceae; genus Corallococcus; species Corallococcus exiguus. The sequence goes on from NZ_JAAAPK010000008.1 coordinate 229,306, forward strand.
CTGGCGGGGGAGCGTGCGGAACGCCCGCAGCCAGCCCGGCGCGGAGGAGGACATCGTCTGCTTCATCGCGGTCGTCATGACGGCTCCCTTTCCAGTGCAACGTAGGGCGCGAGAGAACCCCGCGCCGCCCATCTTGTAGACACCGTAAACATTGTATGTTGTCGGTGTCAACATGGATGTTGACGCTGGCAACTTCGCGCGGCGGATGGTCAAGTCACGCAGGCGACAGTGGGCGCATGAGGAGGCACGGACGGTGGCGACGCGGGGCAAGCGGAAGCAGGCGGCGGAGGCACCCGAGGACAAGGGCCGCTACCACCATGGAGACCTGCGCCAGGCGCTGGTGGACGCGGCGGTGGTGCTCATCGCCGAGGAGGGCTTCGGCGCGCTGTCCCTGCGGGAGGTGGCCCGGCGGGCGGGCGTCACCCACGCGGCGCCGTACCGGCACTTCGCGGACAAGGAGGCGCTGCTGGAGGCGGTGGCGCACGAGGGCTTCCGCGCCATGGCGCGCGAGATGCGCGAGCGCATGGCCCCGCACACCGGACCCCTGGAGCGGCTGTACGCGGCGGGCGAGGCCTACGTGCTGTTCGCCATGCGCCACCCTCCGCACTTCCGGGTGATGTTCGGCCCGCACTTCACCCGGCCCATGTCACCACCCCCGGAGCCGGAAGGAGAGCAGGGTGCCTTCACGTTGCTGGTGAGCAGCATCGAGGCCGGACAGGCGGCGGGCCTCCTGCGCCCCGGCGAGTCGCGGCCCCTCACGCTCACCGCGTGGTCGCTCGTGCACGGGCTCGCCTCGCTGTTCGTGGATCAGCAGCTCGGTGAGTCGCAGCAGGGCGCGGAGGCCGCGGAGGCGCTCGCCCGCGTGCAGACGCGGCTGCTCGTCGAGGGGCTGAAGCCACCCGCACGCGGCTGAACCTTCGGGACAGTTGGTAGGGAAAGCAGGGTTGACCGTAGGAGATTGTCGGGTACGGTCGGCGCCATGGTGCGGATACCGGAAGAGAATGGGCCGAGGGTCCGGGCGCGGGAGCTGGGGCTTCCGCTGGGGCGCTTCAAGCCGGGGAAGTACAACGCCATCACCGACGTGGAAGGCGTGTTGGTGGGCCACACCACCATCATCGAAGGCTCGGGGCCGTTACGCCCCGGCTACGGTCCGGTGCGCACGGGCGTCACGGCCATCCTGCCCAACCTGGGCAACATCTTCATGGAGCGCATGAGTGGAGGCGGGTTCGTGCTCAACGGCGCGGGCGAGGTCTCCGGCATGACGCAGCTCATGGAGTGGGGCCTTATCGAAACGCCCATCCTCCTCACCAACACCATGGCCGTGGGCGCCGTGTCCGACGGCGTGGCCAACTACCTCGTCCAACGCTACCCGGGCATCGGTGACGAGCACGACGTCATCATCCCCGTGGTGGGCGAGTGCGACGACTCGTGGCTCAACGACGTCTCCGGCCGCCACGTGCGCCAGGAGCACGTCTTCGCCGCCATCAACGCCGCGAAGTCCGGGCCGGTGCAGGAGGGCAACGTCGGCGGCGGCACCGGCATGGTGACGTGCGACTTCAAGGGCGGCATCGGCACGTCGTCGCGCAAGCTGCCGGAGGTGCTGGGCGGCTACACGCTGGGCGTGCTCGTCATGTCCAACTTCGGGAAGATGCACAACCTGCGCGTGGGCGGCCTGCCCGTGGGCGAAGTGCTGGTGGAGAAGTTCAAGAACACCCCCCACCGCGGCAAGTCCTACGGCTCCATCATCGCCGTGGTCGCCACGGACGCGCCGCTCCTGAGCCATCAGATCAACCGCCTCTGCAAGCGCGTGGGCCTGGGCATTGGCCGGGTGGGCAGCTACGCGGCGCACGGCTCGGGTGAAATCGTGGTGGGCTTCTCCACCGCGAACATCATCCCCAGGCGCACCCAGAAGATGGTCTACAAGATGAAGATCCTCCTGGATCAGCGTCTGGACCCCCTCTACGAGGCCGTGATGGAGGCCACGGAGGAGGCCATCCTCAACGCCATGTGCATGGCGGAGCCCATGACGGGGGTGAACGACAACTACTCGCCGGCGCTGCCCCTGGACGAGGTCCGCCGCTTCGTGGACGCCTGCCGTCCCATCTTCGCCTCGGTGAAGAAGCGCCCCCACCAGACGAGCGCCCCGGCCTCCAAGGAGCGCCCCAGCGACGAGGACCGGGAGGGGGAGGTGACGCTGGGCAGCGCCCTGCCCACCCAGGTCCGCGGCGCGGAGGGCATTCCCTTCCCGACCCGTCCGGCCCCCAACGAACCCCCTCCGGACGGGGCGCCAGGGCCCTCGCCGGAAGCGAACGCGGCGCCTGTCCCGGGGGACCCCGAGGGTTCCTCTTCCGGGAGCCCGTAGGCTTCTGATAGGTAAGCACCCCTTTGCTCCATTCCGGAGACCAGGAGCCACCCACATGGCCAACAGCAAGAGCAAGCACCGCCGCGTGCAGATGAAGATCCGTCAGCACTGGAAGAAGCGGATCAAGAAGCAGAAGGAAGCCGCCAAGACCGCAGCCGCCGAAGGCAAGAAGAAGTAGTTCTGCCGCCCTGGCGCCGCTCCCGGCGGCCCTGGCTTCACTGCCGGGTCGCCGTGAAGGGGCGCGCCACGTTGCATCTTTGGGCGCTGGTCCCCTGGACGCGCGAGAACTGGCCGCTGAAGTTCCCGGTCAGGTTGCTCTGGCCCAGGCCGCCGTCCTCGGCTCCGCCGGTGTGGGTCGCGGTGAGGGTGTAGGTGGCGCTCACCCCGCCGTCGCCGCTGGGCAGCGGCGTGCCGATGAGCGTCAGGTCGCCGGTCGCGTACACCTGACCCGTCAGCGCCACCCCCGCCAGTGAGGCCGTGAGCGCGTTGCCCCCGGTGCGCTGGATGTTCAGCACCTCGCCGTCCGCCAGCGGCTGGACGTTCAGGTTCACGCACTCGGCGGACAGGCCCGCGTCCCCCAGGAACGTCAGCGGATACGCGCCCTCCACGGCGGGGCAGTTGTCGGTGCATGCCACGCTCTGGCTCTCGTCGCAGCCAGCGGGAGCGAGCATCAGGAAGGTGCTGGACACCACCGCGGTGGCGACGGCTGCCAGGCGAACGAAACGTCCAGAAGTCATGGATGGCCTCTTGGTGAAGCGAGGAGCGGACTTCCTGGTGGGAATAACCATTCCTACGTTGTGTGCAGTCGTTCTGGGGGACGGGGTGGGGCGGTGACGGCGGGCGATTCGAAGCGGTGGTCCAATTTCATTTTCGCGGGGCTGTTCGCGCTCGCGCTGATTCTCTTTTCACGCATCCTGCTGCCGTTCCTGATGCCGGTGCTGCTGGGCGGCTTCCTGGTCGTCCTGTTCATGCCCATCCAGGACTCCTTGGACCGGCGGCTCCAGGGCCGCAAGTCCCTGACGGCCGGACTGTCCACCCTCGCGGTGTTCCTGCTGATTCTCGCCCCGCTGGCCCTGGTGGGCTGGATGGTGGCCCGGGAGGTGCTCCAGTTCGTGGGCCAGGCGCAGGACCTGTTGGATCAGGTGGACCTGCGTCACCATTTCCTCAACAGCCTGCCCCGGGGTCTTGCCCGCTACGTGCACTTCGATCCGGAGAGCTCGGAGACGGAGCGCCTGTTGATGACGGCGGTGTCGGGCGGCGCGGGGCTGCTCGCGGACGTGGTGGGCGCCGGCACGGAGCTCCTCGTCAACATGTTCCTGATGACGGTCGCCATGTACTACTTCTTCCTGGACGGCCGTCGTCTGGTGAACGAGGTGGCGCGGCTGATTCCGCTGGAGCGCCGCTACTTCGACGCCTTCTCCCACGAGTTCACGGACGTCGCGTACGCCATCATCTACGGCAACACCGTCACCGCGTTGGTGCAGGGCGCGGTGGGCTTCGTGGGGTTGCTCATCGCGGGCGTGCCGCACGCCGGGGTGTGGGGCGCGGCCATGGTGCTGGTGGCGCTGGTGCCGGTGGGTGGCACCGCGCTCGTGTGGGGGCCCATTGGTGTCATCCTCATCGCGGCGAACCGGGTGAGCGAGGGCGTGTTCCTGCTCGCGTGGGGCACGTTCCTGGTGGGCAGCATCGACAACGTCATCCGCCCCAGGCTGTGCGGTTCGCGCATGGCGCTGCACCCGCTGCTCGTCTTCCTGTCCATGTTCGGCGGGCTGGCGGTGTTCGGGATGATGGGCCTGCTGGTGGGGCCGCTCATCGCGTCCATCTTCATGGCCATGGTGCGCATCTACCGGCGCGACTTCCTGGGTCGTGCGCAGGAATCCCAGCCTGCACCCGTGGTGTCCCAGGATTCCTCGCCTTCGCTCACCCCGCAGCCCGCGCCGGTGCCCTCCACGGCCAGCGTGGGTCACGTGATGAACGCCTGAGCCCCGAGCCTGGACTTCGCCCCGGCGCTGGGTGAACCTGACCGGAGCATGACGACCACCCGAAGCGCGAGGGTCCTCTCGGGACTGCCGCGGACCCTGGCCCTCGTCGGAGCCCTGTCGGCTCCGGCCGCGGCGGCCTCCGACGTCCTGACTCCGCCGGCCTTCCATGGCACCCGGGAGTCCCCCGCGTGGCTGTCGCTGCGGCTGGGCACCGGACCGTCAGGCAAGGCGCAGTCGAAGGTGGAGCCGGAGGTGGGCGCGCCCACCTGGGTGCGGCTCAACCTGTCCCTGACGGCGACGTGGCGGCGCTACTGCGCGCGGCCCGGCGTGGACAGCTGCGGCGCGTACGACAGGCTGCCGGAGGAGGATCAGCTCGGGGACACGTCGGACTTCAGGTCGTCGTATCCGTACCTGGGGCTGGCGCTGGATGTGGAGGTGCTGCCCCTGGCGCGCGCCACCCCGTCGGTGCTGCGCGGGCTGGGGTTCAAGCTGGGGGCGCAGCGGGGCTTTTCCAATTCCGACGTGACGCTCACCGGGGACGGCGGCCAGACGCCGGTGCGCGAGGTGTCCGCCACGGACACGGCCTTCACCGCGCAGGCGATGTATCGCTACTACTTCCGCTTTGGCACGACGCGGCCGCAGCAGGGCTACGTGGGCGCGCGCGCCGGCATCCAGACGCGCGCGTTCGACGTGGAGCAGTCCACGGACAACCCGCTGACCGGCACGCACCGCGTGTTCCCGTCCGTGGCGGTGGACCTGTCCGTGCCGCTGTTCAGCTCGGTGCGGCTGGACGCGTCGGGCGGGCTCCTGCTGTCGCCCAAGCCGGGGCACTCGCCGGAAGCGGACGGGGGCCGGCGGGCGCTGGAGGTCCGCGACTACGGCACGTCCGTGTCCAGCTTCGGCTGGAGCGCGGAGCTGGGCGTGTCCGGGGACATCTGGGGACCGTTCGGCTACGAGGTGGCCTGGCACCTGGAGCACTTCAAGGACAGCTTCTCCGGGCCCGGCACGCTCACCGGTTGGAACAACGGAGGAGCGGCCGAGGAGACGTACTCCAGCCTGCACGCTGGCTTGATCGTGACGTACTGACGTTGACGCTGTCGGGCGTGCGACATCGCCCCGGAGCGCGGGTGTCGGCACTCCGGAACGATGACTACCCCTTGCCTCCACGGCCTGTCACAGGCCCGTGACGCAAGGGGGACGCTGCTCGGTGCGAACAAGGCGATGGTGGACGCGGGGACTGGCGGGGCTGGCGTGCTTCGCTCTGGTGGCGTGCGGCGGCGGTGACACCCCATCGCCCACGAACGACACGCCTTCCGGCACGGACTCCGACGCGGGCACGCACCCGCAATCCGACGCGGGCACGGTGGATGGGGGCACGCTGCCGTCCTCCGACGCGGGAACGGGTTCGCAGTCCGACGCGGGCACCGAAATGCCGGACGCGGGGACGGCACCGCAGGCCTGCGCACCCACGGCGGGCGACACGCGCTGGGTGCTGGAGGGCGAGGCCTTCACCGCGCAGGTGACGTGCGCGACGGGCCTCAAGGAGGCCGGGCTGCGCTTCGGGGTGAAGAACCTGCCTCAGGGCGCCACGTTCGACGAGTCCACCGCCACGCTGCGTTGGACGCCCGCGCTCAACCAGGGCGCGGTGTGGATGCTCACGCTGGAGGAGCGCACCACCGACGAGACGGGCACGCTCAAGGTGGGCGTGGCCAACAATGACAACGCGCCGGGCAAGGTCGACATCGTCGACCCCGCGGCCTACACGGAGGAGTACGGGCTGCCCGTGGTGCACCTGTTCTTCGACCCGGCCGTGGGCCTGACGTCCGGAGGCTACCGGCCCGCGGAGGTGGTGTACCGGGGCCACCGCTTCACGATGGAAGCGAAGTACCGCGGGGCCACGTCCAGCGTGTTCCCCAAGCGCAGCCTGACCTTCAAGTTCGCGGAGGACGACCTGTTCTCCGAGCCCGTCTTCGGCGACGGCTTCAAGGACCGCAAGCGCCTGGTGCTGATCACGCCGTTCAATGACAACTCATACCTGCGCTCGCGGCTGGCGTTCGACCTGTGGAACCGGCTGTCACCCGACGCCGTGCGCATCCGCACCTTCAGCGTGGTGGTGTACGCGAACAAAAAGTACCGCGGGCTCTACACAGCGGCGGACCACGTGGACAAGCGGCTGATGGGGTGGAACGGCATCGACAACGACTCGGACCTCTTCAAGGGCGTGGACGCGGACGCCAACTTCTCCCGCCTCAAGCGCAATGGGCAGACGAAGGAGCACCTCCACGTCGGCTTCGAAAAGGACGAGGGCACGCCCGAGCAGAACCAGCCCCACGCCTTCGACACGCTGGACGCCTTCGTCGCGTGGGTGGCGGACTCCAGCGCGGACGGTTTCCGCCAGGAGTTCGGCACGAAGCTGAAGGCGCGGGACTACGAGGACTGGTGGATCTTCAATACGCTCATCCAGGGCAATGACTCGCAGGGGAAGAACGCCTATCACGCGTATGACCCCAAGGCGGGCGGACCGTGGCGCTTCATCCCGTGGGACCTGGACGCGAGCTTCGGGCAGAACTACGACACCACGCGCACCAGCGCCACGGCGCGGCCCACCTATGCGTCGGACAACCTGCTCTTCAAGCGGATGCTGGCGGAGCCCACCATCGCGGGCCCCATGCGCGAGCGCTACCGCCAGGCCCTGAAGAACGAGCTGAGCGAGGCCCAGGTGCAGGCGATGATTGACGGCTACGTGCGGGAGCTGGGGCCGAACGCGCAGCGAGACGAGGCGCGGTGGGCAACGGAGTACCGCAACTTCGCGAAGCCGGAGGCGGGGAGCGACGGAGGGTACGGCAACTTCCCGGACTGGCACCTGCGCCAGGACTTCAAGACCCACGTGGAGGAGGTGGAATACATCCGGCAGTGGGTGCACACGCGGTGGGGCGCGTTCCAGTCACAGCTGCCGTGAGGTTGGCGGCGCGGCGGGGGGAGGACCTCGCCGCGCCCACCGGGACTACCACTGCGAAGGGTCGGCGTCGGCGAACGTCGTGCCGGCGGCGATTTCGTCGAACCAGATGCTGCGGTTGGGCTGGGAGCCCTGCATGGAGCCGCTGTCGTGCCAGCCATTGGCGTAGAGGCCGACGCGGAACTGGAAGTAGCGGTCGTCAGCCACGGTGGTCGCCAGATTGAACTGCTCCAGGACCTTCACGCCGTCGAACCAGAGCTTGATGTAGCCGGTGCTGTCGCTTGCCCACTTCACCTGCATGATGACCTTGTGCCATTCCCCCGCGCTCACGGTGGCCAGACTGGGGAAGGTGACGGTCTTCTGGTTGCAGACGGTTCCCTGCTTGACGCGCGTGTAGAGCTGGTTGCCGGACAGCCACACCATGGTGGACGGCATGTAGTCGTCGCAGCCGGTGTTGGAGAAGTCCGCGATGAACTGCGCGATGTTGTAGGACTGGGGTTGGAACTGCCAGTCCTGCTGCAGGCGGAACGTGAAGCCATAGAAGCCCGTGTCGCCCCGGCGGTACACGTTGTTCCTCACCACCTCCGAGTGGTACCGGCCCGTGTAGTTCGGGTCGTAGATCTGCGTGACCTTGATGGCGGTGGGGCCCTCATAGGTGACGTTGGTGACCTCGTTCACGGAGCCGTTGTGCTCCCGGTTGATGGAGTTCCAGCCGGTGAGTGTTCCGGTGTTGCGGAAGATCTCCGCCGCCTGCGCGCTCAGCCCCAGCGCGAACAGCGACACGCTAGCGGCGACGGCGAAATGCTTGGGCTGCATTGAAAAGCCTCCACTGAAAATTTACGGCTTTGGCGTTATTGCTGGTTTTTCTAGCTTAGCAGGTTCGTGCCTCGTTTGTCTCGTTAGAGTGGAGCTTCCCTTTCCAGGAGGTTCCATGACAGCGATGCGTCGGCTGTTGATCTTGTGCGTAGGCTGGGTGCTGTTCTCCGCGCAGGCGGCACTGGCGGCACAGGGGGAGATTCTGGCCCGGCCGTACGGGACGGTGCCGGGGATGAACTACGGGTATTGGGAGTACCTGCCGCTGGGGTACGACGACGCGCCCACGGAGAAGTTCCCGCTGGTGGTGATGCTGCATGGACCGGGGATGTGGGTAACGGCAGCGCCGCGGCGCTGGAGAAGATCATGAACCTGAACGCGCCGCCGCGGCTGATCCGCAACGGGCGCGACTTCCCGTTCATCCTGATCGCGCCGCAGCGGTTCAACGCGTTCATCCAGGTGCCGGAGATCGACTCCATCATCGAGTTCGCGAAGGTGCACTACCGGGTGGATCCGAAGCGCATCTACCTGACGGGGATCTCTGCGGGCGCCATCCAGACGTGGGCGTACGCGGCCCAGCACTACGCCAAGCTGGCGGCGGTGTTGCCCATCGCAGGCAACGGCAATGGCCTGAACCTCTGCCCCATGGCGGCGGCGGGCCTGCCGGTCTGGGCCTTCCACGGTCAGGCGGACGGCACGGTGTCGCCATACGGCTCCATCGATCCGGTGAGCCGGATGAACAACACCTGCTCGCCCGGGGCGAATCCCGCGGCGCAGCTCACGCTCTATCCCGGCGTGGGGCACGACTCGTGGGGCCGCACGTACGACGGTTCAGCGGGCCATGACGTCTACGCGTGGCTCTTGAGCCACAGCCTCTGATTCCCTTCAGTCCGGTCCGCGAACGCAATTCAATGACGTCCCATGAGCTTCGTTCGCGGGATCCGGCGATGACGGACGGTCGTTCCTGGGAAGGCAACTGGAAGGTCCGCATTCATGAGCGGCTTCAGGAGCGCGGTTTCAAGTCGCTCACCGCGTTCGCTGACTCGCGACCCGCCGTGCCGTTCGAGGACCTCGCGGAGGAACTTGGGAAGGACGATGTCGCGGGCATCCAGGTCCTTCGCGGACTGCTTGCCGAAGCGGAGCGGAGCAAGCAGGTCACGCGCTTCGTTCGCGACGTGTTCGTGCGTCACCTTGCCCACAGCCTCCCGAAGGGCTGGCCGGCCGTGATGGATGACCACGCCCGGTTCCTGTTGGCCAAGGCGCTCGCCTATTGGTCCACGGACATTCCTGAATCGCATCAAGCACGGGCCGATCAAGCAGGCGATGCGCTTGATGCCCATCCACCCCCACCGGGCTGGCGTCCCCTCGGTCCCGACGACGAACTCCTCTGCACGTTGCTGCCGGACGAAGAAGCCTGAGCCACCACCTCAAGTGGGTGGCGGATGGCTGCCATCCCGGTTAGCTTCCGCGTCGCGTGCGGAGTCCCCAGGGTGGGGCCTCTGAGCCCGGACGAGGTGCGCCGTACCCGGTCACGACAAGACGACGCCTTAACGGGAGTCGTGCGTCATGTCGCCGTCGTGGATCCTCCTCATCATCGCGGGCCTTCTCGAGGTCTGCTGGACGCTGGGCCTCAAGTACACGCAGGGCTTCACCCGACCGCTGCCCAGCGTGCTCACGGTGGCCGCCATCATCGCGAGCATGGGCCTCCTGGGCCTCGCGGTGAAGCAGCTCCCCATCGGCACGGCCTACGCGGTCTGGGTGGGCATCGGCGCGGCCGGCGCGGCGATCGCGGGCATGGTGCTCTTCCATGAGCCCGCCACGCCCTCGCGCCTGTTCTTCCTGGTCCTGATGATCGTCGCCATCATCGGGCTGAAGGTCACCAGCGGAACGCACTGACCTCAAGGACAGTGGGGGAGTGAACCCTCCTCGTAGATGGGCTTCCAAAGCGCGCATCCCCCGAGCACAGGATGCGCGCCTGTTCCCATCACGCGAGGTGACGGCGATGAGCGACGCGAAGTTCGAGCTGTACTACTGGCCCGGCATTCCCGGCCGGGGCGAGTTCGTGCGGCTGGTGCTGGAGGAGGCGGGCGCGGACTGGGTCGACGTGGGCCTCCTGCCCGAAGCCCAGGGCGGCGGCGCCAAGGCCATCACGGCGATGATTTCCAAGGGCTCCGTGCCCGCGTACGCGCCGCCCGTGCTCAAGGTGGGCGACGTCGTCTTCTCCCAGGCGCCCAACATCTGCTCCTACCTGGGTGAGCGCTTCGGCCTGGTCCCCGCGGACGAAGCCTCGCGTCTCCATGCCCGTCAATTCCAGCTCACCGTCGCGGACGCGGTCGCGGAAGCACATGACACGCACCACCCGCTCGCCGTGATGAAGTACTACGACGAGCAGAAGGACGCCGCGAAGCAGCGCGCCGAGGATTTCCGCACCCAGCGCATCCCGAAGTTCCTGGGCTATTTCGAACGCGTGTTGAAGGCAAACACGCAGGGCGGCGGGAAGTACCTCCTGGGCCGCGACTTCTCCTATCCGGAACTGGCGCTATACCAACTGGTGGAAGGCCTGCTGTATGCCTTTCCCAATGCCATGCGCCGCGTCGCGCCCGAGGTGCCCGGCGTGATGGCCTTGCGTCAGCGCATCGCGGAGCGCCCTCGCATCGCTGCCTACAAGAAATCCCCGCGCGCCCAGCCTTTCAACCCTCACGGCATCTTCCGGCACTACCCGGAGCTGGACGACCCGAACGCGACGAAGTGACCCTGGGGCACCTCGACGATTTCGCGGGCGAAGAACAGGTCCTCGCCCAGGCCGGCCACGCGCACCTGGATGAGCGGGTCGCTCGGGTACTGCATGGGCGGATCGTCGAATACCAGCGCAACGACGACGCCCACTCGGCCCAGGAAGCGCTCCGACACGGAGTCATCCGGCTCCGTGCGGACGATCATCACCGCCGCGCCCATGCGCACCGGCGCGCCGTCCACGTCTTCCATCAAGATGAGCGAGGGGTCGTGCTTCATGGTGCGTAGGTCCGGGGTTTGAGTCGTTTCGACAGCGCCCAGGTCACGAGCGTCAACAGCGCCCATGCCCCCAGGTGATAGGTGGCCACGTGGCCAGGGCCCTGCTCACACGCCAGCTCGCCCACGACCGCGCCCACCGTCCCCACTGCCAGCCCCGCCACCGTCGCGCGCAGCGGGTCGAACACCGCCGACCGCAACGCGACCAGCGCCACCACCAGGGGCACCAACGCCAGCGCCACGTGGCTCACTGTGCACACCCACTCGGGGAGGCTGGAAGGGCCCCGCGGGGTGGCCCGCGTCAGCACCAGCAGCGCGGAGCTCACCAGCGCCATGCCCACGCCCACCCAGCGCAGCCTGCGCCCTCGCGGGGACAGCGCTCCCCAGGAGCACACCGCGCTCGTGGACAGCAGCATCGCCAGCAGGGGCGCGCGGCCCATCAGCATCGAGCCCGTGGTGCGCCCCAGCGCCAGGAACACGCCCATCACCGCGAGCGCCATGCCCGCGGACGCCGCGAACACGCCCAACGCCTGCGAACGCCACCCCCGCACGGGCCGCTTCAGGGCCAGCTCCGCGCGCGATGCCGCCAGCGCGCGCTCCATCGCCTTAGGGTCCAGGCGGGGCGGGGTGGACCGCCATGGGTCGGTCGGAGGGCTCATGACACGTCCTCCAGTCCGCCCAGCAACTCACGCAGCTTCTCGTAGCCCCGGTGTGCCCGGAGCCGGGCCGCGCCCGCGCGGATGCCGCGCATCTCGGCGATCTCCTCGAAGGACCAGCCCTCCATCTTGCTCAGCACCACGGCCTCACGCTGCTCCACGGGCAATTGCTGGAGCGCGTCCTCGATGCGCCGGCGCATGGCCGGGTCCCCGTCCGGCGCGGGCACCGACGTGGGTCCGTCCTGCGGCGCGTGCGCGTGCGCGTCCACGTGCTGCTGATGCCGCAGCGCGTCCCGGGCCGCGTTCGCCGCGATGGTGAGCAGCCAGGGGGTGAAGCGGGTGCCGCGCTCGTAGCGGCCCCGGGCGCGGATGACGGAAAGGAAGGTCGTCTGCATGAGGTCCTCCGCCAGCGGCCCGTCCCTCACCATGCGGGCGAGGAAGCCGTGCACACGCCCGGCATGCCGGGCGAACAGCGCCTCGAACGCCGGCTCGTCTCCCTGGCGAAACTGGTCCATGAGCACTTCGTCCGTAACGCCTTCCATCGTCTGGCTCACGGACGGCCCTGCTCGGAAATCGTTTCCAAGGGCGGTCGATTGCCTCCTTGGAGGCTCCAAAGCCTTGAAACGACAAGCGCTGGACGTGACATCGCCGGAGGGCTCGCTTCCAGGACCCGAAAGGGTAGTGTCGCGCGCCTTACAGGTTTCAACGCGTTTCCCCAATTCGAGCGTCCATGTCCCCGGCCGAGGTCGTCATCCAGTCCACGCTGTTCGAATCGCTGCTGCGCTGCGTGCGGTTGGACAACGCGTTGCGCGAGCGGATGGCGGCGGCTGGCTATGACCCGGACCGGCCCAGGGCCAGCTATCCGGCGTCGGTGTTCCAGCGCTGCCAGAACCTGGTGCTGCAGGCCGCGTACGCGGGCCGGCCTCGCGAGGAGGCCCTGCGTCAGATGGGCCGGGACCTGGTGCGCGGCTACTTCGAGACGCTGGTGGGCAAGGTCGTGAACGTGGCCCTGAAGGTCGCGGGCCCGGACCGCGCGATGAAGCGGGTGGCGCTGAGCTTCCGCTCCGTGATGGAGCCGGTGGAGATCACCTCCACGGAGCTGGGCCCCAAGGACTGGCGGGTGACCTTCCAGGGCTATCCCTTCCCGGCGGAGGCCGCGGCGGGGTGTTGCGAGGAGGCGCTGCGTCAGGCCGGGGCCGCCAATGCCAACGCGGTGCTCGAGTCCGACGACGGACACGGCCGCTTCGAGCTGCACATGCGCTGGTAGGACGTCCCTGTGCACGCCGTAACGGTGATCATCATCCTTCCACCGCGACATGACTGAATGCGCTATGAGGGCCCCATGAAAATCGGCAAGGACAGTGTTGTCGCCATTGACTACAAGCTGCACCTCGGCGACGGGAAGACCGTGGACGAGAGCGAGGCGGGCGAGCCGCTCGTCTACCTGCACGGCTACGAGGAGATCGTCCCCGGCCTGGAGAAGGCGCTGGAGGGCAAGTCCGCGGGCGAGTCGCTGAAGACGGTCGTCTCCGCGGCGGACGGCTACGGCGACTACGATCCGGAAGGCGTCGAGGAGGTCCCCCGGACCGAGTTCCCCGAGGACCTGGAGATCAAGGCCGGCGGCATCCTGAGCGCCACGGATCCGGAGGGCGACGAGGTCGACTTCCTGGTGAAGGAAGTTCGCAAGGACACGGTGCTGGTGGACTTCAACCACCCGTTCGCCGGCAAGGAACTGCACTTCGAGGTCTCCATCAAGGAAGTGCGCGCCGCCACGCCCGAGGAACTCGAGCACGGCCACGCGCACGGCCCCGACGACGACCACGATCACTGACCGGCGGGACCCTTCGGCCGGCCCTTGCCGTGCGTCCGGGCATGCCGCCCGGGCGCCGCGCCTTCGGGCCGCTTGGAGCGTCCATGGTCGGTCTGGGGCGGTCCCGGGTCGCGCTGCTTCGCCGCGAACGCCTCCATCTCCCGCTTGAAGAGGGGGTCCCTGCGCGGCACCTCCGTGCGCGGAAGCTCCTGGCGGATGATGCGCTCGATGTCCTGGAGCGTGCGCCGCTCCACTTCCAGCGCGAACAACGAAGCCCGTCCACTGGCCGCCGCGCGAGCGGTGCGGCCGATGCGGTGCACGTAGTCCTCCGGCCCGTGAGGCACGTCCATGCTGATGACGTGGCCAATGTCATCCACGTCCAGTCCGCGCGCCGCCAGGTCGGTGGCCACGAGGCAGCGGTACTGCCCCCGGCGGAAGCCCTCCAACGCCTGACGCCGCTGCGCCTGCGTGCGGCCCGCGTGCAGGGCGGCGGACTTGTGGCCCGCGGCGGCGAGCAGCTCCTTCATCTTGTCCGCGCGTTGCTGGGTGCGCACGAACACGAGCGCGCTGGCCTGATCCTGTGAGAGCAGCGTGAGGAGCAGGGGCCACTTCTCCTCGGGCTTCACGATGTAGAGGTGCTGCTCGGCGCGAGGCGCGGGCGTACCGCTGGGGGTCACCTCCACGCGCACGGGCTTGTGCAGGGCGCGCTGTCCGAAGCGCGTCACGTCCGCGCCCAGGGTGGCGGAGAACAGCATCGTCTGGCGCTGGCGGGGCAGCGCGTGGAGGATCTGGTTGATCTGCGGCAGGAAGCCCATGTCGAGCATCCGGTCCGCTTCATCCAGCACCAGGGTCTGGATGCGCGACAGGTTCACGGCCTTCACGCCCAGCAGGTCCACGAGCCGGCCCGGTGTGGCAACGATGAGGGTGGGACGTGAATTCAGCGCATCCACCTGCGCGTTCATGTCCTCGCCGCCGACGATGAGGACGGGCATCACGCCCAGGGGCTCACCGAAGAAGCGGGCCTGCTCCTCCACCTGCTGCGCCAGCTCGCGCGTGGGGGTGAGGATGAGGCCCCGGGTGCCCTTCTCGCCCGCGAAGCGCTCAATCATGGGGAGCAGGTAGGCGGCCGTCTTGCCGGTGCCGGTGGCCGCGCAGCCGATGACGTCACGGCCAGATAGCGCGGGCGGGATGGCCTGCGCCTGGATGGGCGTGGGGGTACCGAAGCGGGCACGCTTCACGGCGCCCAGCGTTTCGGGGGACAGGCCCAGGGACTTGAAGGAAGCAGTCATGCCCCACGCCTCCCACGTCCGGGCCGGAGAGGGAAGGGGGATTGAGGGGGAGGGCGCCCCGGGCCATGTAAGCCCAGGGCGCGCCAGGGGCTGTTTTCAGCCCGCGTTCAGCGCCGCGCCGTGGTGGCGCAGGTGGTCTTCCATGAACGTGGAGACGAAGTAGTAGCCGTGGTCGTACCCCTCCTGCATGCGCAGGGTGAGGGGCTGGCCCGCCGCCTCGCAGGCTTCCTTGAGGAAGTGCGGGTGCAGCTGGTCCGGCAGGAACTTGTCCTTCGTCCCCTGGTCCACGAGCAGCGCCGGCACGCGCCGGCCGGCCTTCAAGAGCTCCGTGGCGTCGTACTCGCGCCACGTCTGCTCATCCGGCCCCAGGTATCCGCCAAAGGCCTTCTTGCCCCAGGGGCTGCGGATGGGAGCGCCAATGGGAGCGAACGCGGACACGGACTTGTACCGGCCCGGGTTCCGGAGCGCCGTCACCAGCGCGCCGTGCCCGCCCATCGAGTGCCCGAAGATGCCCTCGCGGTCCATGCGCGCGGGGAAGTGCGCCCCGATGATGCCGGGCAGCTCCTGGGTGATGTACGTGCCCATGCGGTAGCGCGCCTTCCACGGCTCCTGGGTGGCGTCCAGGTAGAAGCCCGCTCCGGTGCCGAAGTCCCAGTCCGCGTCCTCGCCCGGGATGCCCGCGCCGCGAGGACTGGTGTCCGGCGCCACGAGCACCAGCCCCAGCTCCGCCGCCACGCGCTGCGCACCGCCCTTGGTGACGAAGGTCTCCTCCGTGCAGGTGAGGCCCGCCAGGTAGTACAGCACGGGCACCTTGCCGTGCTTCGCCTGGGGCGGGGTGAAGACGCTGAAGCGCATCTCACCGCCGCAGGCCTCGGACGGGTGCTTCCAGAAGGACTGCGTCCCCCCGAAGCACGCGTGCTCACTGACGAGCGTGGGCGTCACGGCGCTCATCCGTACTTCACCACGCTGCGGATGGACTTGCCCTCGTGCATCAGGTCGAAGCCGTGGTTGATCTCCTCCAGCTTCAGCGTGTGCGTGATCAGCGGGTCGACCTGGATCTTCCCGTCCATGTACCAGTCGACGATCTTCGGCACGTCCGTGCGGCCGCGGGCACCGCCGAACGCGCTGCCCTTCCACACGCGGCCGGTGACGAGCTGGAACGGACGGGTGCTGATCTCCTGCCCCGCGCCCGCCACGCCGATGATGATGCTCTCGCCCCAGCCGCGGTGGCAGCACTCTAGGGCCTGGCGCATCGTCTTCACGTTGCCGATGCACTCGAAGCTGTAGTCCGCGCCGCCGCCGGTGAGGTTCACCAGGTACGGGACGAGGTCGCCTTCCACTTCCTTCGGGTTCACGAAGTGCGTCATCCCGAACTTCTCCGCGATCTCCTTGCGAGCGGGGTTCAGGTCCACGCCGACGATCATGTCCGCGCCCACCATGCGCGCGGCCTGCACGACGTTCAGGCCGATGCCGCCCAGGCCGAAGACGACGACCTTCGCGCCGGCCTCCACCTTCGCGGTGTAGACGACGGCGCCCACTCCGGTGGTGACGCCGCAGCCGATGTAGCAGACCTTGTCGAAGGGGGCGTCCTCGCGGATCTTCGCCACCGCGATCTCCGGCAGGACCGTGAAGTTCGCGAACGTGGAGCAGCCCATGTAGTGGTGGATGGCCTGCTTGCCCAGGCGGAAGCGGCTGGTGCCATCCGGCATCAGGCCCTTGCCCTGCGTGGCGCGGATGGCCGTGCACAGGTTCGTCTTCTGGGACAGGCACGACTTACAGCCGCGGCACTCCGGCGTGTAGAGCGGGATGACGTGGTCGCCCTTCTTCACGCTGGTGACGCCCGGGCCCACGTCCACGACGACGCCCGCGCCCTCGTGGCCGAAGATGGCGGGGAACAGACCTTCCGGGTCCGCGCCAGAGCGGGTGAACTCGTCGGTGTGGCACAGGCCGGTGGCCTTCAGCTCGATCAGCACCTCGCCCGCCTTGGGGCCCTCCAGGTGCACGGTTTCGATGCTCAGGGGCTTGCCGGCCTCGAAGGCGACGGCGGCGCGGACGTCCATGGTGGGGCTCCTGTGAGTGGGGAACGAAGACTCCCCACCATAGAGGCCACGCACCGCGTCGTCCGTGAAAAGAAGCGGCCCGACCCATCAGGGCCCGCTTCTAGACGGAGATCAGGCCCTTGCGGATGCCTTCGGTGACGGCCTCCACCCGGTTCGTCACTTCGAGTTTCCGGTAGATGTGCTCCAGGTGCGTGCGGATGGTCGCCTTGGAGAGCGACAGCAGCCGGGCCGCCTCGCTGTTGGACACGCCCTTGGCGATGAGCTGGAGGATCTCCCGCTCGCGGTCCGACAGCGGCTTGAGCAACGGCTCCTGCGCGGATGCCGGAGCCGCGGGCTCCGAGGCGGACGGCGCCACGGCCAGGGGCTCCGTGGGCACGGGCGCGGTGTCCGGCTCCACGCGGAAGTGGCGCAGCAGGCGCCGCGCGAGGTTCGGCTGGATGACCGTGCCGCCCGCGCGCACCTCTTTGATGGCCTCCACGATCTTGTCCACCGTGGCGCCCTTGAGCAGGTAGCCGGACGCGCCTGCCTTCACGGCTTCGAGGACTTTGTCCTCCTCGTCGAAGATGGTGAAGATCAAGATCTCCACCTTCGGGAAGCGCGCCTTCACCTCGCGCGTCACGTCGATGCCGCTCATGCGCGGGAGCCCCAGGTCCAGCAGCAGCACGTCCGGCTGCTCGCGCTCCACCTCCACCAGCGCGGCCTCACCGGACAGCGCGGTGCCCACGATGTCGATGTCCGGGTGGCCCTCGAAGAGGCGCAGCTGGTTCTTCAGAATCTTGGTCTGGTCCTCCACGACGAACACGCGGATGGGGAGGGCGGGGGCATTCGGTGTCGGGTCCACGGGGCGGGCTCCGGTGCGTGTCAGGCGGAAAGGCAGGGAAGGGAGAAGGCCACCTGGGCCCCGGCGCCGGGCGCCGAGTCCACCACGATGGAACCCCCGAGCTTCATCGCCCGCTCACGCATGTTGAGCAGGCCGTAGTGTCCGCGCGGCGTGCGGCCCGGGTCGAAGCCCTTGCCGTTGTCGCGGACCACCAGGTGCACGCCCTCCGCGCTGAAGTCCAGGCGCACCTGGACCTCCTTCGCCTCGGCGTGCTTCGCGGCGTTGGACAGACACTCCTGGAGGATGCGGAACAGCGCCAGCTGCGCGTCCGGGGGCAGCTTGCGCGTCAGGCCTGTTCGCTCGAAGCGGATGTCCTGCCCGGTGCGGTCGCGGAAGGTCTTGATGTAGTCCTCCAGGCCCTGCGCCAGCTCGAAGTCGTCGCGCATCATCCGCAGGTTGCGGCGCAGCTCTTCAATCGACTCCTCCGCGGTGGCCTTCATCTCGCGGATCTCCGTGCGCAGCCCGTCCTCGCGCGCGAGGTTCAGGATGTACTCCGCCTGGATGATCATCGAGGACAGGGACGCGCCCAGGCCGTCATGGATTTCGCGCGCCAGTCGGTTGCGCTCCTCCACCACCGCCAGCTCCTTCAAGTCGCCCTGCAGGGACACCACCTCGCGGTGCGCGGTGGCCTCGCGCTCGTTCAGGTACACGAGCACGTAGACGATGATGAAGTTGAGCCCCAGGTACCAGAGCAGCGTGAGCAGCTCCACCGCCGTCACGGAGCGGTTGAGCAGCAGGTCCAGGCGCGTGGTGATGGGCAGCGCCAGCAGCGGCGGCAGGATGGCCAGCGGCTTGGGGAAGAGGATGGCGAAGAGCGTGGTGAAGAGCAGCTGCGTCGCCAGCAGCGGGCTTTGAAGACCGCCGCCCACTTGCGGCCGGGCGATGAGCACCACGGTGATCAGCAGGTCGCAGCACAGCGACAGGTACGTCACCCACCGGCCCGCCTTCGGGTGGTCGATGACGAGCAGGTTCGCGACGCTGTAGAGGAGCATCGCGAAGTAGCCCAGGAACGAAATGGGCCCGTTGAAGCCGAAGTAGCCGCTCCACGCTGGCACCGCGAGGATGAGCAGGCCCAACGTGAGGAACATCATCCGCGCGTAGAACAGCGCGCGGGCCCGGGCGACGAAGCGGTCCTGCTCCCAGGAGGCAGCCGCCTGCTCCGCGGACACGTTGTCCGTGAGGTTGCGGCGCTCCAGCACGGCGCGGACGCGGGCCTTCAGGTCATGGGCCGGATGGTCGTCGCCGGGTCGGAGGTCGCTGTCCATTCGAGCGGCAGCTTACGGGACCTTCCCGGGGAGCGGAATTCCCGGCAAGCCGCCAGGTCAGCGTCCTGGCGGGTGCGGAAGGGGAAACGCGCTACTTGGGGGCGCCTTCGTCCACGCACGCCTTCTTGGCCTCCGGCTGGCGGGAGAGGACGAAGTCCAGGCGGTCCTTCGTCTCTCCGGTGCGCTCGTCGAACAGGGGCGTGCCGCCCGCGTACATGGTGCCCTTCTGGCTGCCGTACTTGTCCAGGTTGTGGGTCTTGAGCCAGCCGTCCACGCAGGCCTCCAGGGCCAGGCGGTCGCTGGCGCCCGAGTCATAGGTCACGGCGCTCGCGTCCTTCGTGCCAGCCTCGGCGGTGGCCTCCGGGGGAGCGGCCTCGCGGCCCGACTGGAGCTCCTCCTTGACGGTGCCGGTCTGCGTGGCCGCGTCCGGGCTCTCCCCGGTGTTCTTGTGGCAGCCGACAGCCAGGGACAGCAGGGTGGAAAACACGAGCGCGCCGGTCAGGTTTTTCATATGTCCTGGCTGGTGAGGGCCGCTTGTGACGGCGGCGGGTAGTGAAGGCTTCGGGAGCGTCCTGAAGTCAGGACGTGGAGTCGCCGCACCATATTCGTTCGTTCCTCACGGAGCACCAGTCCCATGCACGGTTCGCCGGATACCGACCATCACGCACGCATTCCCCACGCCACCCGCATCGAGCGCGCGCGGGTGCTGGTGGTGGGAGCAGGCGGCCTGGGCTGTCCGGCGTCGCTCGCGCTGGCGCAGGGTGGTGTGGGCCACCTGACGTTGGTGGATCCGGACCGGGTGGACGTGACGAACCTGCCCCGGCAGCTCTGGCACCGCACCCAGGACGTGGGCCGTTTCAAGGCGGAGTCCGCCGCCGCCGGCCTCCTGCGCGCCTTCCCCGGCTTGAGCGTGGAGGCCCTGCCGGAGCGGCTGGACGCGGGCAACGCCGAAGCGCTCTTCCGCGAGCACGACCTGGTGGTGGACGCCACCGACGGCGTCGCCACCAAGTTCTTCCTGTCGGACGTGGCGGTGCTCACCGGCGTGCCGCTCGTATACGGCGGCGTGCTGCGCATGAACGGCCAGGCCCTGCGAATCGACCCCGGCGGCCCCTGCCTGCGCTGCCTCTATGAGGACGTGCCGCCCCCGGACGCGGTGCCCACCTGCGCGCAGGCGGGTGTGCTGGGCGCGATGGCGGGGCTCATCGGCGCGGTGCAGGCGCTGCTCGCGCTGGAGCTGCTGGCGGGCGCGGCCACGGGCCCCCGCGGCCAGGCCACGCTGCACGTGCTCGACGGCGAGACGCTGGAGGGGCGCACCGTGAAGGTGACGCGCGCGCCCGACTGCCCGGGGTGCGCCATCCAGACGCTGCCCCCGTTCCCTTCGTCCCAGGAGGACACCGCATGCCCGACGTGACGGCGACGTTGGACATCACCCGCGAGGTGTGTCCGATGACCTACGTGCGCACCAAGCTGAAGCTGGAGTCGCTGCCCGCGGACACGCTGCTGGAGGTGCTGCTCAAGGGCGACGAGCCCTTGAAGAACGTGCCTCGCAGCGCGAAGGACGAGGGCCACGACGTGGTGTCCCTGGATCCACGCGGGGACGGCACGCACCGGTTGATCATCCGCAAGCGGGGGAAATGAGCCAATGGCCACGATTCGCATTCCGACACCCATGAGGACGCTGACGGGCAACCAGTCCGAGGTCCAGGCCACCGGCTCCACCGTGGGCGACGTGCTGCGCGACCTGGAAGCGCGCTATCCCGGCATGGGCGCGCGCCTCTTCGACGACAAGGGCGCCGTGCGCCGGTACGTGAACGTCTTCCTCAATGACGAGGACGTGCGCGCGCTCAAGGCCCTGGACACGCCCGTGAAGGACGCGGACCGGATCACCCTCATCCCCGCGATGGCGGGGGGCTGAAGGGGCCGTCATGGCGCTGCGCGAGGATCAGATTCTCCGCTACTCCCGGCAGATCCTCCTGAGGGACGTAGGTGGGCGCGGGCAGGAGGCCCTGCTGGCCGGCGGCGCGCGCGTGGACGGGCTGGGCGCTTCCGGCCTCACGGCCACGGCGTACCTGGCGGGCGGCGGTACTCCCGTGACGGGCGTGGGATCGCTGACCATGGGGCCCTGGTCGCCGGGGTTCCTCGCGTCCGCGCATGACGTGGGCCAGCCCGTGGCGGAGGTGCTGGCGCGCGTGGTGCCGGAGGTGAATCCGGACGCGGTGGGCACGCCCGGCGGCGGGCTGCTCGCGGAGCTGCCGGCGGCCTGGAGCGGAGAGGCTCCCTGGGTCGCGCTGGGTGGCGACGGCGCGCGTGGCGCGGTGGTGTTCCGGGGCGCGGACGGGTGCGTCTGGTGCTTCGGTGAAACGGTGCGCCACCTGGGCACGCCACCAGATGGAGCGATGGGCGTGGCCCTGGGCGCCCTGGGCGCGCTCGTCTTCCAGCGGCTGCGGTTGGGACTGGGCCCGTCGCTGGGCGGCCGGTGGTTGAGCGCTCCGGGCTCGATGACGGACCTGGAACTCCGCCGATGCTCGCGCTGCGCCGCGGCGGAAGCGAAGCCCTGATCCAGCACGCCCCGCCGGAAGTCCTCGCCATGATGATCCGCCACCTGGAGGCCGCGTGGCCCCAGGAAGGCTGCGGCGTGATCCTCCGGAGCGGGGCGGGGGAGGGTGACTCCTGGCGGGTCGTCCCGCTGCCCAACACCTCTCCCACGCCGCACGTCGCCTACGCCTTCGCCCCAGAGGTGTGGCTCCAGGTGTGCCTGGACGCGGACGCGCGTCAGGAGGCGGTGGTCTGCGTCTTCCACTCGCACGTGGACGCGCCCGCCGTGTTCTCCTCCGAGGACCGACGCCAGGCTGCTCCCTCGGGAATCCCACTGCTGCCCCAGGTGTCCTACGTCGTGGTTGCCATACGCGGAGGCCGTGCCGCCTCCGCCTCCCGGTCTATTTGGAGCGCGGGCGATTTTCAGACTGTTCCGCTTGCATTGGCGGATTTCAGGTTTGAAAAAACCGTGTAAGGGCGGGAACTTGCCCTGCAACCGACCCCACCTGCGGAAAGGTGGGTCCGAATTGTCAAGTGACTGGGTTTTCGTCTATAAAGCGGTGGTCTATTGGATCTGCCGCGTCCCACGCCGCGTGCAAGAAGCGCTCCGGACGCAGGGAGTTAGAACCCTTATGGCCACCAACAACGGATTCACCCTCTGGCTCACCGGCATGTCCGGAACTGGGAAGACCACGACGGCCGCCTACATCGCGGCCCGGCTCCGCCAGGTCGGACGTAACGTGGAGGTCCTCGACGAGGGCGAACTCCATAACGACCTGTGGGCTGGCATCGGCGACACCAAGGACGAGCGCAACATGATCGTGCGCCGCCTGGGCTTCGTCGCCGGCCTCATGGCCCGCAACGGCGTGGCGGTGCTCGTCCCCTGCGTGAGCCCCTACAAGTCGAGCCGCGAGGAAGTGCGCCGCTCGGTGGGCAAGTACGTGGAGGTCTACGTCGACTGCCCCACGGAGAAGCTCATCGAGCGTGACTCCACCGGCAAGTACAAGAAGGCGCTCAACGGGGAGATCCCCAACTTCATCGGCATCACGGAGCCGTACGAGCCGCCCACCTCACCCGAGGTGACCATCTACTCCGACTCGGAGTCGGTGGAGGACGGTGGGACGAAGATCTTCCAGGCGCTGCTGGACCTGGGCCTGATGTCCACGGACGAGCTGAAGACCATCACCGGCAAGAAGATGAAGGCCAACCCGCTGCCGGCGAGGAAGGCCCGCCGCGACGAAGAGGACCCGCCGGTCCGCGTCGCCGCCGTGAAGGCCGCCAAGCCCGCCAAGGCGGACAAGGGTTCCAAGGGCGCCAAGGCGCGTCCGGCCACCCGCGCCGCCCGCGTGGGCAAGCCGGCCCCGGCCGCGAAGAAGAAGGCCGCCAAGGGCAAGGCCCGGTAGTCCCCACCGCCGTCCTGACTGTCGAAGGGCTCCAGGTTGCCCGCGCGATGCGCGTGCAATCCGGGGCCCTTCCGTTTTAGGAGTCCCCCATGCTGAGCCCCGAGCGGATTGAAGCCCTCTGTGAAGCGTCCCGCCCCAAGCTGGAGGTGATGCGCGACGCCCTGCGCGCCCACGGCAGCGCGCTGGTGGCGTTCTCAGGCGGCGTGGACTCCACCTTCGTCCTCGCGATCGCGGCGGAGGTGCTGGGCGAGCGCGCCCTGGCGCTCACCGCGCTGTCCGCCTCCGTCGCCCCGGAGGAGGAGCGCGAGGCCCGCGAGCTGGCGGACCGCCTGGGCGCCCGGCACGTCGTCGTCTCCAGCAACGAGCTGGCGAACCCCAACTACGCCGCCAACCCCACCAACCGCTGCTACTTCTGCAAGACGGAGCTGTACGACCTCTGCGAGGCGAAGCGCGCGGAGCTGGGGCTGTCCGTGGTGCTGGACGGCTTCAACGCGGACGACTTCAAGGATCACCGCCCCGGCCACAAGGCCGCGAAGGAGCACCGGGTGGTGTCCCCGCTGGCCCAGGCCGGGCTCACCAAGGATGAGATCCGCGCGTGGAGCCGCAAGCTGGGCCTGCCCACCTGGGACAAGCCGCAGATGGCGTGCCTGGCGTCGCGCATCCCCTACGGCACCTCCGTGACGCGCGACCGGCTCCTGCAGATCGCCGCCGCGGAGTCGGAGCTGCGCGCGCTGGACTTCAAGCAGTTCCGGGTGCGCTACCACCAGGACGTGGCGCGCATCGAGCTGGCCGGCGAGGAGTACCCGCGCTTCTTCGAGGCCGGCATCCGCGAGCGGATCAACGGCGCCTTCAAGTCCCTGGGCTTCAAGTTCGTGGCCCTGGATCTGGAGCCCTTCCGCTCCGGCCGCCTCAACGAGGCCGCCGGCATCGCCCCCGCGGCCGGGGCAGGGCAGGGGAAGTCCGAGGGCTTCAAGCTCCCGGTGGTGGGGTGAAGGGTCTCCCCTCGGGTTTCCTGATCGCGCTGGGCCTGGCGCTGGCCACCCCCGCCGCCGCCGTGGAGTACCTGGATGACGGGCCGTACGCGCGCCGGCGCTCGCTGATCCTCACGGTGGGGCCCGGGGCCACGTACTCCGAACGGATCAGCGGGGACTCCGCCGTGTCCGGACTCGCCGGGCACCTGGACCTGGGGGCCGCGATCACCGTGGGCTACGGAGGGGACGAGGTGTTCCTCCTCGCGCGCGGCAGCACCGGCCGCCCGAGGGAGGATCTGGCGCTGATCACCGGGTACCGCAGCGTCTTCGGATCCGAGTCGTGGCGGACCTTCTTCGACCTGGGCGTTTCCGTGCGTCCGATTTCTGGGCCGTGGCTGGGGCCTCGCATAGGGTTCGGCGCCAGACACACCCTCTCGGATCATTTCGCGCTGTACGGCGGGCTCGGCTTCACGTTCGGGTTCGGCTCCGGACTGCGCGCGGACACCGAGCTCTTCACCGGGTTGCAGTGGATCATCCCGGTGGGTTCAGCCTCGTAGGTTGTTTTCTTGAGGTCGTCCGACATTGTGAGAGGGTGTGTGCATCTGTCGGAGGTTGCGCACTTGGACATGAATCCCCGCCTCACCTCGGTCGTGTTTCGTCTCAACCGCGAGAAGTTGGACGCCCTGAAGGAGCTGTCGCGCACCACGCGCATCCGTCAGAGCGAGTACCTCCGGGAGGCCATCTCGGATCTGCTGGCGAAGTACGAAGCGCGCTTCGTGGACTGAAGCGCCACGTCAGCCCGGCGGCGCTCCCGTGAAGGGTGGCGCGTCGGGCAGACCGGGCGGGTGGAGGCGCTCGCCGGGCCCGAAAGGGTCCACCGCGGAAGGATAGCGGACCTCCCACAACACCAGCCCATGCGCCGGGGCCTTGAAGCCGGGCAGGGCGGTTCCCGAATCCAGCGCCGCGTGCCACTGCTCCTCGGACAGGAGCCCCGCGGCCACCTTCAGCGCGCTGCCCACCAGGTACCTCACCTGGTAGCGCGCGAAGCCGTCTCCTTCCAGCCGCGCCTCGAAGAGCCCACCGCCCAGCTCCCGCAGGGTGGCGGACTGAAGCGCGCGCGGCTTCTGGGGACTGGAGCGCTCGTGGAACGCGGTGAAGTCCCGCGTGCCCACGGCGCGGGCGAGCAGTCCCTCCAGCTTCTCCGGAGTCACCCGGTGGCCTGCCTGGAGGGTTTCGTCCGCCGCCACGTCCAGCGCGTACGGCCTCCATGCTTCCGGGGGCGGAGTGCCCAGCGTCAGGTGGTAGCGGTACTCCTTGCTGCTCGCGCTCCACTGCGCGTGAAAGGCGCCCGGCGGCCGCTTCGCGATGCACAGCCCCACGTCCGGGGACAGGTGCGGCGCCAGCCGCGCGGGCAGCGAATCCAGGGGCACGTCCTCATTGAGGCGCAGGCTGATGACCTGCATCCGCGCGTGTACGCCCCGGTCGGTGCGCCCGGACGGCATCACCGTGGCTGGTGAGCCTGCCTGCTCCAAGGCGTTTTCGAGCGCGTCCTGGACCGTGGGACCTTCCACCTGGCGCTGGAAGCCGCGGAAGTTTCCGCCGCGATACCAAGTCCACAGTACGGCGGGAATTCGTCTGAGAGAGGTCCTTGCCACGGCGTTGCGGTGTCGATGGGAGAAACACGATACTCCCGCGCGAATGCTGGCCGCTCAAGAACTCGCGATGGACAGTGATGGGCAGTGGCTTTTCCGACAGGGCGACCTGGTGCTGGGGCCCATCACCGCGTCCCAGGTGGTGGAGAAGCTCTACACGGGGGAGCTGACCCCGGACAGCCAGGTGGCTCCGGCCGGAGAGCGGGAGTTCCGCAACCTCCGGGACACCGCCACCTTCCAGGTGCACATCGCGCGCTTCGAGGCGCAGGGCCGCGTCGCCCAGACGATGCTCGTCGAGCAGGCCCGCAACCAGAAGCGGGTGAAGGTGCTGGCCGGCGTCGCCGCGGGCGTGGCGCTCCTGCTGGGCGTCACCGGCTGGTACCTGGCGCGCAACGCCGCCGTGTATGGCCTGTTCGGCGCGACCGAGGAGGGCGATGGCATCACCATGGACCCGCCCACCATCCGCCTGGCCCAGGCGCGCGGGGATGACGAGGATCTCTTCGCCTATCCGTCCAACGACCCGCGCCGCCCGGATCGCCCCGCGGGGCAGGGCAGCACCCCCGCCAAGCCCGCGGGAAGTGGCGCGGTGGCCAGCGCCGCCGTCGCGGGCAACCGGCCGCCGCCCCGCACGGGCAGCGTCTCCACGGATCCGGACGGCCTGGAGATGGCCCAGCAGTTCGACCAGGGCGCCATCAACCGCGTCGTCGCGGGCAACCAGTCCAAGCTCTTCCGCTGCTTCAAGGAAGAGGCCGAGCGCACGCCCGGTCTGGCCGCGAAGATCCCCATGGAGTTCGTCATCGGGAACGACGGGCGCGTGAACAAGCTGTGGGTGGACAACCCCCAGTTCAAGCAGGGCCCACTCTTCGAGTGCCTCTTCGCCGAGCTGAAGAAGTGGCCCTTCAAGGCCTACGACGGCGAGCGCGCCACCGTGGGGCTTTCGTTCAATATCGGCAAGCGGGGGTAGGGCGACTTTCTTGCCCACCCTCCGGACGTGCCCGATACAACAGGCATGTCCGCCTCTGTCGCCGAAGTCGAAATTGCCAAGAAGGCCATGAGCGTCCCCCCGGGGACGTTCCGCCACACCGTCCTGCTCGCCGCCAAGCGCTTCAAGTCCACCTGGGCGGAGCTGGGCAAGCTGCTCGTCCAGGTCCGGGACGAAGCGAAGTACGAGGAGTGGGGCCACGCCTCCTTCGAGGCCTACTGCCTCAAGGAGCTGCACATCAAGAAGCAGACGGCGCTCAAGCTCACGCGCTCGTTCAGCTTCCTGGCCAAGCACGAGGCCCCGGAAGAGCTCCAGCAGCACGAGTTCCCGGAGAAGGCCCCCGCCTTCGAGGTGGTGGAAGTCCTGGCCGACGCCGAGGAGCGGGGCCAGCTGTCCCCCACGGAATACAAGTCGCTGCGCGACAGCATCTGGAGCCCGGAGAAGTCCCCCACGGAGCTCAAGAAGGAATTCGCCGAGCGCTTCCCCCGGCCCCCGCCCGAGCCGCCCCCGGAGAGCCTCCAGGTACGGAAACTGGCGCAGCTGGCGCGAAAGCTCGCCTCCGAGCTGGCGGGAAGCCGTCGAGTCCCCAACGCTGTCGCCGAGCGGGCGGCCTCCCTGGCGGACGATGTCGAAGAACTCGCGTCGAGCGTGACGGACGCCTGAGTCGCTGTTATCCAAGACCGACCCGTTGACCTGGGCTGAACGCTCGGAAGGATAGGGCGCTTCCACCGGGCTTCCTGCCCGAAGGGGAGGGCCCTATAGTGGGTTCAGGGCCTGTAGGTGGGCTTGAAGCCGTCGAAAGACGTGGGCGGCTTCGCGGGGTGATGGAGTGCGGTGGTCGGTGGAGAAGGTCCCGAACCGGGACCGGCGAACTCGGAGGCGGCAGTGAAGAAGGAGCACCACGTCAACCTGTCCTGCTCGTTCTGCGGAAAGTCGCAGCGCGAGGTCCGGAAGCTCATTGCCGGACCCACGGTCTACATCTGCGACGAGTGCATCAAGCTGTGTAACGACATCATCGCGGACGAGAACGAACGCGAGGAAGGCAAGCCGCAGGTCAGCCTGCCCACGCCGCTGGAGATCAAGGCGTTCCTCGACGACTACGTCATCGGCCAGGACCAGGCGAAGAAGGTCCTCTCGGTCGCGGTGTACAACCACTACAAGCGCATCTATCAGAAGAAGCCGACTGCCCGGCCGCGCCCCGGGGTGAAGGCCCCTGGCGGCGAGGACGTGGAGCTGCAGAAGAGCAACATCCTGCTCATCGGCCCCACGGGCTCTGGCAAGACGCTGCTCGCGCAGTCCCTGGCGCGCTTCCTCAACGTCCCCTTCACCATCGCGGATGCCACCAGCCTCACCGAGGCCGGCTACGTGGGTGAGGACGTCGAGAACATCATCCAGAACCTCCTCCACAACGCCGACTATGACGTGGAGAAGGCCGCGCGCGGCATCGTCTACATCGACGAGATCGACAAGATTGCCCGCAAGGGCGACATGCCCAGCGCCACCCGCGACGTGGGCGGCGAGGGCGTGCAGCAGGCCCTGCTGAAGATCATCGAAGGCACCCGCGCCAACGTCACCCCGCGCGGCGGCAAGAAGTACAACCAGCAGGAGTACGTCCAGGTCGACACGACCAACATCCTCTTCATCTGCGGCGGTGCCTTCCACGGCATCGACGGCGTGATCAAGCGCCGCGTGGGTGAGAAGGGCCTGGGCTTCGGCGCGAAGATCACCCACAAGGAAGAGCGCAGCGTGGGTGAGCTGCTGGCGATGACCGAGCCGGAAGACCTGATGAAGTTCGGAATGATTCCGGAGTTCATCGGCCGTCTGCCGATGATCGCGACGCTCAACGACCTGAAGGAGGATGACCTCGTCACCATCCTCACGATCCCGAAGAACGCCCTGGTGAAGCAGTACCAGAAGATGTTCGAGATCGAGAAGGTGAAGCTCACCTTCACCAAGGAAGCGCTGCGCGCCATTGCTCGCGAGGCGATGCGCCGTCACTCCGGAGCGCGCGGCCTGCGCGCCATCATGGAGGACGCCATGCTGGAGATCATGTACGACGTGCCGTTCCGCGAGGGCGTCAAGGAGTGCAAGATCACCGAGCAGGTGATCACCAAGCACGAGCCTCCGCAGATCGTCATGGAGAAGGAAAAGAAGACCGCCTGAGGTTTCCCCCAGACGGTCGGTGATTCCATCCGGCGCCCCTCGCCTCCAGCAGGCAGGGGCGCCGTGGTGTTTCTGGCGCCAAGTGCTTCAGTTCTGCGTGACGCGCACCGTGGTCTTCATCTCGCGGCCGGTGGCGGGGTCCTTCGCGCGCATGGTGAGGATGCCCTCCACGCTCACGTCGAAGATGATCTCCACGTTCACCGTGCCGGCCTTGGCGGGCATGATCCCGGAGAAGGTGAACTCGCCCAGCAGGTCGTTGCGCGCCACCGTGTCGTGGTCGCCCTGGTAGATGCGCATCGCCAGTTCGGTCTGGTTGTCGATGCTCGTCGTGGCCAGCAGCTGCTTGGCGTTGGGGATGGACGCGTTGCGCGGGAAGACGACGTGGAAGCCGCCGTCGCCGCGCTCCAGGCCAATGGCCATGGGAATCACGTCCAACAGCTGGATGCGCAGGTTGGTGTTGTCCTCGAGCGAGTGCGCGTAGAGCGCCGCGCCAATGGCCACCGCCTCGTCCGGGTGCACGCCCTTGCTGGGCGGCTTGCCGAAGAACTTGGTGAGCCGGTCCTGCACGACGGGCATGCGCGTCTGGCCGCCCACCAGCATCACTTCGTCGATGTCCTTGGTGGACAGACCCGAGTCCACCAGCACGCGCGCCACCATCTGCAGGGTGCGGTCCACCAGCTGGTTTGTCAGCTGCTCCAGCATCTTGCGCGTGAACTTCATCTCGATGTTCAGCGGCTGGCCCTGCGCCGTCATCGTGATGAAGGGGATGTTGAAGGGCACTTCCTCGCGCGCGGACAGGTCGATCTTCGTGCGCTCGGCCAGGTCCTTGATGCGCTGCATGGCCACCGGGTCCGTGGCCAGGTCGATGCCCGTCTTGGCCGCGAAGTCCTTGAGGACGTGGTGGATGATGGCGTTGTCGAAGTCGATGCCGCCCAGGAACACGTCGCCGCCGGTGGCCTTCACCTCGAAGACGCGGTCGCGGATTTCGATGATGGAGACGTCGAAGGTGCCGCCGCCCAGGTCGTAGATGACGACCTTCTCCTTCAACGTCTTGCCCACGCCGTAGGCGAGCGCCGCCGCGGTGGGCTCGTTGATGATGCGCACCACCTCCAGGTCGATCAGCTTGCCGGCGTCCTTCACCGACTGGCGCTGCCGGTCGTTGAAGTACGCGGGCACCGTCACCACCGCGCGCTTGATGGGCGTCTTCAGGTAGTTGGCGGCGACGTCGCGGATCTTCCCCAGGATCTTGGCGCTGATCTCCTGGAGCGTGAATTCCTTCTTGCCGACGTCCAGGGTGACGTCGTTCTTGGCACCGGCGCGCATGTTGTACGCGACGGCCTTCTTCATCGTGCCGACGACGTCGCTGCTGAAGTTGACCCCCACCAGGCGCTTGGAGCCGTAGACGGTGTTGCGCGGGTTGAGCTGCCACTGGCGCTTCGCCTCGAAGCCGATGAGCTCGTTGCCCTTGTCGTCGATGGCGAAGATTGAGGGGATGGTGTACTCGCCGCCCTTGTAGGGGATGAGCTTGACGTTCCCGCTGTCCTCGACGATCGCCGCGCACGAGTTCGTCGTGCCGAGGTCGATGCCGATGATGGGCTCCTTGTGCATCGCGTGTGGGCTCCGGGTGAGGCGTTGCGGCGGATGGGGTGTGGCTGGCCGGGACCGTATCTCACCCGTCCCGGGTCCGCGAATCGCGAACCATCCGTCATCCGACGGACGCCCTCAAACTTCCAGCGCGCCTGAACCTGCCACCCCGGGTCGCCCGCCTGGCCGGGTGGGACACGGCCGGCATCCAAGCGCGCGACCCCGAACACAACCGCCCGCGAGGGCAGGGCGGGTCGCTTTACATCCCAAGGGCCGGGAACGAAGGTCAGCCCCAGGGGTTCACATGCGACGGCGAAGCGCCGTGGCTACATCCGAGAGACCACCCATCCACAGAGGGGAGCCGCCGTGGAAGCGAAGGGCTATCTGCAGGAGGTGGGCGCACAGGTCAGCGCCGACTTCGTCAAGAACCGGTCCATCCTGTCCTTCGAGGAGTACCTGTCGCTCTTCTTCACGGACCCGAAGGGCCAGTCGCGCAACGCGGCGCAGTACCTGCGGGACGTGATGGACCACTACGGCACGGAGATGGTGCCGCACCCCACCGGCACCATCCGGCGCTTCAAGGTCTTCGACGTCCCGTCCGCGGAACATGACGGCCGCGTCGCCGGGCAGGAGGAGGTGCAGAACGCCCTCTACCGCATCCTGGGCAACTTCGTGCGCGCCGGCCGCATCAACAAGCTCATCATGCTGCACGGCCCCAACGGCAGCGCGAAGTCCAGCCTGGTCAACGCGCTGAAGCAGGGCATGGAGGACTACTCCCGCCAGTCGCACGGGGCCCTCTACCGCATCGCGTGGGTGTTCCCGTCGGAGAAGCTGATCAAGGGCTCCATCGGCTTCGGCGAGCGCGCGGGCGCGAAGTCCGCGGAAGGCGGCGAGCTCACCACGTACGCCCACCTGGATGCGGAGGAGCTGGACCTGCGCATGCCGTGTGAGCTGCGCGACCATCCGCTGTTCGCGGTGCCGCCAGCCGAGCGCAAGGGCCTCCTGGAAGGGGCGCTCAAGAAGAAGGGCCTGGGCAACGGCGACGGGGCGACAGGCGACTTCCTGTTGTCCGACTACGTGCGCGAAGGCGAGCTGTGCGCCAAGTGCCGCCGCATCTATACGGCATTGCTCAACGCCTACGGCGGGGACTACCTCAAGGTCCTGCGCCACGTGCAGGTGGAGCGCTTCTACGTGTCGCGCCGCTACCAGGTGGGCACGGTGACGGTGGAGCCGCAGATGAGCGTGGACGCCGCCGCGCAGCAGATCTCCGCGGACCGCACCCAGCTCAACATGCCGGCCGCGCTGCACAGCACGGTGCTCTTCGAGCCGCACGGCCCGCTGGTGCACGCCAACCGCGGCCTCATCGAATACGCGGACCTGCTCAAGCGCCCGCTGGAGGCCTTCAAGTACCTGCTGGGTTTCAGTGAGACGGGCGAGGTGCCCCTGGAGCCCTTCGTGCTCCAGCTGGATGAGGTGCTCATCGCGTCCTCCAACGAGAAGCACCTGAACGCGTTCAAGGAGCTGCCGGACTTCGCGTCGTTCAAGGGCCGCATCGAGCTGGTGCGCGTGCCGTACCTGCGCCGCTACAAGGTCGAGCAGGAGATCTACGACGCGCAGATCACCGCGACGTCCGTGGGCAAGCACGTGGCGCCGCACGCCACGGAGGTGGCCGCGATGTGGGCGGTGCTCACGCGCCTGAAGAAGCCCATCCCGGACCGCTACCCGGCCAACGTGAAGCCGTTGGTGGAGCAGGTGGCCCCGGTGGAGAAGCTTCACCTGTACCAGGAGGCGGGAGTGCCCGCGCGGCTGTCCTCCGCGAACACCAAGGAGCTGCTCAAGCTGCGCGAGGAGATGTACGAGGAGTCCGACGCGTACCCCAACTACGAGGGGCGCTCCGGTGCGAGCGCGCGCGAAATCAAGACGGCCCTCTTCAACGCCGCGCAGAACCCCGACTACAAGTGCCTCCACGCGCTGGCGGTGTTGGAAGAGCTGCACGCGCTCTGCAAGGACAAGAGCGTCTACGAGTTCCTCCTCCAGGAGGTGATGGACGGCTACCACGACCACGAAACCTTCGTGCGCGTGGTGGAGGGCACGTACCTGGACCGCGTGGACTCGGAGGTGCGCGACTCCATGGGTCTGGTGTCGGAAGGCCAGTACCGCGAGCTGGTGGAGCGCTACATCCAGAGCGTCAGCCACTGGGTGCGCGGGGAGAAGATGCGCAACCGCGTGACGGGCGAATCAGAGAAGCCGGACGAGGCGCGCATGGCGGAGGTGGAGGCCATCGTGATGCCGCAGGGCGAGGCCCCCGCGGACTTCCGCCGCGGACTGATTGCAAGCATTGGCGCGCACCGGCTGGACAACCCGGACGGCGCCATGGACTACCCGCGCATCTTCCCGGACATGTTCAAGCGCCTGCGCGACCACTACTTCGAGGAGCGCAAGCGTGTGCTGCGCAAGAACAAGGAGAACGTCCTCAAGTACCTCTCCGAGGACCGCAACCAGCTCTCCTCGCGCGAGCAGACGCAGGTGCAGGGCACGCTCAAGACGATGGCGGAGCGCTACGGCTACTGCGAGTTCTGCGCGAAGGACGCCATCTTGTTCCTGATGCGTCAGCGCTACACCTGACGGGTGGCGGAGGGCAGGCATCCAGGAAGCCGATGCCTGCTCGTCTGCTTCCCAATCCGGGCCAGGGCTCGGGATGATGCGGCTTCGCACCGAGTTGCGCGTGTGTCGTCGTCTTTTCGTCCCTCCTCATCCTTGCGCCTGGAGTGTTGATGAACCGGTTGCTGTTGGGCACCCCCCTCCTGTGGGCCCTCGTGTCTTGCGCCAGTGCCCCGTCGCAGTCCTCCGAGGACACTCCGGTCGCGACGCACACGCAGGCTCCGCTCCGGGTGGAGCGGGCGCTGTCCCGGCCCGAGCCCACGCCGCAGCCCACGCGCAAGGCGATGGTGCGGCGCATCCTCCCGCTCAACGTGCGGCTGGTGACGACGGAGGACGGCAAGGTGCGCCGCTCGGCGTCGGGCGTCGTCATTGGCACGGAGGCCGGTGAGGCCGGGCCCGTCAGCTATGTCCTCACCAACGCGCACGCGGTGGAGCAGGGTGACCTGAAAGAGCCTGTGCTCAAGGTCGTGTTGGACCGGCGCGCGGAGACGCACGAGTACCTGGCGGAGGTGGTGGCCACGGGCCAGGTGCCGGACGTGGACCTGGCGCTGCTGCGCGTGACGGGCGTGACGTGGCCCGTGGCGGAGCTGGCCGCGGACGACGAACCGGAGCCGGGCGAGGACGTGGTGGTGGCGGCGTCCCCGTACGGCCGCGCGCTGTCCATCTCCGGCGGCATGGTGTCCCAGGTGGAGTGGGACAAGGAGACGAAGCACCCGCGCATGCTGAAGACGGACGCGCCCATCGGCTATGGGGCCTCCGGCGGTGGCATCTTCAGCATCGAGACGGGGCGGCTGTTGGCCATCGTGGAGGGCTACCGCACCGCGAAGGTGGACTTCGAGGTCGCCTCCCAGAACTTCAGCTTCGACGTGCCCATGCCCGGCGAGACGTTCGCCGCGCCCAGCGCCAAGGTGCGCGGCTTCCTCCAGGCGAAAGGCTTCGGCCGGCTCCTGGAGCGCTCCGCGGACGCGGAGGGTGCGGGGCCCCAGAAGACGGCGAGTCGCTGATCCAACAGCCCCGGACCGAGAAATTGGTGCGGGCCTGATCCAGCGTTAGAGCTGCGGGCTCTTTCGCTGGAGGGTTCACGCGCATGTCCGCTCGGGGCAATTGGGATCAGTACTTCATGGACATCGCCCAGCAGGTGGCCACGCGCGCCACCTGCGACCGCAAGCACGTGGGCGCGGTGCTGGTGAGGGACAAGACCATCCTGTCCACCGGCTACAACGGCGCCATCCGCGGCCTGCCCCACTGTGATGAAGTGGGCCACATGATGGAGAACGGCCACTGCGTGGCCACCGTCCACGCGGAGGCCAACGCCATCATCCAGGCCGCCAAGAACGGCGTCGGAATCGACGGGGCGACCATCTACACGACCGCCAGCCCGTGCTGGCCGTGCTTCAAGCTGATCGCCAACAGCGGCTGCACCCGCATCGTCTTTGGCGAGTTCTACCGGGACCCGCGCATCTTCGAGTACGCCGCCCGGCTGGGCCTCCAGCTCGTGGGCGTGGGCGCCGCCGCCCAGCCGCCTTCGCCCGCCACCGGGACCTGAGGGCGGACGCGCTGTCCGGGGGTGGACAACCCCTGGACACGCTGATCGCCCGGGATGGGGTTCCCGTTCGTTGAATGACACTTGCGAGAGGTCGTAAGTGGCTGTTCCGACACGGGAATTTTAGAACTCCGGCAAGAATTACCGACCCAGGGTTGACGATCCCTGGGGTGCTCCCTAAATCCTGGCTCGGTAGGGCGGCGGCGGGGGTGGGGCGACGGAAATTCCTAGGAGTTCCAGGTGGTTAACTCATCTCTCATGGCTATCAGTGTGCCTTCTGTCCAGGAAGTGTCGGACCCGGTGGTGGGCGCGGCCCGCTACGACGCGGTTCCGCCCTTGATGGACAGCCTGCTGCACGACGTGCGCAACCCGCTCAACGCGCTCGCCATCCATCTCGAGGTGCTCTCCGAGAAGCTCAAGGGCGAGTCCGGCCAGGTGCCGGCCACCCAGGAGAAGAACCTCAAGGCGATGCGCGAGCAGATCGCCCGCGTGGACGGCCTGCTCAAGCTCTTCTCGGACTTCATCGTGTTTCGCGGAGCGGGCCCCTCTGGGGACGCGCCGCTGTCGGACGCCACCGGCAAGGCCCTGGACGTGCTGGGCCATGAGAGCCGCCGGCGCCGCCTCCAGGTCCAGCGCGACATCGAGCCGGACGTACAGGCCCACATGGAGGACACCACCGAGCTGGGCTTCTTCCTGGTGCAGGTGCTGATGCGCGCCTTCCATCGCGCGGAGTCCGGCTCCACGGTGGTCGTCTCGGTCCGCGCGGAAGGGCCGAACGCGGTGCTGGAGGTCGCGGACGGCTCCTCGGCGCCCGAGCGAGCGTCGGACACCGTGGCCGCGCTGACGCTCCGCGCGGCCCAGCTGGGCATCGAGTTCTTCGTGGAGGCGGGAACGTGCCGCCTCGTGTTTCCGCGCGGCTGAGGTTCCCCCTTCGGGCGCGGTCGGTCTTCCATCCGGTTTCATCACGCTTCATCGCAGTGGAGGTTTTCACCTTGGGCAGCGCACGAATCCTGGCCGTGGATGACGAACGTGAGACCTGCGAGGCCCTGGCGGAGATGCTGTCCGCCTGGGGTCACAAGGTCGAGACCGCGTTCGACGGGCATGACGCCCTCCGCAAGGCCGGTGAGTTCCGGCCCGACGTCGTCCTGTCGGACCTCGCCATGCCGGAGACGGATGGCCTGTGGCTCTTGCGCAACCTGCGCGAGGAGCTGCCGGACTGTCCGGTCGTGTTCCTCACCGGCCGCGGCACCATCGACACCGCCGTGGAGTCCATCCGCGAGGGCGCCTACGACTTCATCGTGAAGCCGCTGGACACCGCGCGGCTCAAGGTCTGCATCGACCGCGCGCTGGAGAAGAAGGAGACCATGCGCGAGGTGCAGACGCTCCGGCGCCGCCTCAAGCAGCTGGGCTCCACGGACCTCATCGCCGGCTCCACCGGGATGCGCAAGGTCATCGAGATGATGGAGAAGGTGGCCCCCTCCAAGGCCAGCGTCTCCATCAGCGGTGAGTCCGGCACGGGCAAGGAAGTGGTCGCCCGCACGGTGCACAACCTGTCCCTGCGCCGCGACAAGCCCTTCATCGCCATCAACTGCGCGTCCATCCCCGCGACACTGATTGAGTCCGAGCTCTTCGGCCACGAGCGCGGCGCCTTCACCGGCGCGGATCAGCGCCGCCCGGGCGTCTTCGAGATGGCCCACGGCGGCACGCTCTTCCTGGACGAGTTGGGTGAAATCCCCATCGACCTGCAGGCCAAGCTGCTGCGCGTGCTGGAGGAGGGCCGCCTGCGCCGCCTGGGTGGCAAGGTGGAGATCGAAGTGGACGTGCGCGTGCTGTCCGCCACGAACCGCGACCTGAAGCAGGAGATCAAGAACCAGCGCTTCCGCGAGGATCTCTACTTCCGCCTCAACGTGTTCCAGCTGCACCTGCCGCCCCTGCGCGAGCGCCGGGACGACGTGCCCATCCTGGTCCAGCACTTCGTGGACAAGTTCCGTGGGGACTCCGCCAAGCGCGTCTCCGGCGTGCACCCGGAAGCGATGGAGGTGCTCAAGAACTACGACTGGCCGGGCAACATCCGCGAGCTGCGCAACGCCGTGGAGCGCGCCGTCATCCTCTGCGACGGGGAGCTGATCACCCGCGAGCACCTGCCGCCCGACATGGCCGGCAAGAGCCCGGAGCGCCACACGTTCAAGCTGCCGTTCGGCCTGAGCCTGGACGCCGTGGAGCGCGAGTACATCCTGGGCAGCCTCCAGCGGAACGGGAACAACAAGGCCCGCACGGCGGAGGTGCTGGGGGTGAGCGAGAAGACGCTCTACAACAAGCTCAACCGCTACGCGGCGGAGAACCGTGCCCAGGGCACCCCGGGTGGCGGCAGCCCCCTGGGTGGACAGGGCAACGACGGCCCCATGAGCGCCAGCAGCTTCCTGACCCGCTGATCCGTGCCCCGTCCCCCGGCTCGGCGACCTGCGGCCGCTCGCCGCTGACCTGTTGGGTAGGCAAGAAGGCCCGGATTCCGGGCCCTTGGCAGGGCTCCTGGAGAGCGCGCACGGGGCCTCCCCAAGCCGGCTTAAGCGGGCGGGGGAGGTCTCGAAAACCCCTGTCAATTCTTGACTTTTCCCCCCTGGACGGGGGATCATCCGGGCCTCTCCCACCCGTTGGTGAGGGCCCGGCCGGGACGTTTCATTTCGGGCCACGTCCGCCCCCCATGGTGCGGTCGTCCGACGTGAGTCATCTGGGGTGCCGCCGGGGGGGCACAAGGAAGGCCACAACGCAATGAGCGACGCGAGAGTACTTCACTTCTTCGGCGGCAAGGGCGGGGTCGGCAAGACCACGCTTGCGGCAGCGTACGCGGTGAGGCTCTCCGAAGAAGTGCCCAAGCACCGGGTGCTGGTCGTCTCGTTGGATCCGGTCCAGTCCCTGTCGGACCTCGTGAAGAAGAAGCTGCCGGCGAAGCCCACCAAGCTCCAGGCGGGCAAGGGCGAGGGCGGCCTCTTCGGCGCGGAGCTGAACCCGCCCGCGCTGCTCAAGCCGTTCCTGGCGGAGTACCTGCCGGCGCTGGCGAAGGCGGCGGTGAAGGGCACGCACCTGTCGGACGAGGAGATGGGCAAGCTCTACCAGCAGGCGGTGCCTGGGCTGGAGGAGCTGGTGGCCCTCTTCCACGTGGTGGAGCTGCTGGAGTCCGGCGACTACGACCGCATCGTGGTGGACACGGCGCCCACCAGCCACACGCTGCGCCTGTTCGACATGCCGGCGCAGCTGCGCAAGTTCCTGGGCTTCGTGAAGGCGGGCCAGGACCGCGCCGCCCCGGCCCCCAGCGGCAAGGGCAAGAAGGCGGCCGCCGCCGCGGCGGAGGCGACTCCCGCCGGCTTCCTGGATCAGGTGGGCCAGAAGGCGGAGAAGCTGCTGGCGTTGCTGAAGGACCCCGCGCGCACGGCCTTCCACCTGGTGGCGCTCGCCGAGCCGGTGCCGGAAGCGCAGACGCGCATGTACTTCACCCAGCTGCGCGAGCGCGGTCTGCCGGTGACGGAGGTGGTGGTCAACCAGGTGGAGGACCACGAGGGCTGTCCGGCGTGTCAGGGCCGCCGGGGCCTGCAGGCCCCCCACGTGCGCAAGTACCAGGCGCTGGACAAGACCGTGCCCGTGAACCTGCTGGGCCGCCGCGAGGTGGCGCCCCGGGGGCTGGACGGGCTGAAGGAGTTCGCCAAGGAGTGGGCGGCGGGCAAGGAGACCAAGGCGCTGGAGTTCAGCGCGGCGGAAGGGCCTCCGGCGCTGGTGCGCGCCCCGTCCATGCCTCCCATCGCGGCGCCTCCGCTGCCGCCCACGCGGCTCATCTTCTTCGTGGGGCAGGGCGGGGTGGGCAAGTCCTCCTGCGCGGCCGCCGCGGCGGTGACGCTGACGGAGAAGGAGGGGCCGGTGCTCCTCATCTCCACGGATCCCGCGCACTCGCTGTCGGACGTGCTGCAGAGCCGCCTGACGGACACCGAGACGCAGGTGAAGGGCACCAAGGGCCTGTACGCGCGCGAGCTGGACATGGCGGGGTGGTTCAACGCCCTGCGCAAGCGCCTGAAGGAGAAGGCGGAGAAGGCCTTCGAGGGCGCGCCCAAGGCGGGCAACGACGTGCCGGCGGACCTGCTCTACCTGCGCAACCTGCTGGAGTGCGCACCCCCGGGCATCGACGAGCTGGCGGCCATGTCCGTGCTGACGGACGCGCTGGTGCAGGAGCGGTTCAAGCGCATCGTGGTGGACTCGTCGCCGCAGGTGACCAACGTCCGCGTGGTGGAGCTGGCGGACACGGCGAAGACGTGGCTGGGCGCGCTGCACGGCATCCTCAACAAGCACCGCGCCAAGGGCCTGGGCGAGCTGGCGGATGACCTGGCGGCGATGCTCAAGCACGTGAAGCGCTTCGAGGACGCGCTGGCGTCCCCCAGCGAGTCGCGCTTCGTGGTCGTCACGCGCGGCGAGGACCTGGCGTCGACCCGCACGGAGCGGCTGGTGGAGTACCTCAAGGAGCGCAAGCTCCAGGTGGAGCGGGTGCTCGTCAACCGCGTGGGCCCCAAGTCCACCTGCGAGAAGTGCGAGAACCGCCGCAAGCTGGAGCTGAACGCGGCCAAGGCCATGGAGAAGAAGATTGGCCTGCCCGTGACGATGGCGCCCGCGCTGGGCCGTCACCCCGCGGGGCTGCGCGAGCTGAAGGCGTTCCGCACGGCCTGGTACGCGCTGTCCGCGCCGCCGGCGAAGATCAAGGCGGCCTGAGCATTGGCCGCGCCGGGCTCCTCAGTGGGGGCCCGGCAGGAGCAGGGACAGGGGTAGCCGGTGGGGATTCGCCCGGCGCGCCTGTCCCAGCAGGTCCACGGCGGTCGCTTCCAGTGAGCGCACCGTCGGGGCCGCCGGCACCTGAAGGTGCTGATGGAGCACCCAGCCCGGACCCAGGAGCATCAGCGCCACCGCTGGCACGATGCACAGGGTCACCACCGCGCTGGCGCCGCCCACCGTGCCCAGTACGCGCAGCACCGGCGATGCCTGGATGCGCGGGCGCTGCAGGGCCGCGAGGATGCGCGCGAAGAGGGCGCCGCCTACGAGTCCCAGCACCGCGGCCAGTCCCCAGCTCAGCCCACCCACCGGCGTGCCGAGCACCGGCTCCAGCAGCTGGGGCGCCGAGGCTCCCAGTACGAAGGCGAGGACGAAGGGCGCGACCGCGATGATGGCGGCCAGCCCCCAGTGTCTGGCGTTGAGTCTGTGCACGGCTTCCCCCTCGGCTACGGGAGGAAGGTGCTCACCGGCAGGCAGGCGCGCCAGGGCGGTGTCCCCTGGACGCGGGTAGGCGTGCACGGGACATCACTTGGTCTCAGGCGTCGCACTCCGACGGGCTGTCGGTGAAGCCGCCCAGGGGTTCCGGGAAGGTGAGGGCGCCCGCCTCGCTGAGGGTGCCGGTGACGGGCGCGGCGTTGGGGAGCTTCACCTCCACCGTGCGGCCCTTGACGGTGTACGTGCCCGGGGTCCGGGACTCGCGGGGCGTGCCGGAGTCGTCCACGTCCCGCTTCCAGAGCTCCACGCGGCCCCCGTCCTGGAACTTCAGGGCACGGACGGTGCCGTAGACGCCCACGCCGGGGCCGTACCAGGACACCGCCCGCAGGAGGGCCGGCACGTCGGCCTCCTTCTGGGGCGTGCGGCCCAGCAGCTTCTGCCAGCCGAGCGTGTCCCGGATGACGTCCAGGTCCCGGTCCTCCTTCGCCCGCTGGAGGCGGCGCGCGTCCAGGCGCACGGCGGTGGCCAGCTTCTCCACGATGACGTCGCGGTGGGCGCTGTACTCGCACACCTTGCCCTGCTTGCGCAGGAGGCCCAGGGTGGCCGCGGCGTTGTAGTGGGCCAGGGCGTAGTCCGGGGTGGCCTGGGCAGCGGCCTGGAACTTCTCCAGGGCCTCTGGATAACGGCCGGACTGGTACAGCCGGAACCCCTGCGTGTTGAGGGCCCGGCCGGAAGGAGGCGCGGCCGGAGCGGCGGACAGCGTCAGGGCCAGCAGGGAGAGGGCGAGGACCATGTGGCTCCAGACGGGCGGACCTCCCGGACATTCCAGGGGGTGCGTAACCGCTTGCGCGTTGAAAGGCCTGAACCCTGGTGCTAGTTCGGCGCCATGGCAACCGGCATTGGCTACGCGCTCGACTTCGAGCGCCCGCTCATCGAGCTGGAAAAGAAGATCGAGGAGCTGAAGGTCCTCTCCACCAGCGGCACCGTGGATTTCTCCTCCGAAATCTCCAAGCTGGAGAAGAAGGCGAAGAAGCTCCAGACGGAGATCTTCAGCGACCTGACCCGCTGGCAGGTGGTGCAGCTGTCGCGCCACAGCGCGCGCCCGTACTTCCTGGACTACGTCCACTACCTCTTCACGGACTTCTTCGAGATGTGCGGCGACCGGCACTTCGGCGAGGACCCGTCCATCGTCGGTGGCTTCGCGCGCTTCGATGGCAAGACGGTGATGCTCATCGGCCATCAGAAGGGGCGCAACACCAAGGAGAACATGGCGCGCAACTTCGGCATGCCCCGCCCGG
The DNA here is from genome assembly GCF_009909105.1 of Corallococcus exiguus. Lineage (NCBI taxonomy): Bacteria > Pseudomonadati > Myxococcota > Myxococcia > Myxococcales > Myxococcaceae > Corallococcus > Corallococcus exiguus. The sequence goes on from NZ_JAAAPK010000008.1 coordinate 270,421, forward strand.
AGGGCTACCGCAAGGCGCGCCGGCTGATGGAGCTGGCCGAGCGGATGGAGAAGCCCATCCTCACCTTCGTGGACACGCCGGGCGCATACCCGGGCATCGGCGCGGAGGAGCGCGGCCAGGCGGAGGCCATCGCCATGAACCTGGAGGTCATGAGCCGGCTGCGCGTGCCCATCATCTCCACCGTGGTGGGCGAGGGCGGCTCCGGCGGCGCGCTGGCCATCGGCGTGGGCAACCGCGTGCTGATGTTCCAGAACAGCGTCTACTCGGTCATCTCCCCGGAGGGCTGCGCCTCCATCCTCTTCCGCGACGCGACCAAGGCGGACAAGGCCGCGGACGCGATGCGCCCCACGGCGCCGGACCTGCTGGAGATGAAGATCATCGACGAGGTGATTCCGGAGCCTCCGGGCGGCGCGCACCGCGACCCGGCCAAGGCGGCGGAAGCGCTGGGCAAGACGCTGCGCAAGCACCTGGGCCAACTGGCGGAGCTGAATCCGGACGCGCTGGTGCGCGACCGCTACGACAAGTTCCGCGCACTCGGCATGTACTCCGGCAAGTAGAGGTTCACACTTCATGCGACCGCTCGTTCCTCCCTACGTCGAGACGCTCAAGGCCTACGTTCCGGGCAAGCCCATCGAGGAGACCGAGCGGGAGTACGGCCTCAAAGGCGTCATCAAGCTGGCCTCCAACGAGAACCCGCTGGGCCCGTCGCCCCGCGCGGTGGAGGCCATGCGCAACGCCGCCGCGCAGGTGCACCTGTACCCGGACGCCACCAGCTTCCACCTGGTGCGCAAGCTGGCCGCGCACCTGGGCGTGAAGCCGGAGGAAGTGGTGCTGGGCAGCGGCTCCAACGAGCTCATCGAGCTGTTGATGCGCACGTTCACGACGCCCGAGGAGGAGATCCTCCTGTGCAAGGGCTCGTTCCCCGCGTACCGCATCTCCGCGCAGGCGCACGGCCGTGCGTTCGTGGAGGTGCCCATGCGCGAGGGCTTCCGCTACGACCTGGAGGCCATGGCCCGCGCGGTCACGCCGCGCACGCGCATGGTGTTCCTGGCCAACCCGGACAACCCCACGGGCACCACGTTCGGGCGCAAGGACCTGGAGAAGTTCCTCGCGGCGGTGCCGAAGGACGTGCTCGTCGTCCACGACGAGGCCTATGCGGAGTTCGTGGACTGGCCCGACTACGCGAGCGCCGTGGAGCTGTTCCACGCGCACCCGAACCTGGTGGGGCTGCGCACCTTCAGCAAGATCCACGGGCTGGCCGGCATCCGGCTGGGCAGCGCGGTGATGGACGCGAAGCTCGCGGGCTACGTGCACCGCACGCGCATGCCGTTCAACCTGACGACGGTGGCGCAGGCGGCGGGCATGGCGGCGCTGGAGGACACGGAGCACGTGAAGCACACGCGTGAGAACAACCGCGTGGGCCTGCGCTTCTACGGAGAAGAGCTGCCGAAGCTGGGGCTCACGCTGACGGACAGCCACGCGAACTTCGTCTTCGTGGACTGCCACCGTCCGTCCGCCGAGGTGTACGAGCAGCTCTTGCGCCGGGGCGTCATCGTGCGGCCCATGGCGGGCAACGGACACCCGAACTGCCTGCGCATCTCCGTGGGTTCTCCGGAGGAGAATGCCCGGTGCGTGGCCGCGCTGAAGGAGGTCCTGTCATGAGCACGCGTCCGTTCATCGTCGCCATCGACGGGCCGGCCGGAGCGGGCAAGTCCTCCGTGTCCAAGCTGCTCGCGCGACGGCTGGAGTTCGCGCTGGTGGACACCGGCGCCATCTACCGCTGCGTGGCGCTGATGGCCTCGCGCGAGGGCATCGCCTTCGACGACGACGCGAAGCTGGGCGAGCTGCTCGGGCGCGTGCGCATCCACTTCCATGTGGTGGGCGAGGAGAACCACGTCTTCCTGGGCGGCAAGGACGTGTCGTCGGAGATCCGCACGCCCCCCATCTCCATGGGCGCGTCGCAGGTGTCCGGGCGGCCGGTGGTGCGCGCGGGGCTGCTGGCGCTCCAGCGGCGGCTGGCCCTGGAGGCATCGTCGGGCGCCATCCTGGAGGGCCGGGATATCGGCACGGTGGTGTTCCCGGACGCGGACGTGAAGTTCTTCCTCCAGGCGAACCCGGAAGTGCGTGCGCGCCGCCGCTTCGAGGAGCTGTTCCAGAAGGGCGTGGACAGCAGCCTGGAGGGCGTCCTCCAGGACCAGACGCGCCGCGACGCCGCGGACTCCGGTCGTGAGGTGGCGCCCCTGAAGCCCGCCGAGGACGCGGTGCACGTGGACTCCAGCAGTATGCCGCTGTCGGAGGTGGTGCAGTCGCTGGAGCTCGAAATCGAGCGCCGCCGGGCCTCGCGCGGCACCTGACGTCCGCACGCGCCGCGTCCGTCGGAAAGCTGTCCTCCCGGGCCGGAGCGTCCGCGCCGCCAGTGCTGACGCGGCGCCTGAGCCGTCACGAGCCTTCCGTCAGAAGCTGACGCCGTCCGTGCTGGGAGCGGGCACCGTCATGGCCAGCCGGGCCTGGGTGCCGTCCTTCTCGTAGAAGCGGTGGTAGAGGTACAGGTCCGCCACCACCTGCTTCACGTAGCCGCGCGTCTCCCGGTACGGGATGGACTCCACGAACAGGTCCAGGGGCAGAGTGCCGCGCTCCTGCGTCCAGCGCACCGCCGCCTTGGGGCCCGCGTTGTAGGCCGCCGCCGCGAGGGCCGGGTGCGCGAAGCGCTTCATCAGCTGCGCCAGGTACCACGCGCCGTAGCGGATGTTGCGCTCCGGGGCGAACAGGTCCGCCGGTGCGGGCGCGGGCTCCGCCATCTTCTGCGCGATCTCCGTCGCCGTGGGCGGGATGATCTGCATCAGGCCGCGCGCGTCCGCCGCGCTCATGACCTCCGGGCGGAAGGCGCTCTCGCGGCGCATGATGGCCCACACGAGGAACGGATCCAGCGCCTGCCGCGTGGCCTCCGTCTCCACCGCCTGGGCGAACGCTCGCGGGTAGAACGCGGCCAGCGCGTCCGGTGCCTTCGCCCCGAAGGCCCGGCCCCACAGGTAGCGCGCCGCCACGACGTGCGCGTGGCCGAACTCACCCAGCTGCAAGAGCGCGTGCGCGAACGGCAGCGCCTGGTCCGCGCCGCGCAGGCCCGACACGCGCGACTGCACCTCGTCCGCCGCGTCGCGGAAGAGGCCCGCGCGAGTCAGCGCCACCGCCAACTCCAGCTCCGGAGGGCGGGGCAGGGTGAGCTGCTTCGGAGGCTGCGGGAAGGCCGCGGGCGGCGTGCGTCCCAGCTCGCGCAGCCGCTCCGTGGCGAGCAGCGCGTAGAACGACGCGGGCGCCGCGCTGATGACGGCTTCATAGGCGGGCCCCAACGTCGCCGGCTTGCCGCCGCCCAGCTCCTCCGTGCGCGCCTGCCAGTAGCGCGCCTGCGGCGCCATGCTCGTCTTCGGGTAGGCCGTCACCAGGTCGTCCAGCGCCTGGCGCGCCTTGGCGTACTGCTCCAACCGGATGTGCGAGAGGGCGCGGAACCACATCGCCTCATCGCGGCGGCGCGAGCCCTTGTAGCGCTTCTCGTAGTCCTCGAAGGACTTCGCTGCGTCCTCGAAGCGGCCGCCCTGCAAATCCAACCACGCGGCGAAGAACGCGCCTTCCTCACCAGCCGCTTGAGAGGGATAGGCCTTGTCCAGCGCCGCCATCAGCTTGCGCGCCTTCTCGTTGTCGTCCGAGCGCAGCGCCCGGCGCGCCACCACCAGCGCGGCCTCCGCGGCGATGGCCGGCGGCCCCTTGCGCGCCACCGCGAGCGCCTTCTCCGCCTCCTCGCGCTTGCCTCGCGCGAAGAGCACCTGCGCGCGCAGGAGCGCCACCTGTGCCTGGGCGGGCGCACCCTTCACCAGCCCCAGCTTCTCCGCCCTCAGGAGCTCGTCCTCGGCCCGCGCCGCCGCGCCGTCGGAGAGGAAGCCCCGGGCTCGCTGGAGGTGTTCGGGCAGGGTGAGCTTCACCGCGGGCTTCAGCGTGGCCAACTGCTCCAGCGCCTCGTCCGCGTAGGGGTGGGTGGGGAAGCGCAGCGCCACCGTCTTCAGGTCCGCCCGCAGGCCCGCCGCGTTGCCGGTGGCCGCGCGCGTCAGGGCGCGCTGGAAGAGCAGCTCCGGGGTGGGCTGCGCCGCCGCCGCGGACTCCAGCACCGGGGACGCGTCCTTGGGCCGATGTGCGTCCAGGAGCGACTCACCCAGGCGGGCGCGGGCGCGCACGGCGAGGGCCGGGGAGGCCTTCTCCAGGGCCCGCTCGAAGTCCTTCGCCGCGCCGTTGGGGTCGCCCGCGTAGAAGCGCGCCTGGCCCAGGTAGAAGGCGTGGAAGGCCTCCAGGGGCGCGGGCGGCGCGTGGCGGGTGAGCAGGTCCCGCGCCTGAACGGCGTCCCCGTCCGAAAGTACTAGAGTCCCGGCGAGCAGGCCCAGGCGGCTCGCGTCCGGGCACTTCGCCTGCTCACACGCGGCGAGCTCCGCCCGGGCGAGCGCCGCCGCGTCGGACCGGTGCAGGCGGACGGCCTCCAGCGTCGCCGGGGACTGCCCCAGCGCCACCCCCGTCACCCAACCCGCCACCCAGCCGGTCCAACTCATGTGGTTCTTCCTTTCACTTCGCGGCCTTGCGGCTTCGGAACGAGAGGTTTGCAGTCGACATTCCCCACCAGGTGGGCGGGGGTCGGTTTGACAGTCGGCCCGACAAGTCCTAGATCCCGCGCCCACGGGCTGGTCCCGCGGGGTTGTCGGCCCGTTGCGCTATCCGGAGGGAATCCTTACGTTGCGCCGCTGTTGAGCGCTACTCCGGACCGCCGTCGTGTCAGGAAGACCTGTCGTCGCAGGAAGACCTGTCGTCGGTAGCACTGCTCGTACACAGACCTCGGGGGGGGAAACAGCTCATAGGGGAGGCTCCATGAAGCCGTGTCCATCCGATCTGCAGCAGACCATCAATCCCGAAGCCGGCCCGAAGCGGGCAGGCGTCGAGACGCATCGCAACCTGAACTGCAACCACTACGACAACTGCCTCGATGAGGCCGTCCGTCGCGGCTGGCAGTCGTTCACGTGCATGAAGTGCCCGATGTACGCCAACCTCGCGCCTCCGCAGATGGGGCTCGAGGCGTACGCCACGCAGCGCCGTCCTGTCTAACCGGGACGTCTGACATGGGGCCCGTTTCACCGGGCCCGCGCGAGCTTGCACCCGGTCACGCCCGAAGCCCGGTCGTGGCCGGCGTTCGCGTCGACGTTCTCTTCCGAAGCCAACGCTTCAGGGGACCGCGGCGTAGATGACGGCCACCCAGTACTGGCCCTGGCCGAAGCGCTTGGAGTCGCCTCGCACCAGCCCCACACCCACCCGGGTGTAGGTGGCCGTGGCCAGGCTGCGTGACTCCGGCACGGCGCCCGGGTCTCCCACGACGAAGAAGTCCACCGAAGCGGTGCCCGCGTCCGGCAGCGCGGAGAACACCCGCTCGTGCAGCGGGGACGGGTCGCCGTCTCCCGCTGTGGGCTCGTCCTGCGCCTGCGCACGGCGGGCGTGGTCGCGCGCCAGCCGCTCCAGCGCATCGCTGCGCACCAGGGGCGGCAGCTTGAGCGTGGCGCGGTGCCGGGACAGCGCGTCGTAGACATCCGACACCGGGTCCGCCGGAAGCGCCGCGCCGGGCGAGGCCGCGGTGAAGACCTCCGTGACGACGGCCTGGTCGCGGCCGTCCACCTTCTGGAAGGCCACGCCCACGCCCATGAAGCGGAACGCGGGGTCCATCAGGTTCTTGCGGTGGCCGGGGCTGTGCTCGATGCCGAAGTGCGCCGCGAGCGGACCCGCCGCCAGCCCCAGGTTCTCTCCGGCGCGTACGTAGCGCGCGCCCTCCGGGAGGCGGCGGGTGAGCGTGGAGCCGTCCGGCGCGATGTGCGCGAAGAAGCCCTCCGTCGCCATGCGCGTGCTGTAGCGCAGCGATACGTCCTCCAGCGTCGGATCCGGCGTGAGCTCCGGCAGTTGGTAGGCGCGGCGCAGGGTGTTGATGCGCTCGTAGAGAGCGGTGCGGGCCTCGGCCAGCGTTGTGGGTTCGCGCTGGGACTCCTGTCCGCCGCGCGCGGAACGGGCCCCCACCTGCACGAGGAACAGCGAAGTCACCTCTGGCCCCGCGTTCGCCTGGCCCACCACCTCCACGGTGTAGCTGCCGGGGGTGTCGAAGCCCACCAGGGCGCAGAAACCATTCGTGCCGGAGGGCGCGCGGCTCAGGGCCACGGCCTCCACCTCGCCATCCGGCCGGGTGACGAAGACCTGCGGGCTCAGCAGCGGCGGCACGAGCCGGCCGCACACGCGCTTCTCCGTCCCGGCCTTGGCGATGCTCCGGGGGAAGGGGAGCACCTCCGCCTTGCGGTCCGCGACGAGCAGCACCAGCGCGGCGCGCTCGCCCAGGAAGGCCACGCCCACGCCGAAGTGGCTCACGCGCTCGTCGTTGAAGTCCGTGCGGGCGAGGAACGTCTCGATGGCGTGCGAGTGCACCCAGGCGCGGATGACCAGCACCTTCGGGGACGGATCCGCGGCGCCCGAATCGCTGACCGCCTCCGTCAACGTGAGCAGGTCCGGGGCGCCGGTGGTGAACTCGCTCAGGGCCTCGCGCGCGAGCCTCCGGGCCGCGGCCTCCAGCGCCTTGTCGTTCGTGGGGGCGCGGCGGCCCACGCGTTCGAACTCGCGCTGCACGTGCAGCCGGGCCCGGGCCTCCTGGGCCTGGGGCGTCTCCTCCGGCACAGGGGGCGGACGGTCCTGTCCTTCCTGGGAGGGAACGGACACGGAGGCCACCGCCGGGGACGGCGGCGCGGCGGATGCGGGGAGGTCGGCGGCGCCAGCGAGCAGCAATCCCAGGAGCGCGCGCCTCATCGTGACTCCAACTGGAAGACGAGCGTCTTCACGGTGCCAGCGCCCAGCTTCTCGTTGAACCGCTCGCGCAGGGAGTCGGCCTGGCGGGAGAGGACCTGAGCCCACTCGGCGCTCTCCACGGTGATGATCAGCGTGCTTCCGTCCAACTGGTGAGGACGGCTGTGGCGCGCGATGTTCTCTCCCACCGCGGCGGTCCAGAGCGGCATCAGCGACGTCGCGCGGCCTGACTCTCCCGCCAGGCGCGCCAGCACCCGGGGCAGCAGGCTCTCCAAGGTCTTCGGTTCAGCGCGTGCCATCGTCGGTCCGATTCTGGAACCCCTGGCGACGGAAGCCAACCGACACTTGCCTGCCCGCCCGTCTGATTTTCCCAGGACCCCGGTTCCGCCCCGGTTCCAGGCTTCCAGCGAAAGCGGTTCCGGTGGCATCGCCGGTCGCGTCGCGGCCCTTCCCCTTGTAAGGTCGAGGCAAGGCCGGTCCCCCTCGGAGTTCCCATGCGTTCCATCCCCCATCCGGTCCGGTCCCCCGGCCTCGTGCTCGCATGCCTGCTGGCGTGCGCCATGGGCTGCGCGATGTCCGACATGGAGGCGCCGTTCATCCACGGGGGCTGGGCGGACACGTTCTGCACGGTGGATCAGGACTGCGGGGATCCGGCGCTGTTCTTCTGCAACACCGCCCTGTCGCGCTGTGAGCCCTCGTGCCGGACGGACCTCGATTGTTCGGTGATGCGCCGCGGGGAGGTGAACGCCATCGCCGCCTGTGAGTCGCAGGCGCTGGGCTGCCGCTGTGACGCCAGCCGCTGCGTTCCCGCCCTCTGCACCGGCGACAGTGACTGCGAGGACGGGGAACTGTGCCGCGACGGCGCCTGTGGGCCGCCCCCGCCGTCGTCCACCGTAGCGGCTTGCCGCGTGGTGCCCGAGCGCATCATCGCGCCCGTGGGCACCACCCTGCGCTTCGAAGCCTGGATGTCCGATGTCACGGGCCAGCCCTTCGTCCCTCGAAACGGGCTCGCCTGGTCCGCCGTGTCCGCGCGCGTGAAGGGCGGGGGCACGGGCTCCGGGGCCACGTTCACGCTGGAGTCGGCGGGCGCGGAGGTGGAGGCGGTGGAGGCCCGGCTGGGCAACGTCACGTGCCGTGCGCGCGTCACCGTGCTGCCCCCGCATACGGCCTCGGGGCAGGTGCGGGTGGTGGTGACGGACGCGCTCACGGGCTACCCCGTCGAGGGGGCCTCGGTGGTGGTGGCGGACGCGCTGGGTGGCGCGACGGCGCGCGAGTCCACGGATGCGTTGGGCGTGGCCGTGCTGGTGGCCCGGAGCGATTCGACGGTGTCTGTCTTCCACCCGGACTTCGGCTACCTCACCGTGGCGAACTACGACATGTCCGGCACGCGGGACCTGCGGCTGCCGTTGCGCCGCAACCCGGCGGACCGAGTGGGCGGAGTGCGCGCCCGGTTCATCCACCTGTCGCCCGTGGGCGTGGGCGGCGCGCTGTCCCTGGGCATGGCGGGGCTGTCCGTGCCGGGGCTCCTGTCCGAGTCGGCCTCCGCCCAGGTGCAGGGATCCGACCGGGATGTGGACCTCACGCTCCGCGGGGTGACGCGCCAGTTCCAGCTGCCCGCAAGCGTCTGGGTGAACGGGCTCGGCGTCCTGCCGCCGGAGTCCGTGGATGTGCCGGGCATCTCCGGGGTGTGCGACACGGCCCTCGCGGACGGAACGGATCCGGAGACGGCCACGCGCTCGGGGACCTGTGGCACTCGCACCGCCTGGGCCCTCACCGCCCAGGTGCCGTCCGGCGAGCTTCCGGCGGGGATGATGGACCCGGGCGCGGATCCACTGCTGCTCCTGGCGCGCGTGCTGCCGCAGTCCGGGCGGTTCTCCTCCGCCGTCCAGCGCGATGTGCGCTTCCCCCTCCATGCGCCAATCGAGGGGAAGATTCCTCCCAGCGGGCCGCTCACGTCGCTGGACTTCCAGCAGGTGCCGCTGGCCTTCCCGTTCGTGGTGCGCGTCCCGCCGCTTCCGCGCTTCCGGGACAGCTACCTGTCGCGCGCGCTGGTGGTGGGCTCGGTGACCGCGCCCGGTCAGGGCACGGTGCCGCTGGGCCTGGGCGCCGCCGTCAACGCCAACCCGGTGGATCCGAACACGGACACGCAGCCCTTGTTGTCCTCTCCGGGCCTCGTGCGCGTGCGCATGGCGCCGGCCCATCACGGCCTGGAGGGACAGGCGTACCGGCTGGTCGCGGTCGCGTCGTCGGGAGCGCTGGGCGGTGAAGAGCCCGTGGGCCTCGCCACCAGCGCGGTGATGACCCCGCTGGATGCACCCCACTTCGATCCAGAGGGCACGACGCCGGTGACGCTCGCGGACGCGTTCCTCGGCATCCCGGAGGGCGCCCACTACAACCCGGACGCATCGCCGTGGCACGGCCTGCTGCCGCGCGAGTGGCGCATGGACACCTCCTTGCTGGGTGCGACGATCGTGCGCGCGACCTTCACCAACGTGGCCGGCCGGCGCTGGACGGTCTGGGCGGACAGCCGCCGCTCCGTGACCGGCGTGCGCCTGCCGCTGCCTCCCTCGGGCCTGGAGGACCGCACCTTCCAGGGCGACACGGAGGGTTCGCGCGCATCGCTGTCGGTGGAGGCTTTGAACGTGGCCATGTCCGAGGGCCGTTCGACGAACCTCTCCACGCTGGCGGAGTCCGGGGGCATGGCGCCCGAACTGCTCGCCTCGTCGGTGCGCGCCGCGTCCACGCTGAACTACGGCCGGCCCCAGGTGACGTGGCTGGCACCCGCCGAGGGCGCGTCGCTGGCTCGCGGCGCCACCGTGCGCGTGCGGGTGGACGGCTTCCAGGTGGGGACGGACGCAGGCAATGGCGACGAGGGCGGGGTGCTGCTCACCGTTCGTGATGGCGGCCCGGCCTGCGACCTCTCGGTGGTGCTCGGCGACGTGGCCACGCGGTCGGGCGAGGTGGCGCTCTCCCTTCCGCCCGCCTGCTCCGGGATGGAGGTCACGCTGGTGGCGTCGCTGGTGGACGGGCTCGGGTTGCCGCTGCGGCCCGCCGTCAGCGCCGCGCGCACGGTGCGCGTGCCCTGACGTGCTGGGGTGTCAGTGCGTCTACGACCTGGCGGGGCACCCGTTCCGGCCGTGAATTCGCTTTCGCGAATTGCGCGGTGATACGTTTGGCGTCATGGGCCAGAAGGAGACGGTTGTCACCGTCATCTCGAAGATCTCCGAGCGCCCCGTCAACCTGGACGCGGCGCTGGTGGTCATCTACGGCCTGGACCTGGGGCGCAAGTACGACCTGGCGCGCGAGGAGACGCTGATCGGCCGGTCGTCCAAGGCGGACATCCAGATTGATCAGGAAGCGGTGAGCCGCAACCACGCGCGCATCACCAACACCACCAAGGGCGTGCGCATCGAGGATCTGGGGTCCACCAACGGCACGTTCGTCAATGACGACGTCGCGTCGTCGGCGCGGTCGCTGCAGAACGGCGACCTGGTGAAGATTGGCCGCACCATCTTCAAGTTCATCGCGGGCGGCAACATCGAGGCGGCGTACCACGACGAGATCTATCGGCTGACCACCATGGACGGCCTCACGCAGATCTACAACCGCCGCTACTTCGACGAGCAGTTGGACCGCGAAATCTCCCGCAGCCGCCGCTACGAGCGCACGCTGTCGCTGGTGATGTTCGACCTGGATCACTTCAAGGACGTGAACGACACGTACGGGCACCTGGCGGGCGACTCGGTGCTCAAGCAGCTGGCGTCCACGGTGCGCACGCGCATCCGGCGCGAGGACGTCTTCGCCCGCTACGGCGGTGAGGAGTTCGCGCTGCTCCTGCCGGAGATCAACCTGGCCGGCGCCCGTCAGCTCGCGGAGAAGGTGCGCAAGCTGGTGGAGCGGCAGCGCTTCGAGTTCGACAAGCAGGTCATCCCCGTCACGCTGTCGATGGGCGTGGCCGCGCTGGAGCCGCACCACCGCGAGCCCGCGGAGATGGTGCGCACGGCGGACGAGCACCTCTTCGCCGCGAAGAGCCAGGGGCGCAACCGCATCTGCGGCTGACGCCCCCGGGTGTCTCGCCTTCAGCCTTCAGCCCGTGAACACGGAGCGGCGCTCGCGCAGCAGGGCCTGGAGCATTCCCTGGATGGACTCGCGGGTGCGCTCGGTAAGCCGCTGCACTTGGCCCAGGTCGTCCGCGTCCTCCGGAGACAGTCCCTCCATGGTCAGCGGCTCGCCGAAGCGGATGGTCCACTTGGCGGGCAGCGGGCCCGGCGCGGTGAGCGGCAGCGACGGGAACCCGAGGAAGCCACCGGGGAGGCGGCCCAGCAGCGGAGACGTCTCCTCCGCGCCGACGATGGCCACCGGGACGATGGGCGCGCCGGTGCGCAGGGCCAGCTTCACGAAGCCGCCGCGGCCGAAGCGCTTGAGGCGGTAGCGCTCCGCGAACGGCTTGCTCGCGCCCTGGTAGCCCTCCGGGAAGACGACGAGCGGCCGGTGCTCATCGAGCAGCCGCAGCGCGTTCTCCGGTGAAGCTCGCACGGCGCCCAGGCGGTTGAAGAGGGTGCCGAGCATGGGCGCGTGGAAGACCTGATCCTCCACCAGCCAGCGGGTCTCGAGCAGATCCGGGCGCTCGCGCAGGAGCGCCTGCGCCATCACCAGGCCGTCGTAGGGCAGGGCGCCGGAGTGGTTGGCGACGAGGATGGAGGCGCCGCGCGGCACCTGATCCACGCCCTCCACGGAGACGCGCCAGTACTGCTCGTAGAGGAAGTCGAGGACGGGCTGGAGGCTCTCCACCAGCCCCTCGTCCTTGCCGTAGTCGTCCAACCGGCTGCCACCGCCAGTGCCCAGGCTGGTGCGCACGGCCTCCATCAGGCCGTGCATGGCACCCACGGCGCGGCCCAGGCCGTCGCTCGCGAGCGCCTGGCCGGCGATCTCCTTCGCCAGCGAGAACATGCCCGCGGCGCGGCCCGCGAAGCCGGACGGCGGGGCCGATTCCTCCGGACGGTCGAAGCCCTGCGCATCCCGCTCCACTTCCTCCGGGAGGGGCACCTCGCCGTGGTCGCTCACGAGCGACAGGGGCCGGCGGCTGGGAGGCAGCTCGTCGTGGGACTCGTCGGGCAGCTCCACCTCCGGCTCCACGTCCGTGGGGGCGGCACCCTCGATGATGGAGACGGAGATGTGCACGCCGTCCTCCTCGACGCGCTCGACGCCGGTGACCAGGTCGTCCTCGTCCGGGTCCTCCGGCGCGGACATGCCCTCCGGGTCGCGGCGCCAGGCGTCCGCGGTCCAGAGGTCCTCGGTGTCCTCGGGAGGAGGCACGTCCTTCGGGTCGCGGATCCAGGCGTCGCCAGGCCAGGCCTCTTCGCCGTCGTCGTCCTGCGCATTGCCGCCGCCAGCGGAGGACAGGGCGCGCTCCTCGGGGCTGGTGGCGTGGCGGTCCATCACCTGGTCCACGGCGACGCCCGCGGTGGCCTCGGCCACCTGGGTCGCGACGGCGGTGGCGACTTCCCGCTCGGCGGCGTCGCCGTTGCCGTCATCCAGCACCTGCCGCACGGCGGACTCGGCCACCTCGGTGACGAGCTCCGTCGCGAGGACGCGCTCGATGTCGCGGTCCGGCTCCTTGCGCCCCTCGAACAGCTCGTCCACGGCCGTCTTCGCCGCGGCCTCCGCCGCGTCCGACGCGAGGGCTTCCGTCAGGGCGCGGTCCACCGTGCGCTCCTGGGGACGCGAGCCGCGCACCTCGTCCGCGAGCACCTGGGGCCGCGACGGCCGGGGCTCGGTGGCGGGGGCCGGCACGGAGGGCTCGCGAAGGGGCGAGACCTCCTCACCGGCGGGAGGCTGTCCCGAAGCGTGCACGGCGTCGTGGGCGCCAGGCCTCGCGGCCGGTGCCCCTCCCGAAGCGTGCGGGTCCTTCGCGGACGAACGCCCGTGCTTCGCTCCCGAGGCGTGCTCCACGTCGCGCGCGTCCTGCTCGTGCCTCGGGCTCCCGCGTCCGTCCGTGCGGGCCTCGAACATGTGGACCTTGGCGGCGGGCGTCTTCGGCGTCGCGGTGGCCTGCTTCGCCTCCGCGGCCTTGCCGCCCTTGGGCGCCTTCGCCTGGGCGCCGGACTTCGACGCGCCACCCTTGGCGCTCTTCGCCTTTCCCGCTGACTTCGCACCCTTCGCGGACTTCGACGCCGCGGACTTCTTCGCGGCCTTCGGGTTGGCCGCGTCGTCCTTCACCTCGCCCGTGCGAGGCGCGGCGCCCCGCTGGAAGGGATCATTCCCGAGGACACCCTTGGTCATGACTGGCTCCTTCTGAGCGCCGAGGCGGCGTCCCTGACATGGTGGAGGGGCACGAACCCCAACGCGGACTCGGCGCGCTCACCGTCCGCGACCCAGGAGTAATGCATGTAGTCGAGCAGGGCCACCGGCAACGTGCCCGCCCCCACCACCCCGAGCGCGCGAAGTGCTCCACGAAACAACGGCCCCGGCAGGGGGAGCGGTCGCGCGCCCGCCTGGCGGATGAGCCCCGACAAAGGCAACACCCCGCGCCCCACGACGTTGAACTCTCCCGCCGTGTCCGCCCGCAGGGCCAGGTGCAGCGCCCGGCCCGCGTCGTCCTCGTGGATCGCCTGCCAGAGCGGGTCGAATCCCAGGAGCGTGGGCACCACCGCGTGCGACAGCAACCGCGTCGCCGGATTGTCCAGGCTCGGGCCGAGCAGGGGAGCGAACCGCAACACGAGCGTGCGGGTGTCGGGATTGCGCTCGCGGAACGCCCGCACCTGTCCCTCCACCTCCACCTTGTCGTTCACGAAGCGGCTGTGCGGACAGCCGAACAGCGGGGAGCCCTCGCGCAGGAGCGCCGGGTTGTTGCCCCGCGCGCCGTACGTCACCGTCAGCGACGGCACCACCAGCCGGGGCAGCCGGGCGCGGCCCACCGCCGTCAGCACGTTCATGGTGCCAATGACTTCCAGTTCGTGCGCCAGCGGGCCGTTGAGGATGGGCCCGAAGAGGAACGCCAGGTGGAAGAGGGCGTCCACGGGGCGCTCGGTGAGCGCGTCCGTCAGCTCACCTTCCGCGTCGTAGCGGGTGAGGTCCACTCGGTGGAACTCCACCTTGCTCATCGGCTGGGGCTCCTTCGTGTCCAGCACGAGGATGCTCTCCACGCCGGGGTCCGCTTCCAGCCTCGGCAGGAGCAGCCTGCCGTAGTCGCCACTGGCGCCTGTCACCGCGATACGCATCGGGCCCTTGCCTGCTCGGATCACTTCCATTCGCAGGGGCGGGTGTTAGCCCAGCCGTCCAGGAATGTCAGCCGCGTGTGCCCGTGATGTTCTGGACAACGTCATCCAGGTGGCGGAGGGTGGTTGATCGCCATGTCCCGAATCGCGCGCCTGAGCGACGTGCTCATCAACAAGATCGCCGCCGGTGAGGTGGTGGAGCGCCCCGCCTCCGTGGTGAAGGAGCTGTGCGAGAACTCGCTCGACGCCGGGGCCCGCACCGTCCGCGTGGAGCTGGAGGCCGGCGGCGTGGGCCGCATCACCATCTCCGACGACGGCCACGGCATGAGCCGCGAGGACGCCACGCTCTGCCTGGAGCGCCACGCCACCAGCAAGCTGCGCGAACTGGACGACCTCTTCCACATCGACTCCATGGGGTTCCGGGGCGAGGCCATCCCCGCCATCGCCTCCGTGTCCCGTTTCACGCTGCACACCGCGGAGCCGGACGCGCACGAGGGCACCAAGGTCATGGTGGAGGGGGGCGGCCCGCCCACGGTGGAGGCCGCGCCACCCCGCGTGGGCACGGTCATCACCATCGAGGACCTGTTCTTCAACGTGCCCGCGCGCCGCAAGTTCATGCGTCAGGGCGCCACCGAGCTCAAGCACTGCGAGGAGGCCGTGGTGCGCCTGGCGCTCGCGCACCCGGAGGTCGGCTTCTTCGCCTCGCACGAGGGCAACGAGCTCTTCTCCAGCCCCGCCGCCGAACATGATCCGCGCGAGCGCATCGCCGCGGCCCTGGGCCCCGCGTCCTTCCCGCACCTGTTCCCGGTGGAGGAGCGCCGGCTGGGTGTCGTCGTCACGGGCTACCTCGCGTCGCCGGAGTACACGCTGCCCAACGCGCGCGGCCTCTACACCTTCGTCAACCGCCGCTACATCCGCGACCGCGGCCTCATCAGCACCGTGCAGCGCGCGTTCCAGGACTTCCTGCCCGCGGGCCGTCAGCCGGTGGTGGTGCTGCACATCGACGTGGAGCCCGCCGCGGTGGACGTCAACGTGCACCCGCAGAAGATGGAGGTGCGCTTCGCGGACGCCCGTGGCGTGCAGGACGCGATCAGCGCCGCCCTCTCACGCGTGCTGCGCGCGGCCCCATGGCTGGGCTCGCCGGAAGAGCAGGCCGCGAACCCGCAGCCCCGAGACGCCGCGCACTATGCGCACGCCGTGGAGCGCTTCCTCACTCGCGCGCAGGAAGCCACCTGGGGCGCGCCGCTGCCCACCGCGATGGACGCACCCGGCCCCGACGGTTCCACGCCCGCGCGCCCGCTGACGCCGTCCTATTTCTCGCCGAACGGTGGAGCGCAGGGCAGCGCGTTCCCGGGTCCGTTCCAGGGCCCCCAGGTGCCGGGCCGCTCGCTCGGGTTCGGTGAGGCCCAGCCGCAGCTCAACGAAGCGCCGCCTCCAGGCTACTTCGCGGCGCTGCGCCCCATGGGCCTGTTGGGCAGCCGCTTCCATGTCTGCGAGGGCCCCGGCGGCACGCTGGTGGTGCTGGACCCTCACGCCGCGCTGGAGCGCGCGCGCCTCACCGCGTACCTGCGCCGGCTGGAGGACGAGACGAAGGCGCCGCCGCCGTCGCTGTTCGGCACCACGGTGGACCTGTCGCTGGCTGCGGTGAAGGCGCTGGTGGATGGCCGCGAGGCGCTGCTCAAGCTGGGCGTGGACGTGGAGCCCTTTGGCGGCACGGCGCTCGCGCTCAAGTCGGTGCCGGCGGGCCTGGAGGGCGTGGACCCGCGCGCGCTCCTGGAGGCCCTGTCGCGCGCGTTGCCTCCGCGCAGCGCTCCGCTGGACGTGACGAGCCTGGCGGAGGCCGTGCGCGTGATGGCCTGTCACGCCGCGCGGCGCGCATCGTCTTCGCCGCTCACCGACGCGCAGCTGCGCGCGCTGTTGGGCGAGTTGGACCGCGCGGACTTCACACCCCCGTGCACGCACGGCACGGTGGTGGTGCTGGAGATGCCGCTGCTGGAGCTGGAGCGGCGCGCTCGCTGACGGCTCAGGCCTTGGCCTTCGCCTCGACCTGAGCGCGCAGCGCCTCCTCCTTCGCGCGCAGCTCGCCGGTGGGATCGCTTTCCGCGAAGTCCTCCGCGGAGGCCACCTGGCGGATCTCCACCTCTCCCTCCTGGAAGGGGATGCGGCGCGCCCAGGCGATGGCCTCCTCGCGCGACTTCACCTCGATGATCCAGAAGCCGGCGACCAGCTCCTTCGTCTCCGAGAAGGGGCCATCCGTCACCGTGTTCCCCGTCTTGGAGAACGCCACGCGGGCGCCCTTGGAGCTGGGGTGCAGCCCTTCACCCGCGAGCAGGATGCCGGCCTTCACCAGCTCCTCGTTGTACTTGCCCATCGAGGTCAACTCCTCCGTGGAGGGGAGGCGACCGGTCTCGCTGTCGGTGTTGGCCTTGACGATCATCATGAAGCGCATGGGGAGTTCTCCTGGAACGTCGGGTTCACAATGGCGACGAATGGTAGGGCGCGAAATCGACACGGTGGGGGACGGCCGGAAAATTGACGCGGCATGGCCCCCGGATACGGTGTGCGACACGCCTGTAGCACCGGGCCGCGAGCGCCCGTGCCGGCAGAAAGCCCCGGGATCCGCGCCTTGATGCTCCGCCGTCTGCCGCTCGTCTTCGCCCTCGTCGCCGCGCCAGCCCTCGCCCTTGCCCAGGATGACGGTGATTGGAGCGCGGGGCGGGCTCCCGCCAACCTGGACGGCGTGGGCCGCATCACCGTGCAGGCCGGCTACCGCCTCACCTCCAACGGCACGCTCTACGACGCCTGGTATGGCGCCAAGGGGCCGGGCAACGGCCTGGAGCGCGCGCCGGAGTCCTCGGGTGGTCCGTTCGGCGTGGCCTCGTTCGCTTACGCGGTGTCGGACCTGGTGGAGGTGGGCATCGACCTGTTCGGCACCGCGCAGAACCTGCGCCTGTCCGAGCCCGGGGCCGACGGCACCGTGTCCCGCAAGGTCAGCACCGTGTCGTACGGCGCGCTCCTCGGCCTGCGCTTCCAGGGCGTGCTCGACATCGGACCGCAGGGGCTGGTGCCCTTCGCGGGCGTGCTCACGGGGCCCACGGTCGTCTCCTCGACGCGCGAGGGCTCGTCCCTCAAGGAGAATGTCACCCAGGCCTGGGTGGGCTCGCTCGGCGCCACGCTTCGCCTGTCCGCGGAGTGGGGTATCACCGCTGAATACCGCCTCATGTTCCTGCGCGGCCCCGTGGAGTCTCCAGACGCGGCGAAGTGGCCCGGGCCCTTCAGTTTCAGCCACGGAGGCAGTTGGTTCGGGCTCGGTGTGACGTATACGTTCCCGCCGAATCCGTCCCGCCCGATGGCCTCGTTCTAGAGGCTCGGGAAAGTTCCAAGACGAAAGCAGGCGAGCGCGCGCGGAGCAGGGACTTTCGGGGAATGGTGGCCACCAAGGGCCCTGTTTGGGAGCGGAAAAAGAACCCGCCCCTCATCCCGGAGAGTCCCCTAGCATGCGTGAGTCGGCCGAAGTCATTTCCGGTCCCAGGAAGATGTCCATGCCCCCCTCTGAACAGCCGAAGACTGACCTCGAGAAGGAACTCTCCGAACTCCGCCGCGAGGTCATCGAGTCGCGCAACCTCGTCATCAAGACGGACAACCTGCTGAAGAACCTCCATGCGGAGGTGAAGGCGGTGGGCAAGCGCCACGAGGACTTCCAGAAGCGGCAATGGCTCTCCTCGGCGGTGGCCTACACGCTCTTCGCGGTTCTGGCGGTCGGTGGCGCGGTGCTGGTGAACGGCGCGCGCAGCTCCAGCAACACCAACGAGCGCGAGCGGTTGGAGAAGCAGGTCGCGGACCTCTCCGGGCAGCTGGAGAAGCAGCGCGCGGACTCCACCTCGCACCTGACGGCCCAGCGCGCCGCCAACGAGGTCTACAAGATGATGACCACGCTGCCGGGCGACGAGCGCCTCAAGGGCATCGACGCGCTCGTGAAGCTGGACACGCAGAAGCTGTCCTCGCTGGAGCGCCAGGCCCTCAACGACCGCGCCGCCATCCTGCGCCGTGAGACGGGCGACGCCGCCCTGGAGCGCGGGAAGATCGCCTTCCGCAAGAACGAGATGCCCGCCGTGGTGGAGAACCTGTCGCGCTTCCTGGCGATGAACCCGCAGGAGGCGGACGCGCTGGACGCGTCCTTCTTCCTGGGCACCGCCTACAACCAACTGCGTCAGCACGAGAAGGCCGTGCCGCTGCTGGCCCGCTTCGTGGAAGGCGACAAGAAGTCCAAGACGCGCGACTACGCCATGCTGCTGCTCGCCCAGTCGTACCAGGAGACGGGCGCGTTCGATAAGGCGGCGGACACGGTGCGCGACGCGCTGGCCACGTACCCGGCCACCCAGTACCTGTCGCAGTTCCGCGGCCGTCTGAACTCCGCCAAGCGCGCCGCCTCCGGTGGCGACGCCGCAGCGGTGCCCGCCGCCGCCCCGGCCGCCGCGCCCCAGGCCGCTCCGGCCGTGGCCGCCCCCGCCGCGGGCCAGTAGTCCCCACACCGCCGCCGTCCGGGCAGGGTTCGCCTTCCGGACGGTGTGTAAGGGAAGCATTGCCACCCGGGGTCCAGGGTCGTAAGACCTGGGCCCCGTGTCCGCTCCCGACTCGCAGAAAGACCCCCGCTTCCGCCGCTACCGTGGCGCCGCGTACGCGGTCCACATCACGCTGGCCACGCTGGTCTCGCTGTGGATGATCTGGAACGTGGGGCACTCCGTCGCGGCGATGACGCCCGCGAGGCCCCCGGCCGTGACGCCACCGCTCACCGTGCGCGAATGCCTGGACGCCGCGGACGCGCACTGGAAGGACCTGGAGTCCGAGCGCGAGAAGCTCGTGCACGTCCTCCCCGCCCGCAAGGTCGACCAGGAGTGGATGCGCTTCCGCACGGACTGGCTGACGCGCGTGCGCAAGTCCGAGTCCGAGTGCGCCCTGGAGTCGAGGGATCCGGCGCGCGTGGAGCTGCGCTCGGTGTACCGCCACCTCACGCGGGTGCAGGACCTCTACACCATCCACGCGGTGCAGTACGCGGGCGAGGTGGGCGGCGCGGTGGACGCGCTGCACGCCGCCTTCGACACCGCGCGCCGCAAGGACAGCGGCCGGTAGTCACTGCTTCAGCGCGTGGGCAGCACGGTGGAGTAGCGCCCCGTGCTGTCGGACACTGTCTGCGCCAGCAGGATGGACTCAGGCCGTCCTCCCACCGTCACCACGCGGAAGAAGCGCACGGAAGCGTTCGCCCCGATTCCGTCCGGCGCCAGCGCGGGGTCCGGGGGCAGGGTGATGCGGCCGCTCAACGAACGGCCCCGTGACAGCGTGAAGGCCGCCAGCGTCATCACCTCTGAATCGGCGGTGCCGGCCGGCACGGTGACGAAGCGGCTGACGCGCGGCAGGTTCTCCCCGGGCAGGAAGTCCAGCCGGTACTCGCCCGGGTCCAGGGCCAGCGCGAAGTTGCCGTCGCTGTTGGTGGTGAGGGGCGACTCGAAGCCCAGGGGCGGCTGCGGATAGCCTTCGAGCGCCCCCACCGGCTCCACCACGACGCGCACGCCCGACGCCGGGCCGGTGCCCTCCGGGTTCTTCACGCTGCCCACCACCGTCATGCGCTCCGGGCACGTCACGTCTGGCAGCACCGTGTCCACCGCCGCCACCGCCACCTGCTGGGGCGTCAGACGCGAGGACGAGCTGGGCGGCGGGACGATGACCAGCGTGAGCGGGGACTCCGCGACGCCGGGCAGGGACGTGAGCTGGTAGCGCCCCTGCGCGTCCGTCAGCACCGGCACGCCCTTGAAGGTGCCGCCGCCGGCCACGCGGCCCTGGAGCGACACGCGCGCGCCGGCCATGGGCGTCTGGCCGTTCATCTCCAGCACGCGGCCCTCCACCGTCACGGCCGCGCCGGGGTCGCCCAGCTCCAGCGGGATGGGGAGGATGGTGGACGGATCCACCACGAAGGTCTTCCAGGGCACCAGGTCCCCGGCGTTCACGGGCGTCGCGCGCACGAGCACCGTGGCGCGCCTTGCGTCGTCCGCGCCCAGCACCAACTGGAACGCGCCCGTGTCGCGGGCCACGCGGGCGCGTTGGGACAGCGGGCGCAGGGACTCATCCAGCACCTGCACCTCCATGTCCGCGTCCACCCGCTTCGAACCCTGGAGCATCAGCGTCCCCGTCACCGTCACCACGCGCGACGCGGTGGGCAGGTCGAAGGCCACCATGCCGCCCGAGGAAGGGTCCACGAAGGCGTCGCGCGACAGCGGCGGCAGGGACGGGTCCACCGGCGTGAGCGTCACGGTGTATTGGCCGCTGCCCACGGGCAGCACCCACGCGCCGTCGTCCGGGGTGAGCGTCGTCTCATAGCGCCGTGCCACGCCCGGGATGAGGCGGCTGTCGCCCGTGGCCAGCAGGTGGATGGGGGCGCGGTAGGGGACGGGCGCCGTGCCACCGTCCTCCGTGGCGGTGGTGCCGCTCGTGACGGTGCCCGTCAGGCGCACGGGGCTGAAGAGCTCCAGGTTCTGCTCCGCCCGCAGCCGGTCCACCGGGAAGTCCTGCGCGAGCAGGCCCGCCTTGGGATGGGGCTGCACCTCCACGACGATGTCGCCGCCGGGGTTGCCGCAGCCGTCCACGAAGCACACCTGGCCGGCGGCGCACTCCGCGTCGGAGCGGCACACCAGCTGCTCCGGGGGCGGCTCGTCATCCAGGAAGCCGCACCCGGCCCCGGTCAGCCCGAGCGCCAGCGCCAGGGCCCGGAGCGCGCGCCTCACTGGCAGTCCCCAGCCACGGTGTTCACCACCCACGCGTACGAGGTGACGAAGCCCGGGTTCTTCACCACGCCGCCGTCCGCGAGGATGACTTCGTCCGGAGGATCCGGCTGGCGGTTGGTGAGGTGCCGGTCGGTGACGAACGCCTCGATCAGGTGGATGCCCGGCGGGGCCAGCGGGTTGTTGGCCGAGCGCAGGTCCATGCGCAGCGTGCCGCGGTCGTCACGGCGGGGCTGGCCGGTGTTGGCGAGGACGATCTGCCGGTAGTAGCCCGTGGGGTTGGACGGGTTGTAGTCCACGTACCACTCCACGGTGATGCGGTCGTCGACGTCCAGGTCCTCCACCACCACGTTGAAGTCCTGGGTGCAGCTGCCCACGCCGAAGGCGCGCAGGATGCGCTCGGAGGGCTCCACCTGCTCCTCCACGATGCGGGGCGGGCGGTTCCTGAACTCGGGCAGGCTCTCCAGCAGCGCCACGTCCTGGGGGATGAGGCACCCGGAGCCCGTCGCGAGCGCCGCGAGCCCCAGGGCCGTCACCAACGGCTGGAGGATGCCCCGGGACTGTCGCGTCGCGTGACGGTGCATGGCGTGGCTTGGGGGAACGCTATAGCAGTTCCTCGTTCTCCTCGGGAGGAAGCGGACCGCCCGTCTTCTCCGCCTCCAGTTTCTCCAGGTGGCGGAAGATGGTGCGGGGATCCACCCCCAGGTCCTTGGCCGTCTTGGTGCGGTTGCCGTTGTTCCGGGCGAGGACTTCGTTGATGTAACGCTTCTGGAACTCTTCCTTCGCCTGGAGCAGCGGCATGATGGGCTCCAGGTTCTCCGGCTTGAGGTCCAGGTCGTCCGCGCCGAGCAGCGGCTTGTCCGCCAGCACCACCGCCTTCTTCAGGCGGTTCTCCAGCTCCCGGATGTTGCCCGGCCAGCCGTACTTCTTCATCGACACGGCGGCCGCGGGCGTGAAGCCGCGCGCCTTGGAGTTGAACTCGCGCGCGTACTTCTGGAGGAAGAAGCGGCCCAGGACGATGACGTCCTCGCCGCGCTCGCGCAGGGGCGGCAGCTTCACGGTGACGACGTTGAGCCGGTAGTAGAGGTCCTCGCGGAACGTGTTCCGCTTCACCTCGTCTTCAAGAATCTTGTTCGTCGCGGCCACCACGCGGATGTCCACCGGCTCGCCGCGGTTCTCGCCGACCTTGTAGACAATCTTGTCCTGGAGCGCGCGCAGCAGCTTCACCTGGAGCTGGAGCGGCATCTCGCCGATCTCGTCCAGGAAGAGCGTGCCGCCGATGGCCGCCTGGAACTTGCCGGGCCGCGTGGCCACCGCGCCGGTGAAGGCGCCCTTGGCGTGGCCGAACAGCTCGCTCTCCAGCAGGTTCTCCGGGATGGCGCCGCAGTTCACCGTGATGAACGGGCCCTTGGTGCGCGGCGAGCGGCGGTGGACCTCCCGGGCGATGAGCTCCTTGCCCGTGCCCGTCTCTCCCGTAATCAGCACGGAGATGTCCGTGGGCGCGATCTTGTCGATGCGCTTGTACACGTCCCGCATGCCCTGGCACGCGCCCACGATGTCGCCGTAGCGCTGGTCCTCCAGCTTGCGGCGCAGCTCCGTGTTGTCGAGCTTGAGGTCGTTCACGAGCAGCGCGTTCTGCAAGAGCAGGGACGCCTGCGCCGCGAACACGGTGAGCATGTCCAGGCTCTTGGGCTCGAAGCGGTTCACCAGTCGATCGTTGCCCACGTAGAGCACGCCGAACAGGTCGCCCTTGTGCATCACCGGCACGCACATGACGGAGTGGACCTTGAGGTTCACCACGGACTCGCTGGCCTTGAACTCCGGCGCGTCCAGCGCGTCCGCGACGATGATGGCCTTCTGGTCCTTCACCACCTTGGCGATGATGGAGTCGGACAGCTTCTCCACCGCGTCCTCGATGTTCTCCCGGGCCACGTTGCGCGCGGCCTTCACGCGCGGCTCGCCGCTCTCCATCAGGATGAGGAAGCCCTTGTCGGCGCGGGTGACCTCAATGGCCTCGTCCAGCAGGCTCTCCAGGATGCGGTCCACGTCGTAGCTGCCGAAGAGCCGCTCGCTGAACGCGGTGAGCCGCTTGAGCAGCACCAGCTCGCGGCCCACCACGCCGGGCAGCTCCGCCGTGTGCGAATCAGACGAGGCGGTGGCGGCGGAGGGGAGGAGGGACACCTCCCGCTCGGGCACCTCGCGGCGCACGGGCTCGCGGGGGGCGTCCTCGCGGGAGAAGGTCAGCTCGGTGCCGCCAACCTTGACCACGTCACCGGTGGCGAGCGCGTGATTGTCGCGCCGCTTGCCGTTGACGTGGAAGGTGGCGCCCAGGCTGCCGACTTCGTAGCGGGAGCCGTCGAAGGTGACGTGCAGGGCATTGGAGGGGACGCTGGCGTCCTCCAGTGGCACATCGTTGTCGGATCCCCGCCCCAGGCTGGTGATGCGCTTGAGCAGGGAGACCGTGCGGACCTTTCCATCGGGGGTGCGAACGGTGAGGCTGGCCATGGGCGGACTTTGGGGTTCGGGGCTAGAACGTGAGGGAGAAGCCGGCGCCCAGCCCACCCTTGGTGGAGTACAGCCGCACGCGCGGCGGCGCGGCCTGGGAGACGGTAGGAGAGGGCTTCGGTTCGGGGCGGGACTCGACGGTGGTGCTGCTCACCACCTGGTCCTCGTGGTGGTAGACGGCGTCCACCACGCCCAGGGTGTAGACGGTGTAGAAGCCGGTGGCGGACGCGAGCTTGAGCAGCTGCCAGGTGTCCGCCTGCCGGGCGCGGTCCGTGGGGATGTAGCGCACCGGAATGGACGCGCGGCCGTCCTCGTCCAGCACGTTGTCCAGGTTGATGAGCCGCTCCTCGAAGAGCGAATCGTACGCGAAGAACGCGATGATGCTGGTGATGGCCAGCACGCCTTCCGTCGCGGCGAAGGCGATGCCCATGCCGTTGCGGCCCTGCTGGAACTGGCCGGCGCCGAAGGGGACGAAGTTGACCAGGAAGTTGTGCTTCTCCACGGTGCGCACGGTGACCTGACGGGCCAGCTCCTCCGCGCGGCGGCGCTGCGTCTCCAGGGCGACGCGCTCCTGTTCCCGGCGCTCCTGTTCGGTCTTCTCTCGCTCCAGGCGCAGGCGCTGCTCCTGCCGAAGGAAATCGCGCTCGCCGGACATCTGGTTCTTGAGGTCCTCGAAGTAGGCGACGGCCGGGGGCGGGACTACGAAGGGGTCCAGGCTGAAGTCGGGATCCAACCGGAGCACGGCGCGCAGGTGGCGCTCGGCGTCGTCCGTCTTGTTGAGGTTGAAGGCGGACAGGCCCGCGAGCTTGTGCAGCTCCACCAGGTCCTCCTCCGGCAGGTCGCCCCGGTCGATGCGCTGGCCCGCGCGCTCCAGCACCTCCGCGTACTTGCCGTATTCGAACGACGAGCGCAGCGCGGCGACCTCCGGATCCGCGCCCATGGGCGCCTGGGCGCGCGCGGACGCGGGGCCGAGCAGGGCGGCCAGCAGGAGGACGACGAGAAGCAGCGGGCCTTGGCTCATTCGGGCGCCAGGCTCCCGCGCAGGGTGGTGGGCTTGCCGGGCTCCAGCAGGACGACGCGCTTCTCGGTCTTGTAGCCGGGGGAGGAGATCTCCACCTCCACGCGGTGCTGGAAGCTGGCGGGGCCTCGGGGGGAGCGGATGTCGAAGGGGTGCTGGAGGCTGTCGTTCGCGGCGCGCTCCACGTCGCCCACGCGCACGGTGGCGTCCGGCGGCTGGTAGTCCATGGCCAGCTGCGAGGCCTTCAGCAAGGCGCGCAGGCGGAAGACGTTCTCGCGGTCCGGCTTCACGTCGATGGTCTCCGTGGCGTCCTCGCAGTAGCCGCAGGAGACGATGACGGTGTGCTCGCCAGGGGACAGGTGCACGTCGTGCTGCGCGAGCTGCTGCGCGCCGGCGGGGCCGCCGTCCACGCGGATGGAGCCGTAGGGGCGCACGAGGATGGACACGGGGATCTTGCCGTTGCGCGAGGGCTTGGAGTCGTCCTGTGGGTCGAGGCTGGCGACCACCGTGGGGCGCGAGGGCGTGCGATCCGGAGGGGAGGGGACCCGAGGGTTGAGGTCGCTGTCTCGGCCGGGCGTGCCCGTGCCACCCGTGCCCTGCGCACCGTTGGGTCTCGAGCCCGTGGCCTGCGTGCCCTGAAGGGTGCCCGTGCCGTCGGGCGAACCCGCCGTGCCGCCCGTGCCCTGCGAGCCTTGGACCGCGCCCGTGCCTTGCGTGCCCGTGGAGCCGCCCGTCGTACCGCCAGCCGCGGACTGGGAACCCGGGGTCTTCGAGCCCTCGGCGCGCGGATCATCCGGCTGCACCTTCGGCGTCTCGGGCGCGCTCGCGTTCATCCGGAACAGCTGCCAGCCGCCCAACCCCAACGCGAGCGCCACGCCCGCCGCGATGCCCGCGCGGATGCCGCGCCTGCGCCACGTGCGCCGCCGCTGCTGACGCTGGATGCCCTTGAGCAACCCCAGCGCCCGTTCATTCGTCGCATCCAGCGCGAGCACGTGATTGAGACACGCCAGTGCGCGCGGCGTCCGCTTCTCCGCCAGCTGCCGCTCCCCACGCTCCAGCAGCGCCGCGACGATGCGCTGGCGCGCGAGCCGCTGGTACGACGGCGGATCCGCGAAGAACGAAATCAGCTCCTCGCCCACGCGGGAGAAACCCAGCCCCGCGAGCGCATCCGCCAGCGCGTCGCGCAGCTTCCCCGCGTTCGGGTAGCGCCGCGCCGGGTCGCGCTGGAGGCACGTCGCGCAGATCTCCGCGAGCTCGTCCGACAGCGCGGGCACGCGGCGGCGAGGGTCTTCATACGCCCCGTCCAGGATGCGCTTGAGCGTCGCCGTGGTGTTCGACGCGGTGAAGGGCAGGCGGCCCGTCATCAGCGCGTAGAACATGATCCCCAGGCTGAAGACGTCCGCCTCAGGCCCGGCCTCCAGGCCCTCGATGATCTCCGGCGACATGTGCGCGGGCGAACCCACCAGCGCGCCGGTCACCGTCATCCGGTCCTCGATGTCCAGCAGCCGCGCGATGCCGAAGTCCATGAGCTTGAGGACCCCGTCCTCGCGCACCATGACGTTCTCCGGCTTCAGGTCGCGGTGGATGACGCCCGCTTCGTGCGCGTGCGCCAGCGCCGCCGCCAGCTCGTGGATGATCATCGCCGCCAGCTCCGGCGGCTCCAGCGGGCCTTCATCCAGGTACGTCTTGAGCGTCCGGCCGCGGATGTACTCGGTGACGATGAAGGCGTCGTGCGCCTCCGCCGAGGAGAAGTCGAACACCTCCAGGATGTTGGGGTGGTGCAGCTTCGCCACCGCGCGGGCCTCGCGCGCCAGGCGGCGGCGCGACTCGTCCTTGCCGGCCAGGTGCGGGTGCAGCACCTTCACCGCGACCTCGCGGTCAAGGGCCGTGTCCAGGCCCTTGTACACGACGCTCATGCCCCCGGAGCCCAGCTCCTCCAGGATGCGATAGCGACCGATATGGCGGCCGACGAGCGTCATGGCGTGCGGTGCGCGCTCTCCCCTCAGTCCCCGAACCCGATGCCCATGCTCCGCGCGAACCGCACCAGGTCTCCCTGGACGTCCACGCGTCGCTCCTTGCGAGACTCACTCAGCGGCACGGGGATGACGTCGTTGTTCCGCAGCGCCACCATGTGCCCCCACTGGTTGTCCCGCACCAGGTCCAGCACCTTGCACCCGTAGCGCGTGGCCAGCACCCGGTCCGCCGCGCTCGGGCTGCCGCCGCGCTGCAGGTGGCCCAGCACGGTGACGCGGATCTCCGCCGCGATGTGGCTCGCCAGCAGATCCGCGCACACCTTGCCGGAGCCGCCCAGCCGCACCACGCCCCGCCCCGGGATGTCCGCGGCCTCCGCCAGCACGGACAGCGCGCCACCCTCCGGATACGCGCCTTCGGAGATGGCGATGATGGAGAAGCTGCGCCGCCGCGTGGCCCGCCGCTTCAGCGTCTCCAGCATGGACTCCACGCGGTACGGAATCTCCGGGATGAGGATGAGGTCCGCGCCGCCAGCGATGCCGCTCTCCAGCGTGAGGAAGCCCGCGTGGCGGCCCATGATCTCCACCACCATCACGCGGTCATGCGCCTCCGCGGTGGAGTGCAGCCGGTCCAGCGCCTCCGTGACGATGAGCCGCGCGGTGTCGAACCCGAACGTCTGGTCCGTGCCGGACAAGTCGTTGTCGATGGTCTTCGGACACCCGACGACCTTCAGCCCCTTCTCCGCCAGCTGGTGCGCGATGGACAGCGTGCCGTCCCCGCCAATCGCGACCAGTCCGTCCAGCCGCAACTCCTCGCAGCGGCGAAGGACCGAATCCGACACGTCCCGATCCACCCAGGCATCACCCTCACGCACCGGGTAGGAGAACGGGTTCGCCTTGTTGGACGTGCCGAGGATGGTGCCGCCCTTGGGCAGGATGCCGCGCGTGTCCTCCACACCGAGCGGGCGGACGAGCTCCGGCTCCACCAGTCCCATGTAGCCATTCTCGATGCCGACGAACGAGTGGCCGAACTCGTGCACGCCTCGACGGACGAGGCCACGGATGAGCGCATTGAGTCCCGGGCAGTCGCCACCGCCGGTGAGGACGCCAAGTCGAAGAGGTCGAGCCATAGGAGCGTAGAAAGTCGGACGCGGGTGTCAGTAGGAACGGGCGGCACTATGACAGCAACGTCGGTGCGGATTGTAGGTGCCACCCCAGGGGGGTGCAACGCGCGAATCAGCGGTTGCGTCGGATCCGCGCTCGCCGGGACGCGGGGGCGGCCCCTCAGTCGCGCTTGAGGCGACGCCGGGAGGCCAGCCGGTCCAGGAGGGCCTGGAGGCGATCCTCCTTCTGTGGCGGAAGGGCCCGGTCCGTGGGGGACTGCACGGGCATCTCGCGGGCCATCCGGTACAGCTCCTCCAGCCGCTCCAGCACCAGCTCGTTGCCGGGGCGCTCCTGAAGTGCCCGGCGGTACGCGGCGGCGGCGCCCACATAGTCACCCAACGTGAAGAGTCGCTCGCCCTCCTGCATGGGCGACGGCGGGCCCAGCGGGAGGCGCTGGGGTTCGCGCACGCGGTTCTTCAGGTGCTGCAGCTCCTCCGGCTGGAGGCTGTCGCGCAGCTGGGCCAGCCTGGCGGCCAGGCTCTCTTCGCGCGGAAAGGCGGCCAGGAGGTGCTCGAAGAGCTCGAACGCCTCCGCCAGCTCGCCCCGGCGCAGGGCGCGGTCGGCACGTGCTTCCATGTCGGCCCGGACGGCAGGGGTCATCTCGCGCGGGAGAGTAACTGTTGCCCGCCCGGGATGTCACATGCGGAAAAGCCTGCGCTCGCCGGGTCGCAAGGCCTCAGGCAGGCGTCGCGGAGGACTCCGGCAATACCGCGCTTTCCGTGGTCCGGGCGCTCCGCTTCCAATGGCGGAAGAGCCACACGGCCACCAGCCCGTGGAGCAGGAGCCCGAAGACGCCCTCGCCGTTGAAGACCCAGACCTGACCGCCGAAGAGCCCCGGCCGGCCGTTGTAGACGCTGCCGAAGAGCAGCGGGTTGATGATGTTCCAGCTGATGTGGAAGAGGGCGGGCGGCCAGATGGAGCGCGACGCCATGTAGAGCTGCGCGAACACCACCGCGGCCACGGCGATGGACAGGAGGAACGTCACGTTCTGCCCCACGTGCCCGCGCTGCGTGGAGGAGAAGATGAGGGGCAGGTGGAACGCGGCCCACACCGGCATGGTGATGGCCGCGGCCAGCGCCGGCCGGTGCATCCACCAGCGCACCAGCGTCCCGCGCCAGCCCACTTCCTCACCCAGCTCGCTGGGGACGCCGAAGCCCACGACGGGCCCCCACACCAGCGCGACCAGGCCGTAGCGCAGCCAGCGCCAACGCTCGGGCAGCTTCGCGCCCAGCTTCTCCACCCAGCGCCAGCGCACGGACGCGGCGGCCAGCCACCACGTCACCGTCAGCGCCCAGAACAGGAGGATCATCACCGGCACCGTCGCCACGCCCGTCACCCCGAACGGGCCCTTGAGCAGCTCCGGCTGGAAATGGATGAAGGACGCGTCCCCGGTCGCGAACCGGATCGCGTAGGCCAGCGGCGCGATGACGGCGCCGTACGCCAGCGGCAACGCCAGCCCCAGGAACCACCACTTCCAGCCGGGGAAGGAGAAGCCCACCGCGGAAGGCGGCTCGCGACGGAAGAACCACGAGCACGCGAGGCCCACGATGCCCGGAACGCACATCATCCAGCGCATCAGCCACACGGACTTCTCGCCGCCCGCGATGAACGCCACGGCCATCGTCCAGCTCACCGCGAGCGTCACCGCGATGAACGTGAGGGTTTCTTTCCGGGGATTCCTCATGTTCCGGAGCATACCGGTTGGGCTCGCCCCGTCGAGCCCAACGTACGAGGGGAGGGCGGCCAGGCCGCCCTGCGCCCGCGTGCGAATCAGCCCTTGAGGTGGACCTGCCGCGCGCCCTCGAGTCGTTCGGCCTGGAGGCCGCGCTCGCGAGCGGTGGTGAGCAGCAGATCCGACTCCTTCATGCGGGGCGTCTCCGGCGTGGCGGCGGGCCCGATGATGTGCTCCATCCAGGGCTCCAGGCCCATGGCGTAGTTGAAGATCCGCTTCGCGCCCACGAGTTCCAGGAGGCGCAGGCCTTCGGCGGAGTTGCTGCCGCGGCACCGGCGGTTCTTCTCCAGCTTGCGGTCGCGCTTCTTGGGGAAGAAGCCCTCCAGCATCCACGTGTGCGGCGCGCCGACGATCTCCGTGTTCATGAAGACCGTGTGCAGATCGCCCACCGTGCTGCGCAGGTCGCGGTACGTCGTCTCATCCACGCACATGGAGTCGGCGGCGAAGAACAGGCGATCCTCGCCGGTGCGGATGATCCACGCGGACTTGGCGTGGGCCACGTCGCCGTGCTCGCCCATGAACGGCGCGGCGATGATCTCGCCGTCCGGGATGGGCAGGGATTCGTAGAAGTAGGGCTCCAGCACGTTCTTGAAGCCGAGCGCCTTGCCCAACAGCCGCGGCGAGTAGTCACCCGCCAGGGCGCCGCTCGCGCGCGGCACCATCAGCGTGCCGATGCGGTGGCGCAGGCGCAGCAGCGTTTCGATGTCCAGGTGGTCCGGGTGGCTGTGGGTGATGACCACGTAGTCGATGCGGCGGGGCAGGTCCGCGAAGGACATGCGCTCCAGCGGGCCCATCTTCTCCGGCCGCACCGGCACCACCGCGTCGATGAGGATGGACGTGCCCTTCCACTCCACCAGCACGCACGCGTGGCCCACGTAGCGGATGCGCACCCCCGGCCCGTTCCAGGTCTCGGGAAGGGTCTGCGTCGCCTCCGTGAGCAGGGGCATCAGGTCCGCGTCGGACTTCACCGCGTCGCCCAGCAGGTCGCGGATCCACTCCAGCGGCTTGGGCTCCACGTCCAGGCTGAAGAGCTTGTCCAGGCGCTCGTCGTGGAAGGGCACCTTCCAGTCCAGCTGCCCCGCCTCCATCAGGCGCGGCGTGGTGAGCAGCGAGTCACGCTCCGCGTCCGCCTTCAGCCGGCGGAGCCGCATCGACTGGAGCTCCGTCTTGTGGTGGTGGCCGCGGTACAGCAGGCCTTCGTGCACGCGCATCGACGGGCGGTTCACGTAGTCGTAGACCAGCTCCACCTTGCCCTTGAGCACGTCCGGCAGCCGCGAATACAGTGGCTCCAGGGACTGGCCCTTGGCCTCCGCCAGCAGCTGCGTCTGGAACTCGTCGAACGCCTCCGCCAGCTTGATGTTGTCCTCCTGCGCGGTGGTCATCCGCTGCATGAGCGCCCGCACCTCTTCCGCGCGCTCCGGCGCGATGCCCACGAAGGAGCTGCCGCTCAGCTCCGGATCCTTCGCCGCCTTCGCGTGGAAGTCCGGCGTCTGCAGGTAGGCCTTCAGCAGCGGCAGCAGATAGGCCTGCAGATGCAGGCTCGCGGGCATGGGCGCCACCGTCATCCACCAGGCCTGGAAGTCCTGGACGAGCGGTTCAACGAGAGTGGCGTCCGCGAGGCGATACAGGGGAGCAGTCATGGTGTGCGATCAGGGAGTCCCCGCACCCGCACTCGATTCACGGCGGTTCCAAGAAGGGAACTCGCGGAGTCAAGGGAGGGCGGAGTGAGTGCTGAAGACCAGGAAGCAGGGCTGACAAGCGAATGTGAGCGATTCGAGCAAATTGTTCAAGTTCAGTAGAACCCATTCCTAGTGGTATTCTCGTATCCAGTTCTGCTCCCCCGGACACATTGCAAGGGCGCCTGTGTCACGCACATCGTGCGTGTGCGTCGCACAGGAAGTCGGCCCACTGAAGCCTTTGCGGTGATCTCCGGCTTTCCACATGGGTTCTTCCTTGCCGCGTTCCCCTGAGCTGACGCCCTCGCATTCCACTCTCGTCGAAATCTTGCGGAGCCGGGCTGAATCACGGCCCGATCAGCCGCTGTACACGTTCCTGGACGACGCTGGGCAGGAAGACGGAGCGCTGAGCTACGCGGGGCTGGATGCGCGGGCGCGGCGGATCGCGGTGGCGCTGCGGAAGGTGGCGAAGCCGGGCGAGCGCGTGATGCTGCTGTACCCGCCCGGGCTGGAGTACGTGGCGGGGTTCTTCGGGTGCCTCTACGCGGGGCTCATCGCGGTGCCGGCGTATCCGCCGGATCCGATGCGGCTGGAGCGGACGCTGCCGCGCCTGCGCGCGATCATCCAGGACGCGAACGCGACGGTGGTGCTCACCACGTCCGGCATCCTGTCCATGACGGAGTTCGTCTTCGAGCAGGCGCCGGACCTGCGCTCGCTGCACTGGGTGGGGACGGACGAGATTCCGGCGGGTGGGGAAGCGGAGTGGACGCCGCCGGCGGTGGACGCGTCGACGCTGGCGTTCCTCCAGTACACGTCGGGATCCACGGGCTCGCCCAAGGGCGTGATGCTGAGCCACGGCAACCTGGCTCACAACCTGGCGCTGATCACGGACGCGTTCGAGCTGGGCCCCAGCAGCTCGGCCGTCATCTGGCTGCCGCCGTACCACGACATGGGGCTCATCGGCGGCATCCTCACGCCGCTGTACGCGACGTTCCACGCGGCGCTGATGTCGCCGATGACGATGCTCAAGAACCCGCGCGTGTGGCTGGAGGCCATCACCCGCTACAAGGCCACCATCAGCGGCGGGCCGAACTTCGCGTTCGACCTGTGCATCCGGCGCATCCCGGCGGAGGAGCGTCAGTCGTTGGACCTGAGCTCGTGGCGGGTGGCGTTCACCGGCGCGGAGCCCATCCGTCCGGCGACGCTGGATCGCTTCGAGCAGGCCTTCGGGCCGCACGGCTTCAAGCGTGAGTTCTTCTTCCCGTGCTACGGCCTGGCGGAGGCGACGCTGCTGGTGTCGGGCGGGCGCGTGGAGGCGCCGCCGGTGCGCTGCGCGCTGGATGCTCCGGCGTTGGAGCAGCGCCGGGCGGTGCTGGTGGACGCGGCGAAGCCGGAGGCGCGCGTCCTGGTGGGCTGCGGCGATGAGCGGCCGGGACACCCCGTGGCCATCGTGGATCCCCAGACGCGCGAGGCGTGCGCGCCCGGCGGCGTGGGTGAAATCTGGGTGCGCGGCCCCAGCGTGGCGCTGGGCTACTGGAACAAGCCGGAGGCGACGGCGGAGGCGTTCCACGCGCGCGTGAAGGGCACGGACGAAGGCCCGTTCCTGCGCACCGGCGACCTGGGCTTCATGCGGGACGGCGAGCTGTACGTCACCGGCCGGGCCAAGGATCTGATCATCATCCGGGGCCGCAACCACTACCCGCAGGACATCGAGCAGACGGTGGAGGAGAGCCACCCCGCGCTGCGCGCTGGCAGCGTCGCGGCGGTGTCTCTGGAGGTGGCGGGCGAGGAGCGCCTGGTGGTGGTGCAGGAGATCGACCTGCGCAAGGCGGGCAACCTGCGCAAGCAGGTGGACATGGCGGAGGCGGCGGTGAAGGAGATCCGCCAGCGCGTCGCCGAGCGGCACGAGGTGCAGGTGCACGCCGTGGCGCTGATCGAGCCCGGCAGCATCCCGAAGACCTCCAGCGGGAAGATCCAGCGGCACGCGAGCAAGGCGCAGTTCCTCGCGGACGAGCTGCGCACGGTGCTGGTGTGGCGCGAGCCGGGGTTCGAGGAGGCGGAGGAGTCGGAAGCCGCCGAGTCCTCGGAGCCCGCCGCTGCGCCGGTGCGTGAGGACGTGCCGGAGGCCGCGCGGACCACGCTGACGTGGCTGGTGGAGCGCGTGGCGGAGCAGCTGAAGATGCCGGCGAAGACGGTGGACGTGCGTGAGCCCATCACGCGCTACGGCCTGGATTCGCTGAGCGCGGTGGAGCTGGCGCACGCGGTGGAGAAGGGGCTGGGGATCGCGCTGCCCATGGAGCTGCTGCTCCAGGGGCCGAGCCTGGTGGAGCTGGCGAAGCGCATCACGGCGTCGAAGCAGGAGCCGAAGGCGGCGGTGCTCGCGCCCAGGCCGCGTGGCGCCACGCAGCCGCTGTCGTTCGCGCAGCAGCGCCTGTGGTTCCTGGACCGGCTGGAGCAGGGCAGCGCGCTCTACAGCATCCCGGGCGCGGTGCGGCTGGACGGAGCGCTGGACGCGGAGGCGATGCGCCGGAGCCTGGAGGAGATCGTCCGCCGGCACGAGTCGCTGCGCACGACGTTCCGCGAGGAGAACGGCGAGGCGGTGCAGCTCATCCACCCGGCGAAGTCCTTCGAGCTGCCGGTGGTGGACCTGACGGGCTTCCCGGAGGCGTCGCGCGAGGCGGAGGCGCGGCGGTGCGTGGATGAAGAGGCCGTGCGCTCGTTCGACCTGGGTACGGGTCCGCTGGTGCGCGCGCGGTTGCTCAAGCTGGGTGAAGCGAAGCACGTGCTGCTGGTGACGATGCACCACATCGTCTCCGACGGCTGGTCCATGGGCGTGCTCGTGCGTGAAGTCGCCGCGCTCTACGACGCGTTCCGTGGCGGGCGGGGTTCTCCGCTGCCGGCGCTGAAGGTGCAGTACGCGGACTTCGCGCAGTGGCAGCGGGAGTGGCTGCTGGGCGGCGTGTTGGAGAAGCAGGTCGGCTACTGGAAGCAGCGGCTGTCCGGAGCGCCCGCCGTGCTGGAGTTGCCCACGGACTTCGCGCGTCCGGCGGCGCAGACGTACCGCGGCGCGACGGTGCCGGTGAAGCTGGGAGCGGAGCTGAGCAAGGCGCTGGGCGCGCTGGCGAAGAAGGAAGGCGTCACGCCGTACATGCTGCTGCTGGCGGCGTTCCAGGTGCTGCTGGGGCGCTACTCGGGGCAGGACGACATCTCGGTGGGTTCGCCCATCACGGGCCGCACGCGTGCTGAGACGGAGGGCCTCATCGGCTTCTTCGTCAACACGCTGGTGCTGCGCACGACGCTTACGGGCAATCCGTCCTTCCGCGCGCTGCTGGCCCAGGTGAAGGAGACGACGCTGGGTGCGTACGCGCACCAGGACGTGCCGTTCGAGAAGCTGGTGGAGGAACTCCAGCCGCAGCGCAGCCTCAGCCACGCGCCGCTGTTCCAGGTGATGTTCGTGTTGCAGCAGGACGTGCTGCCGCACTTCCGTCTGCCGGGCGTGGAGCTGTCGCCGTACGAGGTGGAGTCGAAGACGGCGAAGTTCGACCTGACGCTCTACCTGACGGAGACGGCGGGCGGGCTGGACGGGACGCTCGAGTACAACACGGACCTGTTCGCGGCGGCGACGGCGCGGCGGATGATGGAGCACCTGCGGGTGCTGCTGGAGTCGCTGCTCACGGATCCGGGCGCGAAGCTGTCCGACCTGTCGCTGATGGGCGCGCAGGAGACGCAGACGCTGCTGAGGGACGTGTCGGGGACGGACCTGTCGGCCCCGGTGCGCGGGACGATGCAGGCCCTGTTCGAGGCGCAGGTCGCGCGCACGCCGGATGCGCCCGCGGTCCACTTCGATGGCGAGGTGCTGACGTACGCGCAGCTGGACGCGCAGGCGAATCAGCTGGCGCACCACCTGCGTGGCATGGGCGTGGGCCCGGACACGCTGGTGGGCGTGAGCCTGGAGCGTTCGGCGCGGATGGTGGTGGCGCTGCTGGGCGTGCTGAAGGCGGGCGGCGCGTACGTGCCGCTGGATCCGGCGTACCCGAGTGAGCGCCTGGGCTGGATGCTGGAGGACGCGCAGGCGCCGGTGCTGCTGACGCAGCAGAAGCTGCTGGGCGTGCTGCCTGAGCACTCCGCGAAGGCCGTCTGCGTGGACACGGATTGGGCCGTGATCGCGCGGCAGCCGACTACGCCTGTCGCGACGAGCACGGGCGAGGGGAACCTGGCGTACGTGCTGTACACGTCGGGCTCCACGGGCCGTCCAAAGGGCGTGGCCATCGAGCAGCGCAGCGTGGTGGCCTTCCTGCACTGGGCGACGGCGGCCTTCACGAAGCAGCAGCTGGCGGGCGTGCTGGCGGCGACGTCGCTGAACTTCGACCTGTCGGTGTTCGAAGTCTTCGCGCCGTTGACCAGCGGTGGTGCCGTCATCGTCGCGGAGAACGCGCTGGCGCTGCCGACGCTGAAGGACGCGGGCCGCGTGACGTTGGTGAACACGGTGCCCTCCGCGATGGCGGAGTTGCTGCGCAGCCAGGGCGTGCCGGAGTCGGTGCGCACGGTGAACCTCGCGGGCGAGCCGCTGCTGAACCGGCTGGCGCAGCCGCTGTACGGACTGAAGCACGTGGAGGGCGTCTACAACCTCTACGGCCCGACGGAAGACACGACGTATTCGACGTACTCGCGGGTGGAGAAGGGCGCGGCGCGTGAGCCGACGATTGGCCGTCCGCTGACGGGCTCGCGGGCGTACGTGCTGGACGCGTGGCTGCGTCCAGTGCCGCAGGGCGTGCCGGGCGAGCTGTACATCGCGGGCGCGGGCCTCGCGCGCGGCTACCTGGCCAAGCCGTCGCTGACGGCGGAGCGCTTCGTGCCGAACCCGTTCTCGGAGCAGCTGGGCGCGCGGATGTACCGCACGGGAGACCGCGTGCGGTGGCTGGCGACGGGCGAGCTGGAGTACCTGGGCCGCATCGACTTCCAGGTGAAGGTGCGTGGCTTCCGCATCGAACTGGGCGAGGTGGAGTCGGCCCTGGCGTCGCAGCCCGGCGTGCGTGAGTCGGTGGTGGTGGTGCGTGAGGACGTGCCGGGCGACAAGCGCCTGGTGGCGTACGTGGCGGGTGCGTCTCTCGACACGGCGGAGCTGCGCCAGGGCCTGAAGGCGCGGCTGCCGGAGTACATGGTGCCGTCGGCGTTCGTGGTGCTGAACGCGCTGCCGCTGACGCCGAACGGGAAGGTGGACCGCAAGGCGCTGCCGGTGCCGGAGGCCCAGTCGCAGAGCCAGTACGTGGCACCGCGCACGGCGACGGAGGAGCAGGTCGCGACGATCTTCGCGCAGTTGCTGCGCGTGGAGCGCGTGGGCTCGGAGGACTCGTTCTTCGAACTGGGTGGACACTCGCTGCTGGCGATGCAGTTGGCCTCCCGGCTGCGCACGGCCTTCGGCGTCGAGGTCCCGCTGCGTTCGCTCTTCGAGCTGAACTCGGTGGCCTCGCTCGCGTCATTCGTCGACGGGAAGAAGCAGCAGGCGGAAGCCGCGAACCTGCCGCCGCTGAAGCGGGTGTCGCGTGAGGGTGTGCTGCCGCTGTCGTTCGCGCAGCAGCGCCTGTGGTTCCTGGACCGGCTGGAGCAGGGGAGCGCGCTCTACAACGTGCCGGGCGCGGTGCGTCTGGATGGCACGCTGGACGTGGAGGCCCTGAGGCTGACGCTCCAGGAGATCGTCGCGCGGCACGAGTCGCTGCGCACGACGTTCCGTGAGGACAACGGTCAGGCGGTGCAGATCATCCACGCGGCGGGCCGGATGGACCTGCCCGTGGTGGATCTGTCGGTCGCGGGTGAGGCAGAGATTCAGCGCCGGGTGAACGAAGAGGCCGTGCGTCCGTTCGATCTGGGCACGGGTCCGCTCTTCCGCGCTCAGTTGCTGAAGCTGGGCGAAGCGAAGCACGTGCTGCTGGTGTCGATGCACCACATCGTCTCCGACGGCTGGTCCCTGGGTGTCCTCGTGCGCGAGATGGCCGCGCTCTACGAGGCGC
Organism: Corallococcus exiguus; assembly: GCF_009909105.1. Classification (NCBI taxonomy): domain Bacteria; kingdom Pseudomonadati; phylum Myxococcota; class Myxococcia; order Myxococcales; family Myxococcaceae; genus Corallococcus; species Corallococcus exiguus. The sequence goes on from NZ_JAAAPK010000008.1 coordinate 307,345, forward strand.
ACTCGCAGGGCCGCGCCATGCCGCTGCCGGAGCTGGCGGTGCAGTACGCGGACTTCGCGCAGTGGCAGCGGGAATGGCTGCTGGGCGGGGCGCTGGAGAAGCAGGTCGGCTACTGGAAGCAGCAGCTGGCAGGGGCTCCGGCGATGTTGGAGCTGCAGACGGACTTCGCGCGTCCGGCGGTGCAGACGTACCGCGGCGCGACGGTGCCGGTGAAGCTGGGCGCTGACCTGAGCCGCTCACTGAATGCGCTGGCGAAGCAGGAAGGCGTCACGCCGTACCAGTTGCTGCTGGCCGCGTTCCAGGTGCTGCTGGCGCGTTACACGGGCCAGGACGACATCTCGGTGGGTTCGCCCATCGCAGGCCGTACGCAGGCGGAGACGGAAGGGCTCATCGGCTTCTTCGTCAACACGCTGGTGTTGCGCACGAAGCTGGCAGGCAACCCGAGCTTCCAGCAGCTCCTGAAGCAGGTGCGCGAGACGACGCTGGGCGCGTATGCGCACCAGGACGTGCCGTTCGAGAAGCTGGTGGAAGAACTCCAGCCGCAGCGCAGCCTGAGCCATGCGCCGCTGTTCCAGGTGATGTTCGCGCTGCAGCAGGACGTGCTGCCGCACCTGAAGCTGTCGGGCATGGAGCTGTCGCCGTACGAAGTGGAGTCGAAGACGGCGAAGTTCGACCTGACGCTCTTCCTCACGGAGACCGCGGGCGGACTGGAAGGGACGCTCGAGTACAACTCGGACCTGTTCACGGCGGCGACGGCGCGGCGGATGACGGAGCACCTGCGAGTGCTGCTGGAGTCCGTGGCGGTGCGGCCCATGGCGAAGGTGTTCGACCTGTCGTTGATGGGCGCGCAGGAGAAGCAGACGCTGTTGCTGGACGTGTCGGGGACGGACCTGCCGGCTCCGGTGACCGGGACGATGCAGGCGCTCTTCGAGGCGCAGGTTGCGCGCACGCCGGATGCGGCGGCCGTCTACTTCGACGGAGAGGTGCTGACGTACGCGCAGCTGGAGGCGCAGTCGAACCAGCTGGCGCATCACCTGCGTGGCATGGGCGTGGGCCCGGACATGCTGGTGGGCGTGAGCCTGGAGCGCTCCGCACGGATGGTGGTGGCGCTGCTGGGCGTGCTGAAGGCGGGTGGCGCCTACGTGCCGTTGGATCCGGCGTACCCGCAGGATCGTCTGGGCTGGATGTTGGAGGACGCGCAGGCGACGGTGGTGCTGACGCAGCAGAAGTTGCTGGGCGTGCTGCCCAAGCACTCGGCGCGCAACGTGTTCCTGGATACGGATTGGGAGAGCATCTCCAAGAACCCTGCTTCGCGCGTCGATGCGCGCACGGGCGTGAGGAATCTGGCGTACGTGCTGTACACGTCGGGTTCGACGGGCCGTCCGAAGGGCGTGGCCATCGAGCAGCGCAGCGTGGTGGCCTTCCTGCACTGGGCGACGACGTTCTTCACGCCTCAGCAGCTGTCGGGCATGTTGGCGTCGACGTCGCTGAACTTCGACATCTCGGTGTTTGAAGTCTTCGCGCCGCTGAGCATCGGTGGTTCCGTCATCGTCGCGGAGAACGCACTGGCGCTCCCGACGATGAAGGACGCGAGCCGGGTGACGCTGGTGAACACGGTGCCCTCCGCGATGGCGGAGTTGCTGCGCAGCCAGGGCGTGCCGGAGACGGTGCGCACGGTGAACCTCGCCGGTGAGCCGCTGCTGAACCGGCTGGCGCAGGCCGTCTACGGGCTGAAGAACGTGGAGGCCGTCTACAACTTCTACGGCCCGACGGAAGACACGACGTATTCGACGTACTTGCGAGTGGAGAAGGGCGCGGCGCGGGAGCCGACCGTTGGCCGTCTCCTGACGGGCTCGCGAGGGTACGTGCTGGATGCCTGGCTGCGTCCGGTGCCGCAGGGCGTGCCGGGCGAGCTGTACATCGCGGGTGCGGGCCTCTCGCGAGGCTACCTGGCGAAGCCTGCTCTGACGGCGGAGAGGTACGTCCCCAATCCCTTCAGCCAGGAGCCCGGCGCGCGGATGTACCGCACGGGCGACCGCATCCGCTGGTTGCCGAATGGCGAGCTGGAGTACCTGGGCCGCATCGACTTCCAGGTGAAGGTGCGTGGCTTCCGCATCGAACTGGGCGAAGTGGAGTCGGTGCTGTCCACGCAGCCCGGCGTGCGCGAGTCCGTGGTGATGGTGCGCGAGGACGTGCCCGGCGACAGGCGCCTGGTGGCGTACGTGGCGGGTGCGTCCCTGGACGTGGCGGAGCTGCGCAAGGGTCTGAAGGCGCGGCTGCCGGAGTACATGGTGCCGTCGGCGTTCGTGGTGTTGAGCGCACTGCCTCTGAATCCGAATGGGAAGGTGGACCGCAAGTCGCTGCCAGTGCCGGAGGCCCAGACGGCGCAGGGCCAGTACGTGGCGCCGCGCACGGCGACGGAAGAGCAGGTGGCCACGATCTTCGCGCAGTTGCTGCGCGTGGAGCGCGTGGGTGCGGAGGACTCGTTCTTCGAGCTGGGCGGACACTCGCTGCTGGCGATGCAGCTGGTCTCCCGGCTGCGCACGGCCTTCGGCGCCGAGGTCCCGCTGCGTTCGCTCTTCGAGCTGAGCACGGTGGCTTCGCTCGCGTCGTTCGTGGATACGGCCGTGTCGGGCCGTGATGCGTCCAAGGCCCCGGCGATCACGCCTCGGCCCCGGAGCGCCACGGAGTCGCTGTCGTTCTCACAGCAGCGTCTGTGGTTCCTGGACCAGCTGGAGCAGGGCAGCGCCTTCTACAACGTGGCGGGCGGTGTGAAGCTGGACGGCGCGCTGCATGTGGAATCCATGCGGCTGGCTTTGGAAGAGATCGTCCGTCGGCATGAGTCGCTGCGCACGACGTTCCGTGAGGACAATGGTCAGGCGGTGCAGGTCATCCATCCGGCGAAGGCCTTCGAGCTGCCGGTGGTGGACGTCTCCGGTGCACAGGACACGGAAGCGCGGCGGCTGGCGGAGGAAGAAGCCTCGCGCCCGTTCGATCTGGGTACGGGCCCGCTCTTCCGCGCGAAGCTGCTGAAGCTGGGTGAGGCGAAGCACGTGCTGCTGGTGACGATGCACCACATCGTCTCCGACGGCTGGTCCATGGGCGTGCTCGTGCGTGAGGTCGCCGCGCTCTACGAGGCCCAGGTACTCAACCAGAAGTCGCCGCTGCCGGAGCTGGCGGTGCAGTACGCGGACTTCGCGCAGTGGCAGCGGGAATGGCTGCTGGGCGGGGTGCTGGAGAAGCAGGTCGGTTACTGGAAGCAGCAGCTGGCCGGTGCTCCGGCGGTGCTGGAGCTGCCGACGGACTTCGCACGCCCGGCGGTGCAGACGTACCGCGGCGCGACGGTGCCGGTGAAGCTGGGCGCGGACCTGAGCCGCACGCTGAATGCGCTGGCGAAGCAGGAAGGCGTCACGCCGTACCAGCTGCTGCTGGCGGCGTTCCAGGTGCTGCTGTCCCGCTACAGCGGGCAGGACGACATCTCGGTGGGTTCGCCCATCGCGGGCCGCACGCAGGCGGAGACGGAGGGCCTCATCGGCTTCTTCGTCAACACGCTGGTGCTGCGCACGAAGCTGGCGGGCAACCCGAGCTTCCAGCAGGTCCTGAAGCAGGTGCGTGAGACGACGTTGGGCGCGTACGCGCACCAGGATGTGCCGTTCGAGAAGCTGGTGGAGGAACTCCAGCCGCAGCGAAGCCTGAGCCATGCGCCGTTGTTCCAGGTGATGTTCGCGCTGCAGCAGGACGTGCTGCCGCACCTGAAGCTGTCGGGCGTGGAGCTTTCGCCGTACGAGGTGGACGCGAAGTCCGCGAAGTTCGACCTGACGCTGTCGCTGACGGAGACGGCGGGCGGGCTGGAAGGAACGCTGGAGTACAACACGGACCTGTTCGCGGCGGCGACGGCGCGGCGGATGACGGAGCACCTGCGGGTGCTGCTGGAGTCCGTGGCGGTGCGGCCCATGGCGAAGCTGTCCCAGCTCGCGCTGATGGGTGAGCAGGAGCGTCACCAAGTGCTGGTGGCGTGGAACGACACTCGCGGTGACGTCACGGGTGACGTGACGTTCCCGACGCTCTTCGAGGCCCAGGTGCGTCGCGCGCCGGACTCGCAGGCGCTGGTGTTCGAGGATGCCTCGCTGACGTACGCGCAGCTGGACGCGCGGGCAAACCAGCTGGCGCACCACCTGCGCACGCTGGGCGTCGGGCCCGAGGTGCGTGTGGCGCTCTGCGTGGAGCGTTCGCTTGAGCTGGCGGTGGCGATGCTCGGCATCCAGAAGGCCGGTGGCGCCTTCGTGCCGTTGGATCCGTCCTACCCGCGTGAGCGCCTGTCCTTCATGTTGGAGGACAGCGGCGCGCCCGTGCTGGTGACTCAGGACTCGCTGAGCCAGCAGCTTCCCTCCGACGGCCTGCGCGTGGTGCGCATGGACGTGGAGGCGGCGCACCTCCGGACGCTGCCGGAGACCGCTCCGGCCTCCAGCGCCAACGCCGACACCCTGGCGTACGTCATCTACACGTCCGGCTCCACGGGGCGTCCCAAGGGCACGCTCCTGCCGCACCGCGGCCTCAACAACACCGCCCGGCAGGCCGCCGCGGCGAAGGGCCTGGGCACGGGCCGTCGCGCGTTGCAGTACGCGGCATCCAGCTTCGACGCCAGCGTGTGGGAGGTGTTCAGCACGCTCGTGTCCGGGGCCACGCTGGTGCTCGCGCCGCGCGACCGCCTGCTGCCGGATGAGCCGCTGCGCACGCTGCTGAAGTCGCAGCGCATCACCACCGTGACGCTGACGCCGTCGGTGCTCGCGCAGCTGAGCACGGAAGGGCTGGACGGCCTGTCCACCATCGTCTCCGCCGGTGAGGCGCTGAGCGTGGAGATGGCTCGCAAGTGGGGGCAGGGGAGGACGCTGATCAACGCGTACGGCCCCACCGAGACCACGGTCTGCGCGACCCTCACACACGGCGGTGTCCGGGCGGAGCGCCTGACCATCGGCAAGCCGCTGGCGAACGTGCAGGTGTACGTGCTGGATGCCCTGCACCATCCGGTGCCCGTGGGCGTCGCGGGCGAGCTGTACGTCGCGGGCGAAGGCCTGGCGCGCGGCTACCAGGGCCGGCCGGACATGACGGCGGAGAAGTTCGTCCCCAACCCGTTCAGCCAGGAGCCCGGCGCGCGGCTGTACCGCACTGGCGACCGCGTGCGCTGGCTGGCCGAGGGCGAGATCGAATACCTGGGCCGCATCGACCACCAGGTGAAGGTGCGTGGCTTCCGCATCGAGCTGGGTGAAATCGAGGCCGTGCTGCTGCGCCACGCGGACGTGCGTGAGGCGGCGGTCGTGGTTCGCGAGGACGTCCCGGGTGACAAGCGGCTCGTCGGCTACGTCGTGCCGCAGCCGGGTCGGACGGTGGACGCGGCCTCGCTGCGCAAGCACCTGAAGGACGGCGTGCCGGAGTACATGGTGCCGTCGGCCTTCGTGGTGCTGGACGCACTGCCGATGACGCCCGCCGGCAAGGTGGACCGCAAGGCCCTGCCGGCCCCCACCGGCGCGCTCACGCGTCCGGATGCCTACGTGGCCCCTCGCACGCAGACGGAGACGCGCGTGGCGGCCCTCTTCGCGCGCGTGCTTACCGTGGAGCGCGTGGGCGCGGAGGATTCGTTCTTCGAACTGGGCGGCCACTCGCTGATGGCCACCCAGCTGGTGTCGCGTCTGCGCGGCGAGTTCCAGGTGGAGCTGCCCCTGCGCGCGCTCTTCGAGTCCCCGACGGTGGCCGCCCTGGCCGCCCGCGTGGACGAGGCCACCGGCGCCGAGCGGAAGTTCAAGACGCCGCCGCTCAAGCCCGCGTCGCGTGAGGGCTCGCTGCCGCTGTCGTTCGACCAGGAGCGCCTCTGGCTCTTCGAGCAGCTCACGCCGGGCACGCCCATCTACAACGTACCTAGCGCGGCGCGCTTGAGCGGCGACCTGGACGTCGACGTGCTCCGCCGCGGCCTGGAGGAGATCGTCCGGCGCCACGAGGCGCTGCGCACCGTCTTCCATCAGGATGCGTCCGGCGCGCCCGTGCAGGTCATCCTGCCAGCGAAGCCGTTCGTGCTGCCCGTGGTGGACCTGTCCTCGCTGCCCGCCGACCAGGCGGAGGCCGAGGCCCGGAAGCACCTGAACGCGGAGGCCGCTCGGCCCTTCGACCTGGTGCAGGGCCCGCTCCTGCGCGCGCAGCTCCTGAAGCTGAGCGCGCGCGAGCACGTGCTGTGCCTCGCCATGCACCACATCGTGGTGGATGGCTGGGCCGTGGGCGTGTTCATGAACGAGCTCCAGGCGCTCTACACCGCGTTCTCGCGCGGCGAGCCCTCGCCGCTGCCCGCGCTGCCCGTGCAGTACGCGGACTACACCCTCTGGCACCGCCAGTGGCTGAGCGGCGACGTGCTGGAGCAGCAGATCTCCTGGTGGAAGAAGCAGCTCGCCGGAGCGCCCCGCATCGCGCTGCGCACGGACGCGCCGCGTCCCGCGGGCGACCGCTTCCACGGTGACAGCCGCCGCTTCCACCTGTCCCCGGACCTCACGTCCCGCATCGAGGCGCTGGGACGAGGGGAGGGCGCCACGCTGTTCATGGTGCTGCTCGCCGCGTTCGACGCGCTCCTGCACCGCCGCACCGGCCAGGACGACATCGTCGTGGGCACGGACATCGCGAACCGCGCCCGCGAGGAGCTGGAGTCCCTGGTTGGCTTCTTCACCAACCAGCTCGTCCTGCGCACGCAGGTGTCGGGCGACTTGTCCTTCCGCTCGCTGCTGGACCGCGTGCGCAAGGGGACCCTGGACGCCTACGAGCACCAGGACCTGCCCTTCGGAACGCTGGTGCAGGCGCTCAAGCCGCCGCGCGAGCCGGGTGGTCAGCTCTTCAACGTGAAGTTCGTGCTGGAGAACGCGCCGCTGCCGCCGCTCCAGCTCCCCGGCCTGGAGCTGAGCCTCCTGGACGCGGAGACGAACGGGACCGCGAAGTGGGACCTGCTCGTCGTCGTCTTCCCGTGGCAGGGCGGGCTCACCGTCACGGTGGAGCACAACACGGACGTGCTCGACCGTGCGTCGGTGGAGCGCCTGTTCGCCCACTTCGAGTCGCTGCTGCGCGCCGTCGTGGACGACCCCGAGCTCCGCATCGGCACGCTGCCGCTGCTCACGCCGGATGAGCGCAACACGCTCGCCGCGTGGAACGACCGCCCGCGGACGTACCCGCACGGCCAGCCCGTGTCGCGCGTCTTCGAGGCGCAGGCCGCCCGCGCCCCGGACGCGGTCGCCGTCAGCTTCGAGGGCGAAACGCTCACCGCTTCGCAGCTCAACGCGCGCGCCAACCAGCTCGCGCACCACCTGCGCGCCCTGGGCGTCAGGCCCGGCAAGCGCGTGGGCGTGTCCCTGGAGCGCTCGCTGGACCTCGTCGTGGCGGTGCTGGGCATCGCCAAGGCGGGCGGCGCGTACGTGCCGCTCGACCCCAGCTTCCCCACCGAGCGCCTCTCGATGCTCATCGAGGACGCGGGCCTGTCCGCGCTCGTCAGCGTCTCCGCGATCGCGGACGAGCTGCCCGCGCAGTGGCTCCAGGTGATCTGCCTGGATGACGACGCTGCCGCGCTCGCGAAGCGTTCGGACGCCAACCTCGACACCGCGCCGAGCGGCGAGGACGAGCTGTACGTCCTCTACACCTCCGGCTCCACGGGTCGCCCCAAGGGCGTGTCCGTGCCCCACCGCGCCGTCGTGCGCCTGGTGTGCGGTCCGGAGTGGGTGAGCCTGTCGTCGAAGGACGTGTTCCTCCAGCTGGCGCCGCTCGCGTTCGACGCGTCCACCTTCGAGCTGTGGGGCGCGATGCTCAACGGCGCGAAGCTCGCCGTGTTCCCGCCGCGCGCGCCCACCCTGGACGAACTGGGGGAGGTCATCAACCGCGAGGGCGTGAGCACCTTGTGGCTCACCGCCGGTCTGTTCCACCAGATGGTGGATGGCAACCTGGACGGCCTGCGTCCCGTGCGCCAGCTGCTGGCGGGTGGTGACGTGCTGTCCCCCGCGCACGTGCTGCGCGTGATGGAGCAGCTGCCCGGCTGCCGCGTCATCAACGGCTACGGCCCCACGGAGAACACGACGTTCACCGCGTGCTACCCGGTGGAGAACGCGGGCGCGCTGGGCATCTCCGTGCCCATCGGCCGTCCCATCAACGGCACGCGCGTGCATGTCCTCAACGCGTCCCTGCAGCCCGTGCCCCTGGGCGCCCCCGGCGAGTTGTTCGCGGGCGGCGACGGCCTGGCGCATGGCTACCTGAACCAGCCGGAGCTGACGGCGGAGAAGTTCATCCCGGATCCGTTCAGCACCGTGCCGGGCGCGCGGCTGTACCGCACCGGCGACCAGGTCCGCTTCCGCGCGGACGGCGCCCTGGAGTTCCTGGGCCGCATCGATCAGCAGGTGAAGGTGCGTGGCTTCCGCATCGAGCCGGGCGAGATTGAAACGGCGCTGCGCGGACACGCGTCCGTGCTCGACGTCACCGTCGCCGTGCAGGAGGTCGCGGGCGAGAAGGCCCTGGTGGCCTACGTCGTCACGGAAGAGGGCGCTGAGCCGCTGGGCGTGGACACGATGCGTGCGTTCCTGCACGACAAGCTACCCGCGTACATGGTGCCCACGGCGCTGATGGCACTGGACGCGCTGCCGCTCACGCCCAACGGCAAGGTGGACCGCCGCGCGCTGCCCGTGCCCGGCAGCGAGCGTCCGCAGATGTCCACCGCGTACGCCGCGCCTCGCACCATGGAGGAGACCGCGCTGTGCGAGGTCTGGGCGGAGGTGCTGGGCGTGGAGCGCGTCGGTATCGACGACAGCTTCTACGATCTGGGCGGTGACTCCATCCGCAGCATCCAGCTCATCGCGAAGCTGCGTGAGCGCGGGTTGGATCTGCCCATGGTGGAGCTGCTGCGTCAGCCCACCATCCGCGCGCTTGGCAATCTGGTGCACGCGGCCCCGTCGAAGGCCGCGGCGCAGGCCGTCCCTGGCTCGGAGCCGTTCAGCCTGCTGTCCGACGCGGACCGCGCGCGCCTGCCCTCGGATGTGGAGGATGCGTACCCGGTGGCCGTGCTCCAGGCCGGCATGCTCTTCCAGAGCGAGCTGGACCAGGCGTCCGGCATGTACCACGACGCCACCAGCTACCACCTGGAGATGGCGCTCGATGAGGCGAAGATGCGCCAGCTGCTGGCGGAGCTGGCACGCCGTCACGCCATCCTGCGCACTTCGTTCGACCTCACCGGTTACGAGCAGCCGTTGCAGTTCGTGCACCGCGAGGTCCAGGTGCCGCTGGAGCTCCACGACGTGCGCCACGTGCCTGCCGCGGAGCAGGACGCGCTGTTGCGCAGGCTCGTGGAAGCGGACCGCTGCCGTCCGTTCGACTGGAACCGCGCGCCGCTGCTGCGCTTCGCGATCTACCGGCGCACGGAGAAGACGCTCCAGTTCTCGCTCATCTTCCACCACGCCATCCTGGATGGTTGGAGCCTCGCGACGCTGTTGTCGGAGCTGTTCCGCGGCTACGTGAACCTGCTGCGCGGCACGCCGGCCCCGGAGGCGGCGCCGCTGGCCGTCACCTACCGCCAGTTCGTCGCGCTGGAGCACCAGTCGCTCACCTCCGGCGAGGGCGAGCAGTTCTGGAAGTCGCGCCTCGCGGAAGTGGACCGTCCTGCTCCTCGCGCGCCGCTGCTTGCGGGCCAGGAGCCGGTGCTGAGCATGCGGCAGGTGGACGTGCCCGCCGCGCTCCAGGAAGGACTGCAACGCGTGGCACAGGCGGTCAACGTGCCGCTGAAGACCGTGCTGCTGGCGGCGCACCTGCGCGTGCGTGCGCTGATGGAGGGACAGCGCTCGGTGGTGACGGGCGTGGTCTCCAACGGCCGTCCGGAGACGGCCGACAGTGAGCGCATGGTGGGCCTGTTCCTCAACAGCATCCCGTTCCCGGTGACGCTGGCGGACGGCTCGTGGCTGGACCTGGTGCGCCAGGTCTCGAAGGCGGACAGCGACATCTGGCCGCACCGCCGCTACCCCATGGGCCGGTTGCAGCAGCAGCTGGGGGGCCAGCGGCTGTTCGAGACCATCTTCAATTTCGTCCACTTCCACGTGGCCGGAGGCCTGTCGCAGCTCGAAGGCGTGCGCCTGCTGGAGGAGACGCCGTCCACCGCGTGGATGGAGCTTCCGCTGAGCACGCTGTTCCTCCAGCGCCCGGACACCGGCGCGCTGATGCTCGTGCTGCGCACCAACGGCACGCAGCGCGACGCGGACCAGACGGAGGCGCTGGCGGGCTACTACTTCCGCGCCCTCGAAGCGATGGCCGCCAACCCGCACGCGCGCCACGAGCACGCGCGGCTGCTGCCGGACGCGGAGCGCCAGAAGCTGCTGGTGGAGTGGAACGCCACGGGCGCGGCGTCCGCGGGCGACACCCTCGTTCATGAGCGCTTCGCCGTTCACGCGGCCCGCACGCCGGACGCCGTGGCGGTGGTCTGCGACGACGGCCAGCTCACCTACGGGGAGCTGAACCGCAGGGCCAACCAGCTGGCGCACTGGCTGCGCGCGCGCGGCGTGGGCCCGGATGCTCGCGTGGGTCTGCTCACCGAGCGCACCCCGGACGCCATCGTCGGCATGCTGGGCATCCTCAAGGCCGGCGGCGCGTACGTGCCGCTGGATCCGTCGCACCCGCCCGAGCGCCTGCGCACGGTGCTGGAGGACGCGGCGGCTTCGCTCGTGGTCACCCAGGCCTCGCTCGCCGCGCACGTGGCGGACGCCTCCAGGGAACACGTGTGCCTGGACTCCGACGCTGGGCTGCTCTCACGCGAGCGTGAGGACGACCCGACGCGCCTGGGCGACGCGGGCTCCCTGGCCTACGTCATCTTCACGTCCGGCTCCACGGGCCGGCCCAAGGGCGTGGCCATCGAGCACCGTCAGCTCAACCACTACGTGGAGGGCGTGACGGTCCGGCTGGAGCTGCCCCCGGCGGCGAGCTTCGCGTCGGTGTCCACGCTGGCCGCGGACCTGGGCCACACCGCCGTCTTCCCGACGCTGAGCGGCGGCGGCACGCTGCACCTCATCTCCCGCGACCGCGCCTCCGACCCGGCAGCGCTGGGCGACTACTTCGAGCGCCACGCGGTGGACTGCTTGAAGATCGTCCCCTCGCACCTGACGGCGCTCCTGTCGTCGCCGTCGCCCGAGCGCGTCCTGCCTCGCAAGCGGCTGGTGCTGGGCGGTGAGGCGTCCGATCCGGCGCTCGTGGCGCGCGTGCACGCGCTGGTGCCCGGACTCGAAGTCTTCAACCACTACGGTCCCACCGAGACCACGGTCGGCGTGCTGACGTGGAAGGTGGAGCGGGGCACGCAGCTGTCGGCCACGGCCTCCGTGCCGCTGGGCCGTCCGTTGCCCAATGCTCGGATGTACGTGCTGGACGCGGCGCTGCAGCCCGTCCCCGTGGGCGTGCCCGGCGAGCTGTTCATCGGCGGCGCGGGCGTGGCCCGGGGCTACCTGGGACAGCCCGGCCTCACGATGGAGCGCTTCCTGGCGGATCCGTTCCACGCGGAGCCCGGCGCGCGCGTGTACCGCACGGGCGACCGCGTCCGCTACCTGCCGGACGGCGCGCTGGAGTTCCTGGGCCGCGTCGACTTCCAGGTGAAGGTGCGCGGCTTCCGCATCGAGCTGCCTGAAATCGAGGCGGCGATGAGCGGCCTGCCCGGCGTCGCGGAAGTCGTCGTGCTGGCGCGCGAGGACGTGCCGGGCGACAAGCGCCTGGTGGCCTACGTCGTCGCGGTGCCCGGCCACACGCTGGAGGCCGGGGCGCTGCGCCAGGGCCTGAAGACGCGGCTGCCGGACTACATGGTGCCGTCCGCCTTCGTCATGCTGGACGCGCTGCCCCTCACGTCCAACGGCAAGGTGGACCGCCGCGCGCTGCCCGCGCCGGAGCAGGAGACCGAAGCAGGCCGCGCCCACGTGGCCCCGCGCACTCCCACCGAGGAGCTCATCGCGGGCCTGTGGTCGAAGTTGCTGGGCGTGGAGCGCGTGGGTGCGAAGGATGACTTCTTCGTGCTCGGCGGACACTCGCTGCTGGCGACGCAGATGATCTCCCGCATCCGGAGCGCGTTCCGCGTGGAGCTGCCCCTGCGCGCGCTCTTCGAGGCGACCACGGTGGAGACGCTCTCCGCTCGCGTGGACGAGGCCGTCCGCCAGGGCTTCGGCCTGGAGGCACCGGCCATCGTGCCGCTGTCTCGCGAGAACACGCTGCCGCTGTCGTTCGCGCAGCAGCGCCTGTGGTTCCTGGATCAGCTGGAGCCGGACAGCGCGTTCTACAACATCGCCGCGCCGGTGATGCTGGACGGCGCGCTGGAAGTGGCCCCGCTGGAGCAGGCCTTCACGGAGCTGGTGCGCCGGCATGAAGTGCTGCGCACCACCTTCCGCGCGGAGGGTGGTAACCCGGTGCAGGTCGTCCACCCGGCGGGCTTCATGCCGCTGCCGCTCGTGGACCTCACGCACCTGCCGGAGGCGGAGCGCGAGGCGAAGGCGCAGCGTCTGGCGGACGAGGACGCGGGCAAGCCGTTCAACCTGGCCACGGGCCCGCTGCTGCGCGCCACGCTGGTGCGCATCTCGGACGTGCGCCACATGCTGCTGCTCACGGTGCACCACATCGTGTCCGACGGCTGGTCGCGCGGCGTGCTGGTGCGCGAAGTGGCCGCGCTCTACGAGGCCTTCCGCCAGGGCAAGCCGTCGCCGCTGCCGGAGCTGCCGGTGCAGTACGCGGACTACTCGGGCTGGCAGCGTGGCTGGCTCCAGGGCGACGTGCTGAAGAAGCAGGTCGGCTACTGGAAGCAGCAGCTGACCGGCGCGCCCTCCGCGCTGGAATTGCCGACGGACTTCCCGCGTCCGGCGGTGCAAACGTACCGCGGTGAGACGCTGCCCTTCACGCTGCCGCGCGAGCTGTCGGATGCCCTGCGCGCCCTGGCGCTGAAGGAAGGCGTCACGCCGTACATGCTGCTGCTCACCGCGTGGCAGGTGCTGCTGGCGCGCCACGCGGGCCAGGACGACGTCACGGTGGGTTCGCCGGTGGCCGGCCGTGGCCGCATGGAGACCGAAGGCCTCATCGGCTTCTTCATCAACACGCTCGTGCTGCGCACGCGGCTGGAAGGGGACCCCTCGTTCCGCCAGGTGCTCGCGCGGGTGCGGGAGTCGGTGCTGGGCGCGCACGCGCACCAGGAAGTGCCGTTCGAGAAGCTGGTGGAAGAGCTGCAGCCGGTGCGCGACACCAGCCGCTCGCCGCTCTTCCAGGTGTGGTTCGTGCTGCACCAGGAGCTGGCGGCGAAGCTGTCCGTGCCGGGCCTCACGCTGAGCGCCTACGAGGCGGAAGCGCGCACCGCGAAGTTCGACCTGGCCCTGTCCATGCTGGACGCGGCGGACGGCTTCGTGGGCCGCCTGGAGTACAACTCCGACCTGTTCGCCCGCGCGACCGCGGAGCGGATGATGGCGCGCCTGCACGTGCTGCTGACGGGCATCGTCACGAAGCCCGAGGCGCCAGTGGGTGAGCTGCCCCTGCTGTCCGCCGAGGAGCGGCACCAGGTGCTGGTGGGCTGGAACAGCGTCCGCGCGGAGCTGCCGAGCGAGGCGACCATCCACTCGCTCATCGAAGCGCACGCGGAGGCCACGCCGGACGCGGTGGCCCTCGTGTACGAGGAGCAGTCGCTCACGTACGCGGAGCTGGACGTGAAGGCGAACCAGCTGGCGCACCACCTGCGCCGCCGGTACGTCGGACGCGAGGTGCGCGTGGCGCTCTGCCTGGAGCGCTCGCTGGATCTCGTGGTGGGCATGCTCGGCATCCTCAAGGCCGGTGGCGCGTTCATCCCGTTGGATCCGTCGTACCCAGTGGAGCGGCTCGACTACATGCTGTCGGACTCGGGCGCGCCGGTGCTGGTGACGCAGGAGTCGCTGATGGACTCGCTGCCCACCGACGGCCGCCTGACCATCCAACTGGACATGGACGTGGACGCCATCGAGCGGATGCCGGAAGAGGCGCCGCGCACGGGCGTGTCCGCGCACAACCTGGCGTACGTCATCTACACGTCCGGCTCCACGGGCCGTCCCAAGGGCACGCTGCTCCAGCACCAGGGCCTGGTGAACACGGCCCTGCGCGCCGCCGCGGCGAAGCGGGTGGGGCCGGGCAGCCGCGTGTTGCAGTACGCGGCGTCCAGCTTCGATGCCAGCGTCTGGGAGATCTTCAGCACCCTGGCCGTGGGCGCCACGCTGGTGCTCGCGCCGCGCGACCGGCTGATGCCGGACGAGCCCCTGCGCACGCTGCTGAAGGAGCAGGGCATCACCACCGCCACGCTGACGCCGTCGGTGCTCGCGCAGCTGAGCACGGAAGGGCTGGAGGGCCTGCGCAGCGTGGTGTCCGCCGGTGAAGCGCTGAGCGTGGAGCTGGCGCGCAAGTGGGGCGCGGGGCGCCTCATGATCAACGCCTACGGCCCCACGGAGGCCACGGTCTGCGCGACGCTGACCGAAGGCGGCGTGAACCCGGAGCGGATCACCATTGGCAAGCCGTGGGCGAACGCGCAGGTGTACGTGCTGGACGCGGCACAGCGTCCGGTGCCGGTGGGCGTGGGCGGTGAGCTCTACATCGGCGGCGTGGCGCTGGCGCGTGGCTACCAGGGCCGGCCGGACCTGACGGCGGAGAAGTTCGTGCCGCATCCGTTCAGCACGGACGCGGGCGCGCGGCTGTACCGCACGGGTGACCGCGTGCGCTGGCTGGCGACGGGCGAGCTGGAGTACCTGGGCCGCATCGACTTCCAGGTGAAGGTGCGTGGCTTCCGCATCGAACTGGGCGAAGTCGAATCCGTGCTGCTGCACCACACGGACATCCGTGAGGCGGCGGTGGTCGTGCGCGAGGACGTGCCGGGCGACAAGCGCCTGGTGGCCTACGTCGTCGCGCAGGAGGACACGGAGCTGGACGTGGCGGAGCTGCGCCGCCACCTGAAGGGCGAGGTGCCGGAGTACATGGTGCCGTCCGCCTTCGTGGTGCTGGAGGCGCTGCCGATGACGCCCGCGGGCAAGGTGGACCGCAAGGCCCTGCCCGCGCCGTCCGACTCCCGCACGGAGCGCAGCGAGGCGGAGTTCGCCGCGCCGCGCACGCCGACGGAGGAGCTGCTCGCCACGGTCTGGACGGAGATCCTGGACGTGAAGCGGGTAGGGGTGCGCGACAACTTCTTCGACCTGGGCGGGCACTCGCTGCTGGCCACGCAGGTCGCTTCGCGCATCCGCGAGGCGTTCGGCGTGGAGCTGCCGCTGCGCGCGCTCTTCGAGGCGCCCACCATCGCGGACCTGGCCCAGCGCGTGGATCAGTCCGTGCGTTCGGAGCAGGGACTCCAGGCGCCGCCCATCGTGCCGCTGTCGCGCGAGGGCTCGCTGCCGCTGGGTCTTGCCCAGCAGCGGTTGTGGTTCCTGGACCAGATGGAGCCGGACAGCGCGTTCTACAACATCGTGCTGCCCGTCCGTCTGGAGGGTGAGCTGGACCTGGGCGTGCTGGAGCGGACCTTCACGGAGCTGGTGCGCCGCCACGAATCGCTGCGCACCACGTTCCACGCGGAAGGCGATCAGCCCGTGCAGCGCATCCACGCGCCCACGCCCGCGTCGCTCAACGTCGTGGACCTGAGCGGCCTGCCGGACGCGGAGCGCGAGGCCGAGGCGAAGCGCCTGGCCGACGCGGAGACCAACCGCGGCTTCAAGCTGGCCACGGGGCCGCTCATGCGCGCCCTCATCCTGCGCATGTCGCGGACGGAGCACGTGCTGCTCCTGTCGCTGCACCACATCATCACGGACGGCTGGTCCATGAGCCTGCTCGTCCGCGAGATCGCCGCGCTCTACGCGGCCTTCCGCGAGGACAAGCCGTCGCCGCTGCCGGAGCTGCCGGTGCAGTACGCGGACTACGCGGGCTGGCAGCGCGACTGGCTGCGCAGCGACGTGATGGGCAAGCACGTGGAGTACTGGCGGCAGCAGCTGTCCGGCGCGCCCTCCGCGCTGGAGCTGCCCACGGACTTCCCGCGCCCGGCGGTGATGACGTACTCGGGCGGCGGCGTGGCGGTGAAGGTGCCGCAGACGCTGTCGCAGCGGATCAAGGCGCTGTGCCGCGAGAAGGGCGTGACGCCGTTCATGTTCCTGCTGGCGGCGTGGCAGGTGCTCCTGGCGCGCCACGCGGGCCAGGACGACATCAGCGTGGGTTCTCCGGCCGCGGGCCGCGGGCACTCGTCGACGGAGGGCATCATCGGCTTCTTCGTCAACACGCTGGTGCTGCGCGCGAAGCTGGAGGGCAACCCGTCCTTCCGCGACGTGCTGACCCAGGTGCGTGACACGGTGCTGTCCGCGCACGTCCACCAGGAAGTGCCCTTCGAGAAGCTGGTGGAGGAGCTGCACCCGGTGCGCGACACCAGCCGCTCGCCGCTCTTCCAGGCCATGTTCGTGCTCCAGGCGGAGGATCTGTCCGGTCAGGTGTCCGTGGCCGGCCTCACGCTGAAGACGTTCGAAGCCGAAGCGCGCACGGCGAAGTTCGACATGTCCCTGTCGCTGGCGGACGCGTCCGAGGGCTTCCTGGGCCGGCTCGCGTACAACTCCGACCTGTACTCCCGCGCCACCGCCGAACGGCTGGTGCAGCACCTGGTGATGATGCTGGAAGGCATCGCCACGGACATGGACCAGCGCGTGATGGCGCTGCCCCTGATGACGGAGGACGAGGCGCGGCAGGCGCTGGTGGTGTGGAACGACACCCGCGTGGAGTTCCCGCGCGAGGCGTGCATCCAGTCGTTCATCCAGGCGCATGCCCGCGCCACGCCGGACGCCGTGGCGCTCGTCTACGAGGACACGTCGCTCACGTTCGCGCAGCTGGACGCGAAGGCGAACCAGCTGGCGCACCACCTGCGCACCCTGGGCGTCGCGCCGGAAGTGCGCGTGGCGCTCTGCCTGGACCGCTCGCTGGACCTGGTGGTCGGCATGCTGGGCGTGCTCAAGGCCGGCGGCGCGTTCGTGCCGCTCGACCCGGCGTACCCCATCGACCGGCTCGACTACATGCTGGAGGACAGCGGCGCCACGGTGCTCGTGACGCGCGGCGAGCCCATGCCGGGCCTGCACGCGGAAGACCGTGTCGGGCTGCACCTGGATGACGTGCGGGACGTGCTCCAGGCACTGCCCACCACGGCGCCGTCCGTGAACGTGACCTCCGCCAACCTGGCGTACGTCATCTACACGTCCGGATCCACGGGCCGTCCCAAGGGCACGCTGCTCCAGCACCAGGGCCTGGTGAACACGGCCATCCAGGCGGGCCGCGCGCACCGCTACGCGCCGGGCAGCCGGGTGCTGCAGTACGCGGCGTCCAGCTTCGACGCCAGCGTGTGCGAGGTGTTCGGCACGCTCGTCGCCGGGGCCACGCTGGTGCTCGCGCCGCGCGACCGGCTGCTGCCGGATGAACCGCTGCGCACGCTGCTCCAGGAGCAGCGCATCACCGCTGTCACCCTGACGCCGTCGGTGCTCGCGCAGCTGGGCACGGAAGGGCTGGAGGGCCTGCGCACCGTCATCTCCGCCGGCGAAGCGCTGAGCGTGGAGCTGGCGCGCAAGTGGGGCGAAGGGCGCTTGATGATCAACGCCTACGGCCCCACGGAGGCCACGGTCTGCGCGACGCTGACCGAGAACGGCGCGAACCCGGAGCGGCTCACCATCGGCAAGCCTTGGGCGAACGTGCAGGTGTACGTGCTGGACGACGCGCTCCGGCCCCAGCCGACGGGCGTCCCGGGCGAGCTGTACGTGGCGGGCGCGGGCCTGGCGCGTGGCTACCAGGGCCGGCCGGACCTGACGGCGGAGCGGTTCATCCCGAACCCGTTCAGCCAGGAGCCGGGCGCGCGGCTGTACCGCACCGGTGACCGCGTGCGGTGGACGTCCCTGGCCGAGCTCGAGTACCTGGGCCGCATCGACTCCCAGGTGAAGGTGCGCGGCTTCCGCATCGAGCTGGGTGAGGTCGAATCCGTGCTGCTGCACCACGCGGAGGTGCGTGAGGCGGCGGTGGTGGTGCGCGAGGACGCGCCGGGCGACAAGCGCCTGGTGGCGTACGTCGTGCCCCAGGCCGCGGGCACGCTGGACGCGGTGGAGCTGCGCCGCCACCTGAAGACCGAGGTGCCGGAGTACATGGTGCCTTCGGCCTTCGTGGTGCTGGAAGCGCTGCCGCTGACGCCCGCCGGCAAGATTGACCGCAAGGCCCTGCCCGCGCCGACGGGCGAGGTGTCGCGCACGCGCACCTTCGTGGCCCCGCGCACGCCGACGGAGGAGCTGCTCGCGGCCCTCTTCGCGCAGCTGTTGGGCGTGGAGCGCATGGGCGTGGAGGACCACTTCTTCGAGATGGGTGGCCACTCGCTCATGGCCACGCGGCTGGCGTCGCGCATCCGCGAGGCCTTCGACGTGGAGCTGCCGCTGCGGACGCTCTTCGAGGCGCCCACGGTGTCGGACCTGGCCCGGCGCGTGGACGCGCTCGTGGCGCAGGGCAGGGGCGTGAGGGCGCCGCCGCTCGTGCCGCTGCCGCGCGCGGAGCGGATGCCGCTGTCGTTCGCTCAGCAGCGTCTGTGGTTCCTCAACCAGCTGGAGCCGGACAGCGCCTTCTACAACCTCCCGCTGCCGGTGCGGCTGGAGGGCACGCTGGACGTGTCCGCGTTGGAGCGCGCCTTCACGGAGCTGGTGCGCCGCCACGAATCGCTGCGCACCACGTTCCCCATGCGCGACGGCCAGCCCGCGCAGGTCGTCCACCCGGCCGCGACGCTGCCGATTCAGGTGGTGGACCTGTCCGGTCAGCCCGAAGCCGAGCGTGAAGCCGAGGCCCAGCGTCGGGCCAACGAAGAGGCGCAGCGTCCGTTCCACCTGGCGAACGGTCCGTTGCTGCGCGTGAAGCTGCTCAAGCTGGAGGCCCAGCGGCACGTGCTGCTCGCGACGATGCACCACATCGTCTCCGACGGCTGGTCCATGGGTGTGCTGGTGCGGGAGATGGCGGCCCTCTACGAGGCCTTCGCCTCCGGTCGCGCGCCGTCCCTGCCGGAGTTGCCGGTGCAGTACGCGGACTACGCGGGCTGGCAGCGCGGCTGGTTGCAGGGTGACGTGCTGGCCCAGCAGATGGCGTACTGGAAGCAGCAGCTGACTGGCGCGCCCGCCGCGCTGGAGCTGCCCACGGACCGTCCGCGTCCGGCGGTGCAGACGTACCGGGGCGCCAGCGTGAACCTGCGCGTGGGCAAGCTGGTGACGAACACGCTGAAGGCCCTGGCGCTCAAGGAGGGCGCCACGCCCTTCATGGTGCTCCTGGCCGCGTGGCAGGTGCTGCTCGCGCGCTACTCCGGTCAGGACGACGTGAGCGTGGGCACGCCCATCGCGGGCCGTGGCCGCACGGAGACGGAGGGCCTCATCGGCTTCTTCGTCAACACGCTGGTGCTGCGCACGAAGCTGGAGGGCAACCCGTCCTTCCGCGCGCTGCTGGCCCAGGTGAAGGAGACGACGCTGGGCGCGTACGCGCACCAGGAAGTGCCCTTCGAGAAGCTGGTGGAGGAGCTGGCGCCCACGCGCGACACCAGCCGCACGCCGCTGTTCCAGGTGCTGCTGTCGTTCCAGAACGCGCCGGTGCCGGAGCTGGAGGTCAAGGGCCTCACGCTGCGCGCCGTCCCGCTGGAGCACCGCACCGCGCAGTTCGATCTGAACATGACCCTGTCGGAGGTGGACGGAGAGCTGCGCGGAGCCATGGAGTACAACTCCGACCTGTTCGACGCCGGCACCGCCGAGCGGATGCTGGAGCACCTCCGCGTCCTGCTGGAGGGCGTGGCGTCCCAGCCGGACGTGCCCGTGCAGCGCCTGCCGCTGCTCACGGATGGCGAACGGACGCAGTTGCTGACGACGTGGAACGACACGCGGGCCGACTTCCCGCGCGATGCCTGCATCCACCAGCGCTTCGAGGAGCAGGTGGCCCGCACCCCGGACGCCATCGCCGCGACCTTCGAGGGTGAGCAGCTCACGTACCGGCAGCTGGACGCGAAGGCCAACCAGCTGGCGCACCACCTGCGCCGGCTGGGCGTGGGGCCCGAGGTGAAGGTCGCCCTGTGCCTGGAGCGCTCGCTGGAGATGGTCATCGCCGTGATGGGCGTGCTCAAGGCCGGCGGCGCCTACGTGCCGCTCGACCCGAAGTACCCGCTGGATCGACTGTCCTTCATGCTGGAGGACACGCAGGTGCCGGTGGTGCTGACGCAGGACTCGCTGGCGGACGAGCTGCCCGTCACCACCCAGCAGTTGATCAGCCTGGATGGCGACTGGAAGCGCAGCATCTCCCGCGAGCGCGAGGACGCGCCCGTGACGGCGGTGACGGCTGGCAACCTGGCGTACGTCATCTACACGTCCGGTTCGACGGGCAAGCCCAAGGGCGTGGCCATCGAGCACCGCGGTGTGTCCAACTACCTGACGTGGTGCTTGTCGGCGTACGGGCTGGATACGGGCGCGGGCGCACCGGTGCACTCGTCGCTCGCGTTCGACCTGACCGTCACCAGCATGCTGGCGCCGCTGGTCGCGGGCCGGGGCGTGGTGATGGTGTCGGAGACGCGAGGCGTGGAAGGCCTGGCGGACGTGCTGCGTGAAGGCACGGGCTTCAGCCTGGTGAAGCTGACGCCCAGCCACCTGCGGCTGTTGTCGGACCTGCTGGGCGCGGACGCGGCGGCGGGGCGCACGGGCGCCTTCGTCATCGGCGGCGAAGCGCTCTTCTCGGAGGAGCTGGCGTTCTGGCGCAAGCACGCGCCGGCCACGCGGCTCATCAACGAATACGGCCCCACGGAGACGGTGGTGGGCTGCTCGGTGCACGTCGTGGCCCCGGAGGACTCGGGCTCCGGCGCGGTGCGCATCGGCAAGCCGCTGCCCAACACGCGGATGTACGTGCTGGATTCGCAGCTGCAACCCGTGCCGGTGGGCGTGCCGGGTGAGCTGTACATCGGCGGCGTGCAGGTGGGCCGCGGCTACCTGGGCCGGCCGGAGCTCACGGCGGAGAAGTTCGTGCCGGATGCGTTCAGCACCGACGCTGGCGCGCGGCTGTACCGCTCCGGCGACCTGGCCCGCTGGCGCGCAGACGGCACGCTGGAATACATGGGCCGCGTCGACCACCAGGTGAAGGTGCGTGGCTACCGCATCGAGCTGGGGGAGATCGAATCCGCCCTCATGGGCGCCTACGGCGTGCGCGAGTCCGTCGTCGTCGTCCGCGAGGACGTGGCCGGCGACAAGCGGCTGGTGGCCTACGTCGCCGGTGACGTGGAGTCCCTGGACCGCAAGGGCCTGCGCGAACACCTGGAGCGCACGCTGCCGGAGTACATGGTGCCGTCCGCCTTCGTGGTGATGGAGGCGCTGCCGGTGACCTCCAACGGCAAGGTGGACCGCAAGGCGCTGCCCGTCCCCAGCGACGAGCGCGCGCAGGACGACGCGTTCATCGCGCCGCGCACTCCCACCGAACAGCTGCTCGCCGGAGCGTGGAGCGAGCTGCTGAACGTGGACCGCGTGGGCTCGACGGACGACTTCTTCGAGCTGGGCGGACACTCGCTGTTGGCCACGCAGGTGCTGTCTCGCGTCCGGAGCATCTTCCGGATCGACCTGCAGCTGCGGGACGTCTTCAACGCGCCCACGGTGCAGAAGCTGTCCGTCCTCATCGACCAGGCGCTCCAGGCCGGCGCGGGCACCCAGGCGCCCGCCATCGTGCCGTTGCCGCGCGAAGGCCGCCTGCCGCTGTCGTTCGCTCAGCAGCGCTTGTGGTTCCTGCACCAGCTGGACGCGTCCAGCCCGGCCTACAACGTGCCCATGGTCCTTCGCCTGAAGGGCTCGCTGGACGTGATGGCGCTGGAGCAGAGCTTCACGGAGTTGGTGCGCAGGCACGAATCGCTGCGCACGTCGTTCCACCTGGACAACGGACAGGCCACGCAGGTCATCCACCCGGCGGTGTCGCTGCCGCTCCCGGTGGTGGACCTCTCCGACATCGCGGAGCCGGAGCGCCATGACGAGGCCCGCCGGCTCGCGGACGACGAGGCGGTGCACCCGTTCCAGCTGGCCACCGGTCCGCTGTTGCGCGTGAAGCTGCTCAAGCTGGACGAGGAGGAGCACATCCTCCTGCTCGTCATGCACCACATCGTCTCCGACGGTTGGTCCATGGGCGTGCTGGTGCGCGAGATGGCCGCGTCCTACGAGGCCTTCTCCAACGGCGGCACGCCGTCCCTGCCGGAGCTGCCGGTGCAGTACGCGGACTACGCGGGCTGGCAGCGTGGCTGGCTCCAGGGCGAGGTGCTGGAGAAGCAGCTCGGCTACTGGAAGCAGCAGCTGACCGGTGCGCCCTCCGCGCTGGAGCTGCCCACGGACCGTCCGCGTCCGGCCGTGCAGACGTCGCACGGCTCCAGCGTCCCGGTGAAGGTCAGCCGCGAGCTGACGGAGACGCTCAGGGCCCTGGCGTTGAAGGAGGGCACCACGCCCTTCATGGTCCTGCTGGCCGCGTGGCAGACGCTGCTGTCTCGCTACTCCGGGCAGGATGACATCAGCGTGGGCACGCCCATCGCGGGCCGCCAGCGCGCGGAGACGGAAGGCCTCATCGGCTTCTTCGTCAACACGCTGGTGCTGCGCACGAAGCTGGACGGCGACCCCACGTTCCGCGAGCTGCTGGGCCGCGTGCGGGAGACGACGCTGGGCGCGTACGCGCACCAGGAAGTGCCGTTCGAGAAGCTGGTGGAGGAGCTGGCGCCCACGCGCGATACCAGCCGCACGCCGCTGTTCCAGGTGTCCATGACGCTGCAGAACGCGCCGGAAGGGGCGTTCACGCTGACCGACCTCACCCTGGAAGGCGTGGAGGTGGAGCACCGCACCGCGAAGTTCGACCTGTCGCTGGGCCTCACGGAGACGGCGAACGGCATCGAGGGCGGGCTCGAGTTCAACACCGATCTGTTCGACGCGAGCACCGCCGAGCGGCTCGCCCGGCACCTGGGCGTGTTGCTGGCGGGCATCGGGGCGAACCCAGACGCGCGGCTGCACCAGCTGCCGCTGCTCACGGAGGAGGACCGCACGCAGGTGGTGACGGACTGGAACACGTCCTTCCGCTTCCCGGTGGACGCGTGCCTGCACACGTTGTTCGAGCGGCAGGCGGCCCGTACCCCGGACGCCATCGCGGTCACGTACGCCGAACAGCGCCTCACGTACCGCGAGCTGGACACGCGGGCGAACCAGCTGGCGCATCACCTGCGCACGCTGGGCGTGGGGCCGGAGGTCCTGGTGGGCCTCGCGGTGGAGCGTTCGCTGGAGCTGATGGTGGGCCTGCTGGCCATCCTCAAGGCCGGCGGCGCGTACCTGCCCATGGATCCGGCGTACCCGCGGGATCGCCTGGAGTTCATGGTGGAGGACGCTCGCGTGCCGGTGGTGCTCACGCAGCAGCACCTGCTGGACGTGGTGCCGTCGGGCGCGGCGAAGCGCCTGTGCCTGGACTCGGATGCCGCCGCTTGGGCCTCCGCGCCCACGACGACGCCGGACAGCGGCGTGGCGCCGCATCACCTGGCGTACGTCATCTACACGTCCGGCTCCACGGGCCGTCCCAAGGGCGCGCAGATTGAGCACGCCCAGGTGGTGCGCCTCTTCGACGGCACGAAGCACTGGTTCGACTTCGGCGCGAAGGACGTGTGGACGCTGTTCCACTCGTACGCCTTCGACTTCTCCGTCTGGGAGATGTGGGGCGCGCTGCTGTACGGCGGCAAGCTGGTGGTGGTGCCGTACGAAGTCAGCCGCACGCCCGCGGACTTCCACGCGCTGCTCAAGCGCGAGGGCGTCACGGTGCTCAACCAGACGCCGTCCGCGTTCCGTCAGCTGATCCAACACGAGGAGCGCACGGGCGACCACGAGGGCCTGTCCCTGCGCACGGTCGTGTTCGGCGGCGAGGCGCTGGAGTTCGGCAGCCTGCGTCCCTGGTACGCGCGCCACGCGGACAACGCGCCGGTGCTCGTCAACATGTACGGCATCACCGAGACGACCGTTCACGTGACCTACCGCGCACTCAAGGCGGCGGACGCGGAGGGCGGGCGCGGCAGCGAGGTCGGCGTCGCGATCCCGGACCTCCAGGTGTACGTGCTGGATGCGCACGGACAGCCGGTGCCTCCGGGCGTCACGGGTGAGATGTACGTGGGCGGCGACGGCCTCAGCCGCGGCTACCTGGGCCGGCCGGAGCTGACCGCGCAGCGCTTCATCCCGGATCCGTTCAGCACTGTTCCGGGCGCGCGGCTCTACCGCTCCGGCGACCTGGCGCGGTGGCGTCCTGACGGCACGCTGGAGTACCTGGGTCGTGCGGACTTCCAGGTGAAGGTGCGCGGCTTCCGCATCGAGTTGGGCGAAATCGAGGCGGGCCTGCTCTCGCACCCGAGCGTGCGCGAGGCCGTGGTGCTGGTGCGCGAGGACGTGCCGGGCGACAAGCGCCTGGTGGCGTACCTGGTGGGCGCGCCGGGTCAGAGCGTGGCGGGAGTCCCGGAGCTGCGCGAGCAACTGCGGCGCACGCTGCCGGAGTACATGGTGCCGTCCGCCTTCATGACGCTGGAGTCGCTGCCGCTCACGTCGAACGGCAAGGTGGATCGCCGCGCGCTGCCCGCGCCGGACACCACGCGCGCGGAAGGCTCCACGCTGGTGGTGGCGCGCACGCCGCTTCAGCTGCAGTTGGTCCGAGTCTGGGAGGAGACGCTCGGGATGTTGCCCATTGGCATCCGCGACGACTTCTTCGACCTGGGCGGCCACTCCATGCTGGCGGTGCAGCTCATGGGCCGCATCCAGCAGCTCACCGGCAAGAACCTGCCCCTGGCGTCGCTGTTCCAGGCGTCGACGGTGGAGCAGCTGGCCGCGCTGCTGGAGGCCGAGTCACGCGCCTGGTCGCCGCTGGTGGCGCTGAAGCCGGAGGGCACGAAGCCTCCGCTGTTCGCCATCCACCCGGCGGGCGGCGGCGTCCTCTGCTACGTGGATCTGGCGCGAGAGCTGGACGCGGATCAGCCGTGCTACGGCCTGCAGGCCCGGGGCACCGAGGGCGAGGAGCCCCTGGGCACCGTGGCGGAGATGGCCGCGCTGTACTTGGCGTCCGTGCGCGAGGTGCAGCCGCACGGGCCCTACCACCTGGCGGGCTGGTCGCTGGGCGGCATCATCGCCTTCGAGATGGCGCGGCAGCTGCGCGCCGTGGGCGAAGAGGTGGCGCTGCTGGCGAGCATCGACGCGTACACCGTGCAGCACATGGTGCCGGACAAGACGCCGGAGCAGGTCCTGGAGGACATGCTCACCTCCGAACTCACCATGATGCTGGCGGCCACCACCGGCCGTGACCCCTTGGAACTGCGCGAGCGCATCTCCCAGATGACGCAAGCGGAGCGCGTGAACTACTTCTACGAAGTGGGCAGCCAGGGTGACACGCAGATCGCCGACGTGGGCGTGGAGCGCGTGCGCAACCTGTACCGGGTGTTCGAGTCCACCTCGCGCGCCTTCACGCAGTACGACGCGAAGCCGCTCGACGGGAAGATCGTGCTGCTGCGCGCCAGCCAGCGTCCGGACACGCGTGAGCACACCGGCTGGGAGGAGTTCGTCACCGGCGGCGTGGAGGTCGTGGACATGCCGGGCACGCACATGACGATGATGCGCAAGCCGCTGATCACCAACGTGGCGCGGGAGCTCCAGTCCCGCATCGTCACGCACACGACGCCGGTGGACGACCTGAAGAAGAAGATCGGGTAGCGGCGGGGCAGGGGAGCGGGCGTGGCGCGGGCTTCGGGGTTATCCTCGGGGCCCGTGCTCCTGCCCGTCCTCACCGGTGTGTGGTTGTCGCTGTCCGGTTCGCTCGGCACGGAGCTGCGGCGGGATGGCTACAGCTTCCGGCCTCCGGACACGTTCCGGATGGCACGCTGGGAGCGCTACACCGGCTCGCAGGTGGGCGCGGTGTCGGAGGACGGCGTGCGCACGCGCGCCCTGTCCGCGGCGCTGTCGGACGGAGAGGGCCCGGACGCGGCCACGTTCCTCATCGCCGTGGTGGACGGAGGCTTCTCCGCCAGTCCTTCCGAGCGCGACTCCTTCTCCACCGCCGTGGTCCAGCACTTCCAACGGGAGCTGGGCGTGGCGCTGACGCCGGAGCGGGTGGACCGCGTGGGCGGGCCCGTGCCCCGGGTGGAGGTGCTGGGGACGCTCCGTGAAGCAGGGCAGGTGCGCACGGTGCTGGTGACGGGGCTGGCCTCCGAAGGCCGCCACGCCGTGGTGACGGTCAGCGCGCCCGCCGCCCGCTGGGACGCCCTGGCCCCCGGGGTGCGCGCCTCGCTGGAGACCTTCCGCATGGAGGCCCCGGTGGCGGGCGTCGTCTCCCGGCGGCTCGCGGGGGCGCTGGCGGGCACCCTGGCCGGAGCCCTGCTGGTGTCGTACGCGGCCTGGCGCCGCCGCCGGCAGGGGGAGGGGCCGGCCACTTCGTAGCGTGGCCTGACAGGAGGGCCAAGGCGTCCCCCGGTGGGGCTCGCGGTGGGATACGGTTCCGCCGCCCATGTTCTCCCTTCTTCTTGTCGCCGTGCTCGCGCAGGGGCCCGTGGCTCCTTCGGCGCCCCCGGCGTCTCCAGCTCCGCCGGCCCTTCCAGCGCCCGACGCCGGCGTCGCGGACGTGGTGGTGCCGCCCCTGCCGGTGGCCTCGTTGCCTCCGGCCACGCACGAGCTGTTCCGCCGCATCCAGGGCCGCGTCTCGCAGGTGCGCATCATCGAGCGCCGTTCCGGGACGAAGTCCTCCATCGGCTCCGCGTTCTTCGTGAGCGCGAAGGGCCACGCCCTCACGAACTACCACGTCGTCTCCGACCTGGTGCTCCACCCGGAGGACTACACCGCGGAGCTGGACCGCGGCGACGCGACGGTGCCGGTGCGCCTGCTCGCGGTGGACGTGGCGAGCGACCTGGCCGTCATCCAGGTGGACACGCCCGTCAGCGACTACTTCAAGCTGGAGGAGCACGAACCGCCGCAGGGCACGCGCCTGTTCGCCATGGGCAACCCGCGCGACCTGGGCACCACCATCGTGGAGGGCACCTACAACGGCCTGGTGCGCGACGCCCTCTACGAGCGCGTGCACTTCACCGGCGCCATCAACCCCGGCATGAGCGGCGGCCCCACGCTCAGCGGCGAGGGCGGCGTCGTGGGCGTCAACGTGGCCACGATGGGCAACCAGGTGGGCTTCCTGGTGCCGGTGGCCCGTGCACGGGCGCTGCTCGACCGGGCGCTGGAGCAGGAAGCGCCTCCGGACCCGGCCGCGCTGATGACGTCCGTGAAGGATCAGTTGCTGGCCAACCAGCAGCGCATCACCGACAGGCTGATGGCCACGGACCTGCCGAAGCAGTCGCTGGGCGAGTACCGCGTCCCCGGCCGCTGGAGCCCCTTCCTCAAGTGCTGGGGCGACACGCCGCATGATCCGGAGACGCCCTACACGGTGACGAGCTACCAGTGCTCCTCCGAGGAGGACATCTTCCTGTCCTCCAGCCACCGCACGGGCGTGGTGGCCTACCTGCACCAGCACGTCGAAAGCCAGAAGCTGGGCGCGATGCGCTTCTCCGCGCTCTACAGCACGCTCTTCTCGCAGGACCCGGACGCGGTGGCCGCCACGCGCGAGGACGTCACCAACTTCCGCTGCAAGTCGGAGTTCGTGGACGTGAACGGCCTCACCGTGCGCGCCGCCATCTGCATGCGCGCCTACCGCCGCTTCCCGGGCCTCTACGACCTGGTGTTGCGCGCGGCCACGCTGAACGCATCCACGCACGGCGTGGACACCAGCCTCACGCTGGGCGGCTTCTCCGCGGAGAACGCTCGCAAGCTG